>NZ_KI911559.1:1962994-2263894 GCF_000515255.1 Rhodovibrio salinarum DSM 9154 | reverse complement strand
AATTCCCGTCACGGGATCACCGGCGTCAGCCCCTGGTCTTCCAGCCAGGCGCGCAACTCGTTGCTGTCGTAGCCTTTGTCGCCGATCAGCGCGTCGGCCTCCGGTGAGATCCCGTCCACCAGTTCCCAGGCGGCCACGATGTCGTTGCGCTGGCCGGCCGTCATGCAGAACCGCCGCAGCCGGCCGCGTTCGTCGCAGACGCCGTGGCACTTCGTGGTCCGCCCGCCGCGGGAGCGGCCGATCGCCTCCGCCTCGGCCCGCTCGGCGCTGGAGAATCCCCCTCGCGCCCGCCGCCGCGCGGTGAGCCGGAACCACGGTGGTGTCGGGCATCGTAATGTCCTACCAGTTCGGCACGAACTGGAGCACCTTCGCCGACAAGGCAGGCCCGATCGTAGGCCCGCTGATGGGCTACGAAGTACTGAGCGCCTTTTTCCTGGAGGCGGGCTTCCTCGGCATCATGCTGTTCGGCTTCAACCGTGTTGGCCCGAAGCTGCACCTGTTCGCCACCGCCATGGTGGCCTTTGGCACGCTGTTCTCCACCTTCTGGATCCTGAGCGTAAACAGCTGGATGCAGACGCCCGCCGGCTTCGCGATCAACGACGCCGGGCAGTTCGTACCCGATGACTGGTGGGCGATCGTCTTCACCCCCTCGTTCCCCTACCGGCTCGTGCACATGGTGCTGGCCGCTTACCTCACGACCGCGTTCGTGGTCGGCGGCGTGGGCGCCTGGCACTTGCTGAAGAACAGCCGCGACCGCGGGGCGCGGATCATGTTCTCGATGGCGATGTGGATGGCGATCGTAGTCACGCGCTTGCAGATCGTGGCCGGCGACCTGCACGGCCTGAACACGCTGGAGCACCAGCCCGCCAAGATCGCCGCGATGGAGGGCCACTACGAGACCGAGAGCGGCGCCCCGCTCTACCTGTTCGGCATTCCCGACGACGAGGCCGGTGAGTTGCACTATTCCATCGGCATCCCGAACCTCGGCTCGTTCATCCTGACCCACGACTGGGACGGCGCGGTGAAGGGTCTGGACGCCTTCCCGGAAGACCAGCGTCCACCGGCCGCCTGGGTGTTCTGGTCGTTCCGGATCATGGTCGCCTTCGGCCTCGCGATGGTCGGCGTCGGCCTCTGGAGCCTGATCCAGCGTCGGCGCAGGCAGCTCTACGACGACACCTGGCTGAAGCGCGCGGCCGTGGCGATGGCGCCGTCCGGCTTCGTCGCCGTACTCGCCGGCTGGGTCACCACGGAGGTCGGCCGGCAGCCCTATACGGTCTACGGGTTGCTGACCACGGCCGACTCCGCTTCAGCCGTCGGCGCACCAGCGGTCGCGACCTCGCTGGTCGCCTTCATCCTCGTCTACTTCACGCTGTTCGGCGCTGGCACGGTCTACATCCTGCGCCTGATGGCGAAGCCGCCGGAGGCCGGCGAGAGCGACCGCCCCGAGGGGCCGACCCGCTCGGCCGGGCTGACGCCCGCGGCCTCGGTCGCGCCCGACAAGGTCTTCCCCGCGGAATAGGAGGCACACCGCCATGATCGATCCAGCAACCATCTGGGCCGCGCTGATCGCGGTGGCGGTCCTGGCCTACATCCTGCTCGACGGCTTCGACCTCGGCATCGGCATCCTCTACCCGCTGGTGAAAAGCGAGCAGGACCGCGACATCATGATGAACTCGGTCGCCCCGGTCTGGGACGGCAACGAAACCTGGCTGATCCTGGGCGGCGGCGGCCTGTTCGCGGTGTTCCCGCTGGCCTACGCGACGATCCTGCCCGCCCTCTACGCGCCGCTGACGGCGATGCTGCTGGCGCTGGTGTTCCGCGGGGCGGCGTTCGAGTTCCGCTGGCGCAGCAAGCGGCACAAGCACTTCTGGTCGGCCGCCTTCGCAGGTGGTTCGATACTGGCGGCCTTCGCCCAGGGGGTGGCGCTGGGCGCGCTGGTCCAGGGCATCGAGGTCGCCAACCGCAGCTACGCCGGCGGCTGGTTCGACTGGCTGACGGTGTTCAGCGTGATGACCGGCTGCGCGCTGGTGGTCGGCGACGCGCTCTTGGGCGCGACCTGGATGGTGATGAAGACCGAAGGCCACCCGCGCCAGCAGGCCGTGCGCCTCGCCTGGGTATTCGGCGCGCTGACGCTGGCGGCGATCGGCTCGGTCAGTCTGTGGACGCCGTTGCTGAACGACGCCTACCTCGCCCGCTGGTTCGATTGGCCCAACCTGGTCCTCAGCGGCGTGATGCCGCTACTGGTGCTGGGCTGCGCGGCGCTGCTGGCGCGCGGATTGCAACGCGGGCCGGACGCCCTGCCCTTCCTGGCCGCCAACGGCCTTTTCGTGCTCTGCTACATCGGCATCGGGATCAGCTTCTATCCCTACATCGTGCCCCATTCGGTGACGATCTGGAACGGCGCGGCGCCCGACAGCAGCCTGTGGTTCCTGCTCGCCGGCACGGCCGTGCTGCTGCCGATGATCCTGGGCTACACGGCCTACGTCTACTGGGTGTTCCGCGGCAAGGTCGACCCGAACGAGGGCTATCACTGATGGCGCGCGCCAAGATTTCCAACTGCCTCCAGGCGATCGGCGTGGTCCGCGAAGACCGCGCCGATCCTGCCCGCGCGGGCGCCGACCGCGCCTGGAAACGCCTCGCCTGGTTTGGCGTGCTGTGGGCGGGCAGCGTCGCCGCGCTCTCACTGGTCGGGCTAGCGATCAAGCTCGCTTTGGGGCAGTAGCGCGGGTCTCGATCCCTGACCGCGTGCCGCCGGCGCCGAGCTTGCTCTCCACGTGGCAGGTCGACGCATCGCGCGACGCGCGCGCCCGATATATATTCGGTATAACGAATTCGTACTGCGAATTCTCATCCCACCCGAACGGAAGGTTTGGAGGCGCACATGACAATGCACATCCGGCGTACGCTCGCCGCCGCCGTCGCGCTCGCAGCGGCCACCGGCGTGGCCGTCCCAGCCGATCGCGCAGGCGCGCAGGACGCCGAGGCCGCGGATGTTCCGCAGGAGGAGGTCAAGGCCGCCCGCGGGCTGGTGAAGACCTTCTTCCAGGAACTGAAGGGCGAATTGACCGCCGCCATCAAGGAGGGCGGGCCCACGCACGCGATCGGCGTGTGCAACGAGGTGGCGCCCCGGATCGGCGGCACGCTATCAGCGGAGAGCGACTGGTCGATCGGCCGCACCGCGCTCAGGGTCCGCAACCCGCGCAACAGCCCTAGCCCGCGCGAGCGCGCGGTGCTGAAGTCGTTCCAGCAGCGCCACGCCGACGGCGAGGGCTTCAAGACGATGGAAGACGTAGCCGTGATCGAGGAAGGCGGCCGGCGCTACGTCCACTACATGAAGGCGATCCCGACCCAAGAAGCCTGCCTCGCCTGTCACGGCACAGAGGTGAAGGAAGAGGTTCTCAACGCGGTCGACGAGAACTACCCCGCCGACGGCGCCACCGGCTTCGAGAAGGGCGAGCTGCGCGGCGCCTTCAGCCTGGTGAAGCCGCTGCCAACCAATTAACTGGACGTGCCGCTATAAAGCGCGATCCGCGTCCCCAGGGGTCATCGGGGCTTGGGGGCGCGGTTTTTTTTCGTGCCGCTGCCCGACGGGAGCCCGTCCGGCCCCTACTCCGCCACCTGCTAGTTCACTACCGGCTGCTTGTGAACCTTGTTGGCGCCTAAGAGGTGCGCGTGGGCACCAGATATGAAGCCCGCATATCCGTTCTCAATCAAGCACTTACCGAGCCGATCGGTGTTGATCGGCATGGGATCACGACGCCGATAGGCGCCACAACCACCTGAATCAAGCGGATTTCGAGGGGTCAGCCGCCGACGCCGATCCACAATCGGCGCCGCAACTCCCTGTGAACAACACCTTTGCGGGGCCAGGCTCTGCGCGTTTCACAGTCGAGCCAATTCAGCCCGGCGACATCCCACCACCTACGATCAACATATTGATACGCATCGACCGATCAGCGATTTCACCGCCTTTGTTTGGGAGATTAAGTCTGGACGAGTTTGTCATCGGCCGGGCAAAGATCTCGCTTGTGAGGTGAAAACCTCAGGCTCGTTGCGGAAGTCGTGTGGCGGGCTCGGTGTCGAGGCCAAAGTTTCGGTTGCAAGAGCCGAGGGCACCACGACGCGCCAGTCGACCCCGCCGCCTCCTAGGAGCGCCGCGCCTGCAGCGCGCGTATTGCCTCGTCGGCCTCGCGCCGGACACCTTCGGACTGCTGGCCGTGGAAAAGGCGGTCGCGGCGCATGAGGGCCCGGCGGCGTTCGCCGCTGTCGAGCACCCATCCCATAAGAGCGATGATCAGCGGCGGGTTGAGCTCCCATAGCTGATCGGGCGTGTGTGGCACGGTCAGGCCGTGACGGACCAGATAGGCTGCGACCAGGGCCGCCAGCATCAGGCCGAACACCTCGCGCACGATGAAAGGCCGTACGGAGCTCACGCGGCGGCGTTCGGCCCGAGTGGGTGGCTGAACCTTGTCAGTTTCAGTTGCGCGGCGCATCGTCAGTCGCCATCAGGTCGATGTCGGTGCGGTAGCCTTGACGCGCCAACAGCACGGGGCGCTGTACGCCCGGCATCCAACCAACGTTGTACCAGAGGGCGCGGGCCGGGGACTGGCACTTCTGCGCCATGCCGTCGTGCGTGCCGCGCAGGAAGCCTTCGACCGGTACCCTGAATTCACACGCCGCAAAGTAGATTGGCTTCCTCGATGGAATCCTCAGCTGGTGCATCATCCACGCCGCGCGGCCCCGGCGGCGTGTGAATATCTGCTTGAGGCGGTCGATCACGATCATGTCCGAAAGGTAAGTGGCCACACACGGCCAGGGCAAGGCCGGCGTGGTACGGCGCGATCGCCGGATCGACCAAGGCGCGGTCCCCGACAATGCGAAATGACGCATAGGCGAGAATGCACATAGACGGAGATATGCAGATCTTACGCTCGTCGAGCGCCGCAGGTGGGGCCCAAGTGGATCCCAATTGGGAAGCCCCATTTGTGGTTTTTCAAAACGTTACGTCCCGTGAACTGACACCATAACGGTTCCATTGATGCGACAACCGCGCCCAGACCGGACACGAGTTCCGACATCCCCGGACAGCAGTTGCGACAGCACCGGACCACACCACCGAGAGCCATCGGTCAAAGGCTTGAAACAGCGCCATTTTTCGGGCCCGAGAACCCTCTCTGAGAACCCCCTGAGAACAGATGCAGCGCCAAGAGCGCTGCCTATGGACGATTGATCGCCTCATGGGAGTTCGTTCAAGGGCTACGCTTTCCGTGACGCCTACGACGTCGGTGAGGCTGTAAGGTGTAAAAGCGTAAAGCTGTAATTGTACGGGTGTAACGGTGCACCGGCGTAAAACCGTGCTACCGGTCCGGCACCGATACCCCATCGCAAGGGACCATCTGCGCATGCCGCTCCCATATCGTCGGCGATCCCATGCCCAGAGGACCGCCATGCAGTACGCCACACTCGACTCTGTCCGGAATGCCGTCGCCGACCTGACTGCAGAGGGCATTCGCCCATCGATTCCGCAAATACGCCTTCGTCTCGGCGGCGGCAGCCATACGACAATACTGCGATGCCTGCGTGAACTCCGCGAGGAGGCACTGCCGTCTGAGAACGAAGAAGCCAATTCTGATACCCGGGACTTACCGAAGGCGATCTCCACCGGTCTCGATTGCGTGGACAGCGCTCTGCAAAGGCTCGAGGACGGCATACGTCAAACGCTTACTGAAGAGCTCGCTGCGGAGCAGCGGCGTCTGCAAGAGGCTCACCAGTCCGAGATCGAGCATCTCAAGAAACGCATCAGCGATGCGTGGTCCCGGTGCGAGGAGGCCAGCCACGAAACCCAGGACCTTTGTGACGACCTCGACGCTACGCAGGCCGAACTCGAACGCGTTCGCCATGAGCGTGATCGGCTGCGTAGCGACCACAACCAACTCGCGGCATCATTGGCGCAACTGCGAGACGACCTGAAATGCGTTGAGCAGGAACACGATCGCATCGCAGCCGACCGAGATGCAGCCAAAGAAGGCGCAGATGCGGCCCGAGCCGCGTCGGAGCGGGCCGACCAGGAATGTGCGAGAGCGCTCGCGGCGCGCGACACCGCAATCGCGGAACGCGACGCGGCGACCGGCAGTCTCGACGACACGCGTGCCGACTTGAGGCAGACCGCCGCGCGTTTGGCTGGAGCGACAGCCACCGTCGAAGCGCGGGACACCGCTCTCGCGTCGTGCCGTGAAGAGTGTGAGCAACTTCGGTCAAGATGCGCCGAGCTCGAGGTCTCCATTCAACGGTCGGAAGCGGCGCGCGGAAACGCTGAGGGTCGGCTGTCAGCCTTACAGGATGCGTACGCGGCAGATCGTGCAGCTTGGCAACGGGAGCGCCAAGAATTTCTGGCTCAGCTTCGTCCTAGCCGCAAAAGCGGATCGAGCAAATCCTCGACCCCCAGCAGCGATACGTAGACGATCCATGCGTGCCCTGCCCCGGTCCATACAGGATGATCAGCGTGGGTGCAGCCTGGGTTTCAGAGGTTAGCACTTTGCAACCCATTGACGTGCGCGCGCGCTGATACCCTCAGCGCTCGCTCCCCCACGGCTGGCTCCCAGGGTCTGGCTGGGTCCCGTTCTTCACCGGCGTTATCGAGGTCAGCGGCGCCGCGGCCGGTGCTTCAGGCCCGTACAACAAAATTCGCCAAGCCGCGTTGTGACGCTCCGGGAAATCGATATCTCAAGATCGAGTCCCTTTTTTTTCCCGGAGCCCGACCATGACGAAAAAGCAAGCGGCCGAGCGCCTCGGCTATTCTGAAAGGCAGGTCGAGAGGTTCGTCGAACAGGACCTGCTCACCCGAGGTGGAACGTACCGAAAAGCTTTGTTCGATCCGGACGAGGTCGAGGCGCTGCGCCAGCGCCTGCTTGCTGGCGATCTGATCCCCGGAAACCGGCGCGGTTGCACGCCCGAAGAGCAGCCCTGATGCCTCGGTCGAACCCGCCGATTGGCGTGCCAGAAAAAACAACAGGTTACGGGAACTGGACGCCGACAGGCGGTTTTCACCCGCACGGGGTGGCACCGCCCCGGTGGCGTCCATGTCGCGACCTGGCGGCGTCCGGCGGCGTCCGGCGCGATCTGGCGCAAACCGCCGCGCGTCCAGTGCCAGAAATCGCGGCGCGCACCCATATCGCCGGCACGACACCCTGACGGAGTACCCGCATGAGCCAAGCCCGCCCGGCCCGCGCCGTGCCGACGCCCTCCCCGGCCGCCGCCGCATTACGGTCCTACTGCCAGGAAACCGGTACGTCCATGCGCGCGCTCAGTCTGGCGATCGGGCGCGGGCCAAAATACGTCGCGGACATCTGTGGCGGGCGCAGTCGCTACCCTGATGTCGCTGGGCTCCGGGCGCTCGCAGAGCACACCGGCCTGCCGCTGACCGTTTTGACAGGGCGCGACGAGACCGTTCCAGCCAGCGGTAACGAGGCCCTGGCCTCGACGGTGCGCGCGGGGCTCTACATGACCGACGTGCTTGCGGCCGTGCGCGACGATGACACGCTGGCCGCCGGCACCCGGGACAAGCGCATCCGAAACATCAAAGTTTTCTGCTGTGACTGGATGAAGCGAGATCCCGGCGCCGTGCCGGCCGACGCCCGCTGGCTCTCGAACCGCATGCGCGAACAGGGCTGGGGACCGGCTGCACTCGGCGTCAAACAAAAAAGATGGAACGATGTGCTGTCGAGCGTCCGCTGCGGGCTGGAGACGGCCCGCGCGATCCCGCGCCAGACCAAGCCGATCATGGGCGTGAGCGCCGACTGGCGGGCGCTGTACGACCAGATCGACGAGAGCTGGCTGGCGACCAGCCTGAGTCCTCTAATCCGGTACTGCGACGCGCAAGACGTCCGACCGGCTGACGTAACCGATACGACGATCGCTTCATATATGGCGTTCCGCGACGCCTACGACCTCTCCACGCGCTCACCGCATCGCAAGCTTGCCAAACTCAGGAGCGCCTGGAACTACGCAGCAACCAGCATCGATGGCTGGCCTGCCGTCACGATCACGCTCGGCGCCCGAGAGCGGCTGGATCTGCCCTGGAGCGCGTTCCCCGGCAGCTTCCAGGAAAGCTGGCTCGCGTACGCGGCGTCGCGCGGCGTTCCGGGATACGCTGACCACGAGCAGATGACGCTGCTAGAACGCGCGCGGGCGCGCCAGCCGCGGCATCAGGCCGAGCTCGACGGCCAGATGCGGCTCGGCGACCTCACGCCGCTCGAAGACAGCACGCTGCGCGCTCAGCAAGGAAGCGTGCGCTTTCTGGCGTCAGCCGCTGTGCGCACGGGCCTGGTCACGGCGGACGAACTGGCGAGCATCACGGACATAGCGTCGCCCGAGCTGGTCGCCCACGTCATTCACGAAGATGTCTCGCCCCGCCTCGGGCTGGCGACCGGTTACGCAGATAACCTGGTCAAACACGCATCCTCGATCGCCAGACGCTGGGTGCCGGATATCACCGCCGACGAGCTTCTAACTTTCCGGGCGCTCCGTGCCGAGCTGGCGACCGAACGGGAGGACTCAGACGGCCTGTCGGATCGTGATCGCCGGCGTTTGGCGCCCTTCCTGGGCGACGCCGAAACCATGGCGCGCCTTCTCAGCCTGCCTATTTGGATCATCAAACGGAACGAGGAACAGAGGCAACGCGGATGTCCTGTGACCAGGGACATGGCCCGCGACGTGCAAGCGGCTGTCGCCATGCTGATCGAGCAGACCCTGCCGGTCCGTTGGGGCGATCTGACCCGGACCTTACTCGACACCAACATCATGCTGCCGGCAAAGCCCGGCGGCCCCGCGATGCTCTACTACCGGATCAGCAAGACGAGGAAAAAGGGCCGACGCAAGCAACAGGCCCGCCTCAGCGTCGGGAAGGCTGAGCTGATCCGAACGTTTATCCTCCACTACCGCCCCCTTCTTGCTGCACACGATCGGCTGAACCCGCATCTTTTCCCCGGTCAAATCCCAGGTCAGCCGACTACGCGCCTCGGGGCCGATGTCCGGGCGAGGGTTTACACTTGGCTCGGACACACGGTGAACCCGCACCTTTGGCGAAAGTTAATGGGCGGGTACCTCCTGCTGCAGACGTCCGACATGAAGTTGGTCGCCGATTTGCTCGGTCACGTCGAGGGTTCGCGGGCGACCCGGGTGTACGTCGAGATGAAGAGCGCATGGGCGGCTCAAGCACTCGATGACCACGTCACCCGGCTCGTCGAGCACACACGGATGCCGGACGACATCCGGCGTCGAATCGCCAATCTTTAAGAGCGCACGCATGCCCGCCGCATTCCCGTCCACGCCGGTCGACAGTTGGCCCGATCAAGCCCGCACACGATGGTCGTCGAGCCGGGTCCCACAGGACTGGTCCCCCAGGTACCGCCAGCGCATCGCCCGAGCGTATGGTCGTCTGCTCGCGCACGCTGGCACGCCCGACCTCGGGAAAGATGAAGTCACCGATGCGGTCGATGCCTTCTGCGCTGACGTCGAGGCGACCCTAAAGCCTTCCTCCGCGATCACCTATACGGAGGAACTCGTATATGCCCTCGTTATCTTGTACCCCGACGTCGACTGGACCCCGTTTCAGGCGCGCAATCGCGATCGCCGCGCAACACTGAGAAGAGCCCGTGAAAGTGCGCGTCAGGGCCGAACCGAGCGTGGCATGCGGCGTGAAGGCGAGTACTGGCCCGCCGAACAGCGACAACGCCTGGCGCAGAGTAATGTCCGCGTGTCGGACCGCCTCCGACAGCGTGCAAAATCTTCGCAGTGGACGCCGCGGAGCAAGAGGCAGCCGGGCCCAGCAGCGACGGATGCCCCGGTGGCGAAGAGCACGGCGAACTGGTCACCGGCGCGGCGATCAGCAGTATTCGCGACGTGGGACCGCTACCAGCGTCTGGCCGCTCAACACGATTTTTCCCAAATCCCGACCCCCGACAGCCTGGACGCTTTCGTCAAAGCGGTCGTCGGCGAAAACTCGGATATCTCCGATGTCAGCCTCGCCGACTACGTCGGCCGGATCTACGCTGCCTGCCGGAGTCTTTACCCGGAACAGGGCTGGGCCTGGCTCAAGCACGACTGGCGCGCAATGGCACGGCTGGCCGAAGCCCGCCGAGATAAACGCGCGCAGTTCGTTCCGATCGATGAGCTCTACCTCTTCGGTATCCGGATGATGCACCGCGCGGTCGACATGCCTCGCACGGTGGAAGCAGCGACTATGTACCGGGACGGCCTTTTCATCGCCCTGCTCGCTTTGCGACCGAAGCGCCGATCGAACATCACGTCGCTGAAGGTTGGCGTCACACTTCTGCTGGCCGCCGAAGGGACACCCGAGACGATCGTCTTCGCGAGGACGAAGAACGGGTCGCCTTCGACCACGCCCTACCCTTCCCAGCATCTCGGCGTCTATCACGATATCTGGTGGCAACAGTTCCGACCGATCCTGCTCGGTGATCGGCCGGACCGGGGCGACGTCTGGATCGGAAAACAGGGCGAAGCTGTCCGACACGACCAGTTGTGGCGCCAGATGCGGAAACGAACCGCCGCTCCGGAGCCTGTCGGTCTGGGAAGAGCCATCGGCGTGCACATCGTGCGGACGATTTACGCGACCAGTATCGCGGAGGCGATTTCTGATCCGACGTTGCTTCGCCTGACGCCATGGATGCTCGATCACCGGGACCCACGCTCGATCGAACCGTACAACCTGCACGCCAGCGGAATGGCAGCGGCAGCCGAACTTGAACGAGCGGCTGACCTCCTGCGCCACAGAGATCAGCGCCCATAGGATGGCCTGAAAACTAGACAGGCCCGCACGATTGATCTGCCAACTCGCAGGCACCTGAAGCAATCGCACCGACAGCTGAAATTGCGAGCCCGTACACCCGCACATTGGTGCCGTGCGGCTGTGGTAACGGCGGCCGATACAGCCGGTTGATGTTGTCAACACACCGGTACAGCGGCCTGTGCGCTGCCACGCGACGCGCTGCATAGGGCCAGGCCGCCCTCTGTCCAAACTACCGGATAAAAAATCGCCAAGGCCTCAAAAAAATTGGAACGATGAGCTGCCCAAAATCCCGAGCCGTCCCCAAGTCGTGATCGAGAGTTGCCAATTGACAACGACGAGAGGAGACGACCGATGTCCGGAAACATCCTAGTGCATTTCGCTGTCGGCGACGGCGACGTGGCCTGCCCCCGATGATCGTGCCACCCGCAATGTTAGTGCAGGAGCACGCTTGAGGCATCGGGCGGGCTGGCGGAGCGTAGCGGAGCCAGACCGGCCGATGCCGGGTCGATCGCCTCGGGCGCCGGCGGCCGGTACCCGAGGGCGCTGTGCGGGCGGCAGCTGTTATAGTGCTGCCGCCAGCGTTCGATCAGGATTTCGGCTTCCAACAGGGTATAGAAGATTTCCCCGTTGAGCAGCTCGTCCCGGAGTTTGCCGTTGAAGCTTTCGCAGTAGCCGTTCTCCCACGGGCTGCCCGGCTTGATGAACAGCGTGCCGACATTCAGGCGCTGGAGCCATTCCCGCACGGCCTTGGCGCAGAACTCCGGGCCATTGTCGGAGCGAATGTAGCCCGGCGGTCCGTGCGCCACGAACAGCTCGCCGAGCAGCGCCAGGACGTCGTCCGACTTGAGCGAGCGCGCCACCAGGATGGCCAGGCACTCCCGGCTGAACTCGTCGACCACCGTGAGCATGCGGAACGGCCGGCCGCCGTGCGTGCGGTCCTGCACGAAGTCGTAGGCCCAGACGTGGTGGCGCCACTCCGGCCGCAGGCGGATGCAGGACCCGTCGTTGAGCCACAGGCGCCCGCGCTTGGGCTGCTTGGTTGGCACCTTCAGGCCCTCCTGCCGCCAGATGCGTGCCACGCGCTTGGTGTTCACCGCCCAGCCGTCGGCGCGTAGCAGCGCGGCGACACGCCGGTACCCGTAACGGCCGTATTCGCTGGCCAGCGCTACGATGTCCGCGGTCAGCGCTGCCTCGTCGTCCCGGCGTCGTGGCACATGACGTTGCGTCGAGCGGGCCTGGCCGAGCACCCGGCAGGCCCGACGCTCGGACACGCCGAGCAGCTGGCGAACGTGTGCCACGCAGCGCCGACGGCGGGCAGCGCTTAGAAGTTTCCCGACGCCGCCTCCTTGAGGATCATCTTGTCCAGCGTCAGATCCGAGACTGCCTTCCGTAGCCGTGCGTTCTCCCGCTCCAGCTCTTTCAGCCGCCGCGCCTGGTCGACCTTGAGGCCCCCATACTCGTTGCGCCAACGATAGTAGGTCTGCTCCGTGACGCCAATGGACCGGCAGACCTCGCCGACCTTCTTGCCCTGCGCCAGCAGCACCTCGGCCTCGCGCAGCTTGCCGATGATCTCCTCCGGGGAACGCTTCCGTCGTGCCATCTCCGATCTCCTCGAAAACCAGACGCTCTCTTATAGCGCCTGGAACGGTTTGAGGGGATCAGGCCATGGCCGCTTCGAAGTTCGCCGTCAGCGCGACGACTCCGTTGTTGCCTACTACCAGGAAGGCGCGGTTCTCGCCGTGCAACTGAGCGATTAGCCGGGAACACGTTTCTCCCAGTCCTTGCTCTGAACCCACCCAACCATGTGGAGAAGCCACCATGATGGCTCTGATCATTGGCCCGTACTACTACGAGGTGCTCGCCGTGCTCACCGACACCGTGGAAGCGTCTGGCGGACTAATCCGCTGGCAAGAGGGCGTGCCGATTCGACGAGAAGATGGCTGGTACCAGGCGACGGTCTGGCTGCCGCGATCATCCCGGATCACGGCTGCCGAGGTACGGGAACGCGCTGAAAAGCGCCTTGGCAACGCCTCAGCGCCAGGACCACGACATCGGCATGAGGAGGGTGGGAAGACAAGCGGTTGCAACCGTTGATATGTTAGACAAGGTGGTCAAGACCCGATCAGGGGACCAAGCGTTGCGCCGAACATTTATCGTCGATTCCGCGCTCGCCGCCCGTGAGGCCCGCACCCGCGCCGCCCGCGACCGCGACCACGGGTGCCAGGTGCTGAGCGTCGACCAGGCGGCCGCCCGGCTGGCCGGCGGCTTCCTGCAGCCCATCCCACGAGCGCACCTCCAGGACGCCATCCAGCAGGCCCTCGCGGACACGGACATCGGCCCGCTCAACCCGGTGCGGGAGCTCCCGGGCATGACCCGCGCCACGACGGTGACGCTGCAGCGCGCATGGGACGCTGATCTCGACCTCGCGAACGGGGACGCGCGCCAGCGGGCCCTCGCGGCACTGGACGCGGCGGCGTGCGCCCGGTTGCGGCCGTCCATGCGTCGGCCGCGCGACCTCGCGGATGCCGCCCGGGCGCGGCTCGCACACGCGCCAGCGGTGCTCGGGCCCGTCACCGTTCACCGCGTCCCGGACTTGCCACCCATCTGGCAGCCTTTCCTGACGGCCCTGGCCGAGTTCGTGACCGTCGACTGGATACCCGGCAGCCGGCCCGCGCCGGACTGGATCCCGGGCACCGCGATCCGGCTCGCCGAGCCGGAGCCTGCGACGCCTGCCCGGACGGCTGTCAGCTGCGCGAACGCGCGGCACGAGGCGATCGAGGCCCTGCGCTGGGCGCGCGAGCTGATCGCCGCGGGTCACGCTCGCCCGCAGGACATCGCCATCGCCGCAGCGAGCCCGGCCGACTGGGATGTGCACTTCCAGGCGATGAGCCGGGACGCCAACATCCCCCTCCACTTCGCCCACGGCCGGCCCGTCGTCTCGTGCGGCGAGGGCCAGGTCTGCGCCGCGCTGGCCGAGGTCCTGCTCAACGGACTCACCCAGGACCGCGTGCGCCGGCTCGTCCCGTTGCTGCACAGCCAGTGCGGTCGGCTGCAGGACCTGCCGTCGGCCTGGACGCGGGTCCTGCCGCGGGACGCGCCGTTGACGAGCGCCCGCCTGTGGCGGACTTACCTCGCCCGCGTGACCGAGTGGCCGGACGGCTACGACTTCTCCGTCGAGCTGATCGATCTCGTCGAGCGTCTGGAGCTGGGTCCCGAGCACGCCGGCGAGGTCGGCGAGGCACTGCTGTCGGGCGTCAGCCGGACGATCTGGCGCCAGGCGCTCGCCGAGGGGCCCGCCGATGCGCTGGACGTTACCCTCCAGGGCCTGCGCCTGCCCGACGAGGTCGACCCAGCGGGCGCGATCATCTGGGGCCCGGCGAGCACCGTTGCCGGCGCCCCGCGCCCGTACACCCGGCTGATCGGGGTGACCAGCCGCGCGTGGCCGCGGCGGCACGGCGAGGACCCGCTGCTGCCCGACCACGTCGTGCGCCAGGAGGACCTTGATCCCGTGCCCGTGCCGGAGCGCGACGAGCGCGACTTCCGTGCCCTGGTCACCGGCGCGTCGACGTCGGTCGTGCTGTCGCACAGCCGCCGCGACGCCGAGGGCCGTCAGCTCGGCCCGAGCCCGCTGTGGCCCGACGACGTCCCCGTCACCTACCTGGAGCGGGCCCGCGTCGCCGAGCACGTGATGAGCGAGGCCGACCGGCTGCTCGCCCGGCCCGACGAGTTCCGCCAGACCGCGCTGGCGCGCAGCACGCGCGCTTGCTGGCGCGACTGGCACGTCGACGAGGTGACGGCCCACGACGGCCTGATCCGCGCGAACCACCCGATCGTCGCGGAGGCCCTCGCCCGGCCGCAGTCGACTGGGGCGATCCAGCGCATGCTGCGCGATCCGCTCGGCTACGTCTGGCGCGACATCCTCCGGTGGGAGGAGCCGGCGGCGGACGAGGAGCCGCTGGTGCTCGACGCCCTTTCCTTCGGCAGCCTGGTCCACGCCGTCTTCCAGGACGCCACGCGCGCACTCGAGGCCGGCCCGGGTATCGCCAACGCGAACGCTGAGCAGATCGCGGGGGCCGCGCGCACGGCCGTCGAGCGCATCGCGCCCGACTGGACGGAAAAGTACCCCGTGCCGCCGGCGCTTATCTGGCGCCGTCACCTGCGCCAGGCCGAGGCAGCCGTGCCGGCGGCCTTCGCCGCCGAGTTTGGTGACGGCGGTCCGGGCGCCCTGCCCGATCAACGGAGCCTGACGGAGATCCCGTTCGGCCAGACAGGCTGGCGCGACGACGAGGGTTCCGGCGACACGCCGCCGTGGGACGTTCACGCGTCCGTACAGATCCCGGACACGCAGGTCACCATCAACGGCCGCATCGACCGGCTGGACCTGTCCGGTGACGCGGATGCGGCCGCAGTGGTCGATTACAAGACGGGCAAGCTACCCAAGGGACGCATCGAGGTCCGCGGCGGCAAGGAGGTGCAGCGCTGTCTCTACGGCTTCGCCGTGACGGCCCTTCTGGGCGGGACGCCCGTGGACGCGCGCCTCGTCTACCCGTTCGCCGACAAGGCGCTGACGCTGGACGATCCGGCGGCGACGCTGAGGACCCTGGCCGACTACATCGATCTCGGCCGGCAGCAGCTGCTGCAGGGCCTCGCGCTGCCCGGCGACGGCACGGAAGACAAGTACAACGATCTGCGCTTCGCGCTGCCCGGCGACGCCAAGGACCGGTACTTCCGTGACAAGCGCGGGCTGTTCCGGGCGCGCCTGGGCGAGCTCGTCGACGCCTGGAGCCTGCCATGACCCTGATCGACCAGGACGCCCGCACCACCGCGCTGGTCGCGCACGACCGCACGCTGCTCGTCGAGGCCGGCGCCGGGACCGGCAAGACCGCACTCATGGCCGGCCGGGTCGTCCGGCTGCTGGCCGACGGGCACGACCCGGCCAACGTCGCGGCGATCACCTTCACCGAGCTCGCCGCCGGCGCCCTGCACCAGCGCGTCACCCGGTTCGTCGACGGCGTTGTCCAGGACGATGTCCCGCGGGAACTGGCCGCGGCGTTCCCGGGCGGTCCCACGGACGCGCAGGCGGCGAACCTCCGGACCGCGCGCGGGCGGCTCGATCGTCTGAGCTGCACGACGATCCACGGGTTCTGCAAGCAGCTGATCGGGCCCTACCCCGTGGAGACGGGCACGGACCCGGGCGCGACGATGATGGACCCGGCGCAGACGGACATCGTGTTCGACGAGCTGCGTGACCGTTGGCTGCGCGAGCACCTGTCCGCCGCCGGCAACGGACCGTCGGACGCCGACGACCTCCTGGCGCACATGCTGTTCCGGGACCCGGATCACGCGATCGCCAAGATCAAGGAAGGCGCCGCGATCCTCCGACGCAACCGCACCGCCGGGCCGCCGCCGGTGACCCTCGACCGCGCCGACCTGGCCGACTTCGAGGCGGCCGTCGATACGCTCGCCCGCAACGTCAACGGCCTAGGCGAGGAGAGCTGCGACACCTTGCTGGGAGAACTGCGGGTTCTCCGCGAAACGCTCGCGGGCGCGCTCGATAGCGGACCCGACGCCGCGGGCCTGCTGACGCTCGCGGAGCCGCCGCGGATCTCAGCGATGAAGAAGGACACGACGGCGTTCCGGGCCTGGGGCCGGAAGGGCAAGGTCGTCGCGGCCGGACAGCGGCGCGGCGCGTCCAAGGGCGAGGCCGAGCGGGCGAACACGGACGCCCAGGCCGCCTACGCGGACGCAGAGACCGCCCTCCATGCGCTGCTGGAAAAGGCGTCCGGCGCCCTCGCCGCCGGTTTCCTGGGCGCACTCGCCGAAATCCGGGAGCGATACGCCGAATACAAGCGCAACGCCGCGCTGATGGACTTCGACGACCTGCTGTACGCGGCGCGCGACCTCCTGCGCGACCACCCGGATGTCCGGAAGAAGCTCGCCGAGCGGTACCAGAAGGTCCTGGTCGACGAGTTCCAGGACACCGACACGATCCAGGCGGACATCCTGTGGCGACTCACGGAAGTCGCGCCCCAGAAGTCCGCCGACGCTTCCTGGACCGAGCGGGTACCGGAGCCGGGCCGTCTGTTCCTGGTCGGCGACCCGAAACAGTCGATCTATCGCTTTCGCGGCGCCGACATCGCCGCCTACACGGCCGCGCGCGACGCCCTGGAAGCCGGCGCCGGCGAACGCCTGACGGTGACGGCGAACTTCCGCTCCCAGGCCGGCATCCTGGACTGGGTCAACACGACCTTCGCCGATCCGCTCTCGGCTGCCGACCAGCCGGGCTTCGAGGCGCTCTCCGCGACCAAGACGGACGCCGAGGGCGATCCGCCGCGCGTCACCCGGCTCGACGTCACCGTGGAGAGCTCGGATCCCGACAACGACCCGACCGTCGACGACATGCGCCGCGCCGAGGCCACGGCCGTCGCCGACCTATGCCGGCAGCTCGTGGGCTCGCACCCGGTGAAGGACGACGACGCGGAGGGAGGCACCCGGCCGTGCCGGCCGGGCGACATCGCCTTGATCGCGCCCGTGGGCACCTCGCTTTGGATCTACGAGGCGGCGCTGGAACAGGCCGGTCTGCCCATCGCCACCCAGGCCGGCAAGGGCGCGTTCCGCCGCCAGGAGGTGCTCGACCTGATTGCGCTCGCGCGCGTGCTCGCCGACGGGCGCGACACCCTGGCGCTGGGCGCGCTGCTGCGCGGGCCACTCGTCGGGCTGACGGAGGAACAGCTGCTCGACTGCGTGCACGCCCTGCCCCGGGATCCCGAACGGGCGGACCGCATCCCGGCGCTCAACCTCAACGCCGACCCGGACGCCCTGCCCGAGCCCGTGGCAGCGAACACGCTGCGGGTGCTCAGGGGGCTGCGCGCCCGGGCCCGGACGACCACGCCATTCGAGCTGATGGCGGAGGCCGTTGAGGAGATGCGCGTGCGCCCGATCCTGGAGCGCCGCCACCCAGGCGCGGCGGAACGTGCGCTGGCCAACGTGGACCTGTTCCTCGAGCTTGCCCGGCCCTACGCCGTCCGCGGTCTCAAGGCGTTCGCCCGCGACATGCGCGACAAGTGGGAGGTTTCCGCCGGCCAGTCGGAGGGGCGGCCCGACGCCCAGCAGGAGGCGGTGCAGGTGATCACCATGCACTCCGCCAAGGGCCTGGAGTGGCCGGTGGTGATCCCCGTCAACGCGGTAGGCGCGCCGCAGTCAGAGAACGGACCGCAGCTGCGCCGGCCCGACGACACCCTGCACATGCCCGTCGCCCGGATGGGCCCGCCGCCACCGGACTACAAGGCGACGCTGGATCAGAACGAGCGCGAGCGCGGGTCGGAGCGGGTGCGCCTGTGGTACGTCGCCTGCACGCGGGCAGCCCAGCTGCTGGTCCTACCCCACGGCGACGCCGGCACCGACGCAAACGCCTGGGACAAGATCGTGGACCTGGGGGTCGACGCCCTGCCGGGCCTGGACACCAGCGGCTTCGCGCCCGGGCTGCCCGAGCGATCGGCGCCGGCGACCAACAACCAGGACGCTGAGACCTTCCGCGCCGAGGCCGAGCGGGTGGCGGCGGCGCGCCCGACGATCCGCCGGCGGTCGCCCAGCCGCCACGAGGGCTACGCCGGGGACGGCGAGGCCGAGGTCGTCGTCTTCAACGACGAGGACGGCCCTGTCGTCGCCGGGCCCGCCGCGATACAGGGGTCGACCACCCGCGGGCTGGTCATCCACAAACTGCTCGAGGAAGTGCTGACGGGCGAGACGCCGGAGACGGGCCTGGTCGACCGTGCGGGTGATCTCCTGGACCAGCTCGGTGTCGCACCGGCGGACGACCCGTCCGAAGGGCCGGTGCCCTTGGAGATGGCCGGTACCGTCGAGCGCGCCCTCGCCTGCCCTGAGATCGCCGAGATTCGCGACATGCTCGTACCCGAGGTCGCTGTGATGGCTTCAAATGTCGACGACATCGTTGAGACGATCCTCACGGGGATCGCCGACGCTGTCGCTACAGACGACCAGGGATGCCCGACGGTTGTGGTTGACTGGAAGTCCGACGTCGCCGCCGACCTAAAAAAGCGGGAGCAGTACCGCAGCCAGCTACGCGACTATCTCAATGCGCTGGGCGCGCAGCGGGGTCTGATCGTTTACGTTACCGACAGCAACGTCGAACGGGTCGTCGCGGACTGAAACCGGGGGCGATAAGGTATCGGCACAGCAACCCGGGCCCGCGACACATCGACCAGAGACGCGCGGATCCAGTTCCTGATGTACCCACCGGCACATCGCCTGCTCGACAGAATGCAAGACGTGCTGCCTCTTTGCGGCGCGCTATGGGCGCTTACGTGGACGCCTTTGCGGCTCATGGCCATGGAGGCCTACTACGCCCTCCCGGGAGGACCGGCTCCAGTAGTCAGCGGCCGTCACTCCGGCCACACCCGCCGGATCGGAGGCACCTGGTACACTGCGGTGTCCTTCCCAGCGTTCGTCGCTTTCAGCAGTGGATCCGGCGCCCGACGCCGTTGGTCTGGCCGGTGGTCACGCCGCCGCGTTCGCAGCCGGCGAGACCGGGTCCAGTTCCTCCTGCTCGAGCGTATGCGCCTCCGGGCCGCCAAGAAACGCGGCGAGAGCGTCGTAAACCGGATCGCCTGTGTGCGGAAGGCGGTTTGCCGGCGCCGGGTCGACCGGCTGCCCTTGCGCGCGTGCGGTGGACGCGTCCATGCACCATAGGGCGGGAAGGCAGCCCAGGTGCCGGCCGACGTCGACGGCGATGCGCAGCCCCGTCGCGTCGATATCGCCCCAGTGGTGGCACGCGTCGATCCGCCCGGCGAGATGGCGCAACAGCCCGGCCACCGCGCGCGACGGGAAGCCGCCCGTGTAGACGACGGCCTCGCTCTCGGGCCGCGCTTCGCGGACGTACCGGTTAAACGAGGCCAGGTTCTCAATGGTGACGAGCCGCGTGCCCGCGGGCACGTCGACGTCGCGGGTGTGTTCCGGCGGGATCGCGGCGAAGGTGAGGCCGGCGAGGTCGGCGGAGCCCACGCGGACGGGGCCGGCGAGACGCACTTCCGGAGGAAACTTCTCCAGGCCCACGGCCGCCAGCGCTTCCAGGTCGTCGGCGGCGAGGTCGACGCTTCCCTGCGCGCGTAACACCCGGGCGATGGCGCCGCGGTGGCGCTCGATCGCCTTGCTGTCCCCGAGACGCCGGGCGGCAACGGTGCGCATGTCGCGCCCGCCGAAGTCGCCGTGCAGCACGGTGTCTAGGGCGCGCAGGAACGCCGCCGCATCGGCTGTGTCCGTGCGGGCGAAGCCGACGTATTGCCGCCCGGCACGCCACGCCGCCGCCATCTCGCCGGCTACCGTGCCGGCGTGTGCGAGATCGGTTGCCAGCCGCTCGATTTCCGCCGCGGCCGCCGCCGCGAGCTCGCTGGCGGGGCGGCGCTGCAGCAGCGCGTAGAGCCGGTCGAGATCGCGCAGGTAGACGCGGTCGAGCAAGTGCGCGGCTTCGCCTTTGCGACGGGTCACGGTCACCGCGCCGAGGTCGTGCGCCTGGCGCATCAGGCTCTCGAATGCCTCGCGGGCATCCGCGCTCTCGAAGCGTTCGGGCAGGCGCTGCTGGATGGCGCGCGTGCGCGCCTCCGGAGCCTTGCGTTCCGCGAGGTCGACCAGCTTGTTCAGGGTTTCGCGGGCGGCCTTGGCGGACATGACTACTCCGCGGCGGTGTCCTGGGGCGCGGCCCGATCGGCTGTTCCGGCCGGCTCGCCGGCCTCATCCACCCGGGCGTCGTCGGTCGAGGCCTGCGTGGCGCCATCCTGTGGCTGACGGAAGCCCTCGACACCGAGATGCTGCGGGTTGGCCCGCGCGATGCTGTCGCGCGCGTGCTGCTGCACCCCTTTCGACTGGATGCGCATCTGCGCGGTGTTCGGCCGCTTGTTCACGGAGACCAGTGTATCGGCAACCTCCAAGAAGGTCGGCCGCTGGGCTTCGGGCGCGGCGGCGAGGACCTGCAGGCTCAGGCTCTCGAAGAAGCTCATCAGTTTCTGCGTCGTGGGCACGTCCAAGCGGTTGAACGCCTCGTCGAACAGCACGAGCCCCATGCCCTCGGGGCGGTCCTGGCGGCTGTGCGGGTAGTATGCCGCCGCCATGGAGGCCGCGATGGCGACGTAGAAAGGCGCCTGCCGCTGACCGCCCGAGGCGGTCTGGCTGCGCTTGCTCCACGGGATCGGATCGCCGCCGTGCTCGGGCTGCATCCAGAGCTCGAAGGTGAAGTAGTTGCGGTAGTCCTCCAGGTACGAGGTGTCCTCGTCCCGGCTGAGGATTGCCTCGACCTGCTCCATAGCCTCGGCGATTTCAGGGTCGTGCTCGGTGTTGTCGACGATGCTCGCCCCGCGGTCGGGCTGTTCCGCGATGCGCTTGGCGATATGGTACAGCTTGGAGAGGTTCGGGTCGGTGGCGTGGCTGAACCAGTAGGTCATGCCGTTGAACGTCCGCTTGCGCAGGCGCCGGTTCAGGACGTTTTTCTGGCTCTCCACCTTCTGGAACTTGTCCGCCAGCTTGGTCAGTAGGTCTTCGCGTAGGGCGCGCTCGATCTCCGCACGCGCCTCGCGCACCTGCTCCCGGTAAGGGTTGAGCTCGTCGCGCTCCAGCTTGTGGGCCTCCCGGATGATCCAGACGAGCCGTTCGACGGGATCGTCGTAGTCCGTCTCCAGCGGGTTGTTGCCGCGGTATGTCTCGTAATACTTCCGGAAATCCCGGTCCGCACGGTCGCGGCGTTGCTTGATCCGGGTGCGCGCGTCGTCGGCCTGCCGGTCGGCCTCGTCCCGGACAGTGGCGAGCGTCGCCCGCTCCTGACCCGGGTGGTGGAACAGCCGCGTTTCCAGCAGCTGGCGCGCCTGCGCAATCGTCTCCGGCGCCTCGAGCTGATGGATCAGTTTCGCCAGCTCGCTCTCCTTGGCCTCGGCTGTCTGCTCCTGTTCGAGCCGCTTGCTGCGCTGTTCCTCGAAGCGGCCGCGTTCGCTCGACAGCTGGTTGAGGGTCTTGTAGTAGCCCTTGATGTTGGGCTTGACCGTCTCCTCCAGCTCGGCCTGGTAGGCCTTGATCTCCTTCTGAAGACGCTTGATCTCCTCGCCGATACGGCGGAGCTCGGGGTCGTCGACGTTGTCATAGGCGGTCTGGGCGGAACTCAGCTCGCCCTCTGCCGTATCCAGCTCGCGCAGTAGATCCGCCAGCTGAGGTGCCGCGCCTGCGCCGGGATTCTCCGGATCGTCCGCCAGGCGGGTGAGGGTGTTGATACCGCTCTTGAGCAGCTTCTGGGTGCGACGGAGCGTGTAGATCCGGCCCGACAACGTGTCCACGCGCTCCCGCGCCGCCCGCAAGGCGTTCTCCTGGGCGGTCTTGCCCAGGATGGGCTGAAGATCCTTGTAGACCCGGAGCGCCGCGCCGCCCTGCATCTTGCCATTGGGCATGATGGCGCGCTCGTGGCGTTCCAGCTCTGCCTCGTGCGTCACCCGGATGACGTTGCCGAGGTGCTGGTCGATGAACGCCCGGGCGATGTCGTGGTCGGTCGTCACGACCTCGGCCACGGCGCCGTCGCGCACGCGCGGCGGGTTGCGCCGGAGGCGCTCGGCGGCGACCAACCGGCAGGTGTGGAACCGCCCGCGGTTCCGGTACAGGATGTCGAACGCCTCGCGGGTCCGGCCGTCCTCGACAATCAGCGCTTCCCGGTGCGGGCCCAGGATCTGTTCGGCGGCTTGCGCCCAGGTCTCGTCGGTGATCTCGCAGATGTCGGGCAGCGGTGTCACCGTGATGCCATGATCCTCGAGCGTTCGCCGGAACTCGGCGACTTCCGGGGTCAGGAAGGCCTGCCCGCCGGCACTGTCGATCTGGGCCTGCAGTGTCTCCTGCTCGCGCTTCGCCTCGGCGAGATCGCGCTCTGTAGCCTCCCGCTGACGGTCGAGCGGGTCGTAGGCGTTCAGCACGTCCAAGGCCTGGCGTTCGAGCCGGTCGACTTCCGTTCCGTCCGGCCCGTCGGAGCCCGTGGCCGCCTTGGCCACCGCGCGCGCCGCCTCGATCGCGGGCACATAGCGCTGCGCCAGGTAGTCCTTGAGCTGCTCCAGGTTCGCGATGCGGCCGACGTCCTGGGCGCGCCGGGCGATCCGGCCCTGGACGTCGCCGATATCCCGCCGGGCCCGGTCGATCCGGTCCTCCGCGCTCTTCCGCTTGGCGGCCTCGGGGCTGTTGGACTGGTAGGTCCGCTGTTGGTCGAGCTCATCCTGGGCGCGCTGGATCGCTGCCTCGTGGTTGCTCTGCGCCTGCTCCTCGGCGCGCAGCTTCTCCTCCGTTTCCCGGTAGGCGGCATCCTTGGCGGCCAGGTCCTCGTCCAGCCGGCGTCGCTCAGCGTGGGCGGCCAAGAAGGCCTGGGTGTTCTGCTCGACGGTCGCCTCGCCCCAGGCGTTGTAGCGCTTCTGCAGCTGGTGTAGCTCGCCGATCTCCGCCTCGAGGTTGTCGACCAGCTGGTTGAGTCCGCGCCAGTGCTCGATCGTGTTGCGGATGTGCTCGACGTCGAGGCGCTCGTACGGCAGCACGTAGCGGCGCACGAACTTGGTGGCATCGTCCACGGGTTCGAAAGCCACCATGTTCCTGAACGCTGTGAGGAACTGGTCCGGGTCCGGCTGGGCGCCGCGCCGGCGCATGGTGCGCAGGTACTCCTCGACGAAGCGGATCGCCGAGGTGTTGTGGGTTGTCAGGTAGACGTTGCGCCCCCGTCCCATCCGGTCGAGGGTCTCGCTGTGGGCGAGAACCCTCTGCCGACCGTCTTCGCCCTCGGTGATGTAGTCGCTCAGCCGGAAACTGAGGCCGTCGGCGATGAAGCGCGCCGTCTCGCGTGCGTCGCGGTCGTCGATGTTGGCGCGGAGCATCAGGCCGACGGCCGTCGGCACGGCCGTCTCCGTGTCCCGGAACGTCAGGACCAGCGTGCTCTCGCAGTGCGCCCGGAGGCCGTCCGGGTTGTCCTTGTGCGCGAGGTTCCGCGGCAGGTCGTCGATCATCCCCAGGCAGTAGTCCCGGACGTTGCGCCGGTCGCGCCCCTCGACGGCGGCGTTCAGTTTGAGCCGGCGCTGGTTGTTGCCCGTGATGACCGTCTGGATGGCGTCGACGATGGAAGACTTGCCCGCCCCGGTCGGCCCGATGAAACAGGTCGCGCCGTCGATCTCGATGTCCTCGGCGTCGATCATGCTCCAGTTGTGCAGGGAGATGCGCTCGAGCTTGTGCATGTACGCCTCGCGTCAGTTCGGGGCTTGCCCAGTTTGCTGGCCGGACGCGTCGGCGTCGACCGACGGCGCGGTGTCGGTGCCGGGCTCCACCGCCGGATCCGCGGTCTCGTCTGGCCCGGTCGCGGTGTCGTCGCAGACCGGTGCCGTGCCGGCGTCCGCCTCGGCTTCGGCGTCCGCTGCGCCGTCGCCGCCCGTCTCATCGTCGCCCGTCTCGTCGTCGCCCGTTTGGTTGCCGGCCACACGCCGGGTTACGTGCTGGAAGAAGCCGTCGGTGTCTTCGGGCGCACCCTGGTCGATCCAGTCCGCCACGGCCTGCACATAGACGTCGGACACGATGACCCGCACGCCGGGCAGCACGGTGAGCGGTGTGAGCCGTTCGACGCTGTCGCGCTTGCCCAGGCGCACGAGCCCTTTGCGATGGAAGCCGTGCAGGATCTCCATCAGCCGGCTCTCGTCTGGCGGCGTTTCGCCGACCCCGGTGCTGATGAGGTCGTGAACATGGTCGGTCGTGGTCTCGATCCGCCCGTCCTCGGTCATCTGGCTGTTCGCCATGCCCTCGTCGTAGAGGTACCGGAGCGCGAGCAGCACCAGCGTCTCGTCCTTCTTCAGTCGAGTCTGCTTCCAGCCATACTGCGTCGTCGCCGGCCGCATGGCGATCATGCCCAAGCGGTGCTCGAACACGAGCTCTGCGCCCATCGCCGAGACATACCGGTCGAA
The DNA here is from genome assembly GCF_000515255.1 of Rhodovibrio salinarum DSM 9154. Lineage (NCBI taxonomy): Bacteria > Pseudomonadati > Pseudomonadota > Alphaproteobacteria > Rhodospirillales > Rhodovibrionaceae > Rhodovibrio > Rhodovibrio salinarum. The sequence goes on along the minus strand of NZ_KI911559.1, from coordinate 2,239,120 downwards.
GAAGCTGCGGTGGCGGTGCACCGTGTTGAACGGGCCGCCGGAAAGCGGCCAATCGCGGTAGACGACCTGGTGCATCATCAGCGCCTGCAGCGCCTGCCGGATGTCGTCTTCGCCGGTCGCGTGGCGGCCGCGATTCTTGGGATCGTCGAGGAGGTTGCGGAGCTCGGTCAGTTCCATCTTTGGTGGTCTCCCTCGGACGCGACAGGAGATGGGGGTCGCGTCGTCACCGCCGACACGTGATCCGTTCCGGCCGGCGGGGTGGCATGTTCGTAGACCCGCCGGCGGCGCAGGATGAAATCGGGGAACGTCAACCAGACGTTCTGGGCGCGCTCGCCGGTGAACTCGACCTCGTAGTGCTCGGCGAATAGCCCGTCGAAGGCGACGTTGATCTCGCTCAGGCGCTCGAACGCAAAGAAGTCGTCGAGGCCGACCGGGCTCAACTCCGAACCGCGCACCCAGTCGCGTTCTCCCAGAGCCGCCTCGGCGTAGGCGGCGAGCTTCTCGCTGGTCACCTGCGCCCGCGCCTGGAACAGCTCGAGGGCCTGCTCGTAGGCGTCCTCCGCGGGATCCGGCTCCGGGTCGCGGATGGCGTCGCGTTCCGCCGGCCCGTGCTTGCGGGCCTGCTGGTACAAATGCTCGGGCCCGACGGGCAGCTCAGTGTGCAGGAAGCCGTGCCGGACGCGGACCAGGGCGTCGTCGGGCAGTTCAGCCTGTGCCAGCGCCTTCATGCTGGCCAAGACGTTGCCCGTGCGCGCGTCTTCTATGCGATCACGGAACTGGATGGCGTTGCGTATCCGCCGCTCGATGCGCGCCTGGGTGTCCTGGATGATTTGCATATTGTCGTCTAGTGCCTCGAACACCCGTACGATGTCCTGCAGGTCCTGGACGACGTGCGCCTCGCCCTCCTCGGTGTCGCGCGCCCGCCCCTCGCGGGCATAGGCCTCGGCCCACGGGGTCAGGTACACCGGATCGCCCACGACGTCCTGGACGGTATCCAGGATCTGCATCCGGAACCGGAAGGGGTTCTCGCGCGTGTTCAAGCGCTTGTAGTCGGCGATGACGTGTTCGGTGACGTGCTGCTGGAAATACACGCCGAAGAGGTCGCGCACGTTGGTCTGGCGGATCAGTGCGTCCTCGATCTTCCGCATCCGCCCGGTAACCGTGCGTAGGTGGTTCATGAAGCCGCGCGCCGACCGCGCGGCATTGCGCACGTTCTCCGACTGCGTGTGCGGGTCCGCCATCGCGCTGTCGAGCAGCGCTTTCACCTTGACGACCTCGCCGCCGTACGACCGGACGCGCTCGTTCTTGATGTCCAGAAGCGTCTGCAGGAGCAGCCGTGCGTCCGGGTCGAAATCGACGATCGGCCGGTAGCGGTCGCGGTGGACAGTGAGCCAGCCGGTCTCCACCAGGCGGGCGAACGCCCGGTAGCGGTTCTGGTCCGCGTCGCGGCGCTCGCGGGCGGAGGGGTCACTCTCGACGGGCTCGTCGGAGAGGTCGATGTCCCGGTACGACCGGGCGATGAATTCGCCGATGCTAGCGAGCACGTCGGTCTTGCGGATGACCTCGCCGGCGTAGCCGAACACCTCGTCGTCGAGGAACTCCAGCAGGTCGGCGAAGAAGTGGCGGTTGCGCCCCGCGAAGAGCTGAAACAACCGGTCCGGCAGCTTGCCGAACAGCGTGTCCGTGCCGTTGCTCGCCTCGGCGCCCGTCATCGGAATCCGGGTTTTCTGTCCGTGGTGCGTCGGTGTTGTCATTCGACACCCGCGATGTGGGGGCGATCCGTCCGCGCCCGCTACCGATACAGGCCTGCGAGCTAGGCGAGCGGCGCGCCGGCGCAGCATGGATCGACATTGTTACCGCAGGCGATGCACTGCAGATGGCCATGGACCTCGACGATGCCGCGATCGCTTGCGCACATCGCGCATCGCGGGCCGGTTCGGTCCGGGCCAGGCGTTCCGGCCCGGGCTCCGGGTGTGGTGTCGAACGAATCGGTCATAGCCACAAGGTAACGTTTTACACGCCGCGCGTCGTGCCCCGACGCGAACCAGCCCTGAGGTACGCAACCGGGAGCCCATACAGCCGTGCGGATGTGGCTCCGTCGTCTCAACGTCGGCACGAAATAATTGGGCTGGCACCCCTTGGCAGAACGGCTTCTGCGAGGGCTTCAACGACATACTACGGGACGAGCCGCTCAACGGGGAAATCTTCTATACCCTAATCGAAGCGGAGGTCCTGATCGCACGCTGACGTCAGCACTAAAACAGGTGCCGGTCGCACAACTCCCTGGGTTACCATCCGGCGGCGCCCGAAACGATCGATCCGGCACTGGCCGGCCTGCCTGGCACCGCTATGGGCCGCCAGCCCGCCTTATGCCACCAGCATGCTCATTCGCCAAAAGCATAGGCGGACATAAATATACGGAGCTGGGTTTTTTCCCAACCAGCCAAATCTCAGATCCCTTTGATCAGAAGAAACATGACGTCACTTGTGGTAATAGAGTGGTTCTGGTGAATTACAAAAGCGATAACTATTTAGAAACGCGGAAACTTCCCGGTGAAATCATCAATCTGGCGACGGCCGGCCTTGTCACTTTTCCAGTTCTGTTGGTCACGAGGTCGCCTCATCCGTCAGCATGGCTGCGATGTCCAGCGCCAACCGGGTCCGCAGTTCCCGGCGAAGATGAGTCCGCACCCGGTCGGGGGCACCCGCGACGCTCTCAAGCCGGAACTCGTCTCGTGTCCCGTCTCTAGCGCGGCGCCGATCGATTCCCGGCAGCAGATCCGTCTCGGCCATCCCAAACGCGGCGACCCGGCGCGCCATCCCGTCGGATGCGCGACAGCTGGCGGGCGCGCACGTCGACGCTGATTAAGTCCTTCCGCAAGCCAGATTGCCGCGACGAGGTCTTTCTGCGTCCCTCCCCGGGCGGCCATCGTGGCCCGCAGCCGCGTGCTCAACTCTTGCCGGCAGCCGGCAAGCGTGGCCGTCACCGCGTCGAAGTTGGCGTTGGGCCCGCCGGGCTCCTGATCTCGCCGCTCCATCGTCTCTCTCCCGTCAGCAATGGCTGTCAGACGGGAGAGATATAAACTCCGGAACTTTAACACGGAATGGTCGGCATGGGCATCGATACCCAGAGATGTGTACGAGTGCGCTCCGCTTGAAGGAGTCGTAAAGGTTGTGGTGTAAAGCCTTGGACAGATCACTCGGCGAGCCGCGTTTCGCGCGTAGCTAAGAGGGAGAGAGAACCATTTATCAGACTGGCGGAACAATCGCCCAGGTCCTCGACCACATCGAAAAACACAAGTACGTCCTGCCAGCTATCCAGCGGGAGTTTGTGTGGTCACCAGAGCAAATCTCCCGTTTCTTCGATAGCATAATGCAGGGCTATCCATTTGGTACGTTCTTGTTCTGGCGAGTAGAGCCAGAAAATAGCGACGAGTTCAAATTCTACGACTTCGTCCGGGACTATCACGAACGGGACAACCCGCACTGCCCCGAGCTCGGCTTGTTGCCGAATCAACAGCTGACGGCCGTTCTGGATGGTCAGCAGCGCATGACGGCGCTCAACATCGCGCTCCGCGGGTCGCTCGCGCTGAAAGAGCCGCGGAGATGGTGGACAAACCCCGACGCGTTCCCACGGCGTCAACTGCACCTGAACCTGCTCGCTGAAGAGGGCGAAGGCGAACAAGGGGAAGCCTACGCCTTCCGCTTCCTCTCCGACAACGAGGCGCGGACGCGCCAGGAAGGTGACCCGGAGAACCAAGCGTGGTTTCCGGTGAGCCGCATCCTGAAGATGTCAGACGGCCCGGCCATGATGGAGGCCTTGCAGGATCAGGGACTTGGCGATCGGAACCTTCGGCGTGCCTACCGCATTCTGGACCGCCTTTACCGTGTGATACATACCGAAAAATCGATCGCGTACTACGAGGAGACGAGCCAGGACCTCGATAAGGTCCTGAACATATTCATCCGTATGAACAGTGGTGGCACGGCGCTGTCGTACTCAGACCTGCTGCTCAGCATCGCGGTTGCCCAGTGGCGAAACAAGGACGCCCGGCGCGAGATTCATACGCTCGTCGATGAGATGAACCAGATCGGCGACCGGTTCGCGTTCACCCACGATCTCATCCTGAAGGCCGGGCTGATGCTGACCGACATCGGTAGCGTCGGCTTCAAAGTCGAGAACTTCAACCACGCCAACATGGCGAAGCTGGAGGCAGCCTGGGACGGCATCCGCGACGCCCTGCTTTTGACCGTGCGTCTCGTCGAGAGCTTCGGCTTCAACGGCCAGACCATCCGGGCGCACAGCGCCATCCTGCCGATCGCCTACTATCTCTACCGCAAGGGTGCAGACGAGCGCTTCCTGACCCAGAGTGCGTATCGCGACGATCGAGAAGCCATCCGGGGCTGGCTGGTGCGCTCGTTGCTCAAGGCGTCGGGGATCTGGGGAAGTGGCCTGGATACCTTGCTGACCGCGTTGCGGGCGACGATAACAAACGAGGGTACCGATGCGTTCCCCGCCCAAGAGCTTGGGACTGTGATGGCTAGGCGCGGCAAGTCTCTGAGCTTCGAGCGGGATGAGATCGAGGAACTTCTGGACATGGATTACGGGGATCGGCGAGTCTTCGCGCTTCTCTCCCTGTGCTACCCGTTCGTCGATCTCCGGAACCAGTTCCACATTGATCATGTGTTCCCGCGGGCGCTGGCCACGCCTGCCCGCCTGCGACGCGCCGGCATCTCCGAAGAGGAAATTCCGGAGCTTCGCGCCCGGGTTAACCGCCTACCCAACCTCCAGCTGCTCGAAGGGCACATCAACGAGGAGAAGCAGGCCAAACCGCCGTTAGTGTGGGCCCGGGCGCATTTCGCCGATGAGCGACAGTTCGAGGGCTACTGCGCACGGCACGACCTCGTCGACCTACCTTCGGACGTGACCGAGTTCGATAACTTCTTCGAAAAACGCCGCGATGCTCTTCGCGAGCGTATCCAGACCGTCCTTGGCCAAGCGGCCGGAGCCGGGGAGGCTGCTACGGAATATGTGGACTCAGGATGAGTGCGGTCTTTGGTTCGGAGGCCTGCGGATGCCGGAATGGTTCCGTTGATTGGTATTTTAACAATGCCCTACGACTTCATGGTTCTCGCTCAAACTATACTGGAATAAAAGCTACGCCTCCAGGGCTTTGAATACCGCATCCGGTGCATCTTTGAAGAATTCAATCCTGACGCGTGTCCATAGATCGTCAGGCAGGTCCATGAGTTGCTTCCGCGCGTTAACCGGCATGAGAAGTGTATCTGCCTGACGATCGACAGCGAGTTCGGCGATACGAACAGGATTTGGCACCATTTCAATGGATCCACCGAGATTCAGGGACCCCACGATGATCGTACCGCCACGGCTGTTCTTACCAATCAGAGCCCCGCAGAGCGCGACCAGAACAGGCAGACCGAGCCCAGCACCTGTCCGATCATTATCCATCGCACGCATCTGGACTGAAAATTCCTGTTCGCGGGGGTTACGGTCCCCAACGACCTCGCGCGCGCGGGCATAAAGGTTCTGCTCGCCTACCTTCACGCTCTCGCGCAATGCAGGGGGCGTCGGTTGGTTAAGTATTTTAACCCCGCTTCCGGGACCACAGGTGACTTCGATCCGATAAAGGCCAGGCTCCGTCTCGCTGGCTGCGCCCACAGCCCATACCTGCCCCGGAGGAAGCGGATCTGCTTCGATCGCTTCGTCGCTGTAGAGTTCAGGCACCGCAACGAAATTCTCGGCACCGTCTAAGTCCAGCGTGTAACTGAAGTGCGTGTTCCGGAACTCACTCTTAAATACACGCTTCTGCTGCTCCTTCACACGGCGCCGGCACTCCAGCGCTATCCGAAGCGCCCACTCCAGATCCTCGTCGGACATTTCCATTTCGGGATCCGGATAGAGCAGCTTGGCGAGTCCGTTGAAGGTTTTTCGGACACCCTCGATGTCGCGGCCGCTCAGGGCGCCGCCCAGGTGCGCACGCTGAAAGTCGGTCGTTCGGTTCTCACTCCGCAGTCGCGACCAGCACTCGCTGAGGAAGTCGCTCACTAGGCCAAAGTGATAGGTCAGGTTATCGGACGGGTTCAGCTTGGGAAAATCCCATCCAGGCACGTAAGCATGGATGCGATCCATGAAAGCCGTGTCGTGGCGCATCTCGGGCGGCAAAGGCTGGAGCAAATGGCCAACCCGCTGCTGCTGCTCCAAGTCCAGATCGAGGTTGCCGACCATAACGATGCAGCCGTCCGCGCGAATGTTCTCTTTGCCCCGGCTAAACTGACCGGAAGCCATGTAGCCTTTCAGGATATTCACACCGTCCTTCTGGTCGAAGGAGATACCGGCCACCTCGTCGAAGCACACCACGTCGTGGCGGCACACAAGCCCACGTTCGCCGCTGTTGTTGTTTACGAACATCTTAGCGACGGTCGCCTTGCCGCCAGAAATGAGATGGGCGTACGGCGAGACCTGCTGGAACAGGTGACTTTTGCCAGTCCCGCGGGGCCCCAACTCGACCATGTTGTAGTTGGGCTCGACGAACGGGACCATTCGCAGGAGTGCGACGATCTTTGCTCGCTCCGAAAGGCTGTCCGGTTCAATTCCGGTGGAGCGGATCAGGAAGTCGATCCATTGCGATGTGGTGAAACCACGCCGGCCCCGCGCGAGCACATTGAGCGCATCCGACTTGGACATCTGGATTGGGCGTAACGCGTCAATCCCGAACGGGCGCCCGTTTGCCTGCTTCGCCACGACAGCGTCGTAGGACAGCGTCACCTCGGCGTAGAAGCCGTCGGTGAGGATACGCTCGTTGTCCTGGACCGTCTCGTCGTCGATTCGAACTTCGCGCAATTTCAAGCTCGGAAGCTCGGCCACGTAACAGTCGTTCTTGGCGTCCAGCCGCGCCTTGACCACGTCGATGATTTTCACCGACCCGCGGTCGCGCGCTAGCGCCTTGAACAGCTCCTCGTTGCCGGTCCGGACGGTGCGGTCCTTGAGCTGCTTCTCGACGATTTCCAGGCCTTCGGCGATTTCTTCGGGATCCACGCTGGCGCAGTAACGGCCAAGCAGGAACTCCACCACATAGGCCGGCACCGGGTACTGCTGGGCGTAGCTGCGCACGAGGTCCTTGCGCACCAGAAACCCGTCGAAGGCGTCCGCGGCGGCCCTGTCCAGCGGGTCCATTTCCTTCGTTTCTGGTGCGGCGCTCATGCGTCTCCCCCGATCGTGGTCTGCTCGGACGCAACAACCCGACCGTCAGGATCGAGGACGACAATAAAGGCTGCTTCGCCAAGCGCTTCCTCGTCTGCGACCACCAGGCTGGCCTCGCCATTATCCCGGAGCGGTTTGACGGTCTGCACGAAGCTGGTCTCGGGAGCGGTCCGCTTGCGGCGTACGTCCACCTTCAGCCTGGACGCGGTCGTCTCGACCTGTGCCCGGAAACGTAGATTTTGCCAGGTGTGGCTTGCGATCTTGACTGTGACGGCTACTTCGCCCGCCGACACCTCCAGTTCAGGCACGACACACTCCTGCAGACTTATGCCGCCGTGGGCGTACGCAACGCCGCCGTAGTACGATCCAGCGCCGGGCGGGCTCGCGATCTTGGTGTGCGGGTCCCAGTACCACGGATAAACCGTCGCACCCGGCTGGGCGCCCGGCTTGACGGCGGCGCAGCGTGCCCATTTGTCGTCAACTGTCGACTTCGGGAGATCCACTTTCTGCAAGGACTCCGGAACCAGCAGCCAGCCGTGGTCGGTGACGATCCGCACCTTTCGCCACCCGGCCTCCAGCAAGGTCTGCACGAGACCAACAGCCTCGTCTACGCTATTTGGAATCTCCCGAACCAGGCTCGCGCCGAGGCTGTGGCCCAGGCTGTCGAGTTTCCCGGTCTCGCACCAGCCAACCCGGCCAGCGCCTTCGGGTCCCTTTGGGTCATCGCGATCCACCAAGGTCACGCCTTGCCGAGTCAGAAGCTTGCGTAGCTGATGCTGGTCCAAAGGGCGCCCATCGGCCAAGACCTGCGGACTGAAGCTCGACGCGTCGTCGCCCACGCCCAGACCGTCGAGAGTGATAGGCGCAGCCACAGCCTTCGCTGTTGCAGTCACTGTAGGCAGGGGCGCCAGCCGGTGCGCGAGAGAAGCCTGCAAGTTCACCGATGCCAGCCGCTCTTGCAGCAACACACCGACATCATACCGAAGCCCGTCGATGAAAAGCACGCAGGTGCCAGGTTCCGGCTCAGCGCCGGCGGACCGCGCTGCCACCATATGCGCCCCACCGTCTAGCAGGGCTTGCATGGCACGCGCCGACTGGTCGAGCCACGGCCGGTAGAGGGCCTGGACGACGCGGGCGATAACCCGACCAGTGACTCTACCGGGCTGCGCCTGCGCCTTGGAAAGCGCATCTCGCGCCGCGCGATCGCACTGCCAGTGCGTTTCCGCGTAGGCGTCAGCGATTGCCGCCAGTGTGGTGCCGCCAACCCGCTGGCGGGCGCCCTCGGCAAGACGGCCAAGGGGCTCCAATGCGTCGGCCAATGGGCTCTCGCCCAATTCGATCCATGGCGCGTCCATCCGCTCGGCGTGCGCTTTGCGGAGGGCGATCACCTTTTCACAGGCGTCTGTATGCTCAAGGTCGACCGCGTTTTCGAGCTCCGTTTGAAGCCGGCCTTCGTCTTTCTCGTTCAGGCCCGGATGGCGGTTCCGTTGGTTGGGGAACAGGTCTTTGATCGGCATGTTCAGGACGTTCGCCATCTGGGGGTACTGTTTCGGGCTGCCGCAGAACCGCTGCCAGACCGTCTGCCACCGCCCGGATGTCTGTGACAGCAACTGCTCCGCGGCGCCCTCGACCCCGTCCGTCTCCGGATCGAACGCGAAATCTTTCAGCCAAAGATCCCGCAGCGCGCTCCAATGGGCCCCGTCGCACGCCCTCCTGAAGCCGTCGGGGTCGCACATCCAGCGCAGCACCTCGTCGTCCGGATCGCGCACGTCGAGGCTAAGCAGCAGGTCGCCGTCGACTCGGCGACCCTCGAATGTGGTCAGCGGCTCACGCGCCACGCGGGCGAGCTGCGTGGTCAACGCCTTGCGGGTGCGCTTGTCGCCCGCGAGATCAAGGCGCAGCTCGCCTTCCAGGAAGGCCTGGACAGTCCAGTCGCGTCCGTTGCGCTGATGCCAGACGTTGCCGCGGTAGCACAGCTCGACCATCGGTTGAAGCCACTGAGGGCAACCCGCGGCGTCACGCAGCGTCGCCCGGCTGACCCCGGGCAGGTAGATCACCGGAACCGTCCCGGCGGGCGGCGAGACCTCGTTCAACACCCGCGCCACCGCGCACTTCAGCCATATTATCGGTCCGGTCAGGGTCTCGGCCACGCCGTCGCGATCGTAATCGCCCAGCTGATACAGCCACGGTACGTGCTCTCGCAATTCCGCGATCACGGGCTGCCACTGCGCCTCGTAATCCGGCCACAGCACGGCCGCGGGCTCCACCTCACCCTCCGGGACCTCGGCCGCATGAGCCAAGCGCCGGGCGAGTTCCGACAGGAGCGTAGCGGGCTGCTCAGTCATGCCGCGTTCCAACATCGTTCACCATGTAGGCGCGACGCCCGAAGGTTCGAAATGTGCTTTTGAAGACGGATCACAGCGACCATCATTCAGCGGCCCGGTTGGCCTTGCGGTCGCGGGCGGCCTGTTTGGCTGCGCGCGTGTAATGCAGGGCGTTCCAGCGCTTGCCGTCGAAATCTTCACCGCCCATAAAGTCCATAGTCTCTCCATCCCAGCTGTAGAACCACGGGCAATCTTCCCGCGGCCGTGTCGGCTCCTTACCGCGGTCGGCCTTGTCTAACTTGATGTTGGGCCGCTCGCGCAGGATGCACTCGTTTTTGCGACTTGCCTCCCGGGGACGCGCGGTCATGAATGGCCGGATGTTCAAGCGCACGCCGTCGTTGACGTCTGGCTCCCAGCCGATCGGCTGCCGGTGGAGCGGCTTCCAGCGGATGAAGAGGTCATACGGAGGCTCGCCGTCGCGAATCTTCTTCAGCTCGTCGGACAGGTGCCGGGCGGCAGCGAAGCGCGCTTCTGCGCCCGGCTCGCCAGCGTCGACCTCGCCCTGCTGCCGATCGATCCATTCGCGGAGGTACGTGAATACCAGCTTGTCCAGTGTCCGACCTCCGAGCCCGTCCGAACCTGCGAGCCGGTGGTAATTCACAAGCGCATGAAAGCCATCCTTACGCCCGTCCCAGACGTGCCAGACGAACGGCCGCTGCTGGAACAACCTCAGATGCCGGACGAAGAACTTGTCGCGCAAGTAAGTATGGAGATCGTTCGCGCCCTGCCCATGCGTGTCTAACAGTTCGTCAAGGCTTCCAGGGCTCCAGGCATCACCGTAAGCATCGCGCAAGAGTTTCCGCAGGCGGTCGCTAGCAGACTGCTCTCCCTGAACGGCATTCAGGCATACGATCCCGTCTGCATCGGCGTGACTCTCAAGACCGTCCGGCTCATCGATTGCAGGGCAGTCCTTAAAGCTGGCGCCTGTTTGCCGAGGCCATCGGTAACCGAGAAGGCGAGCTACGGCCACTTGCAAGGGATCTTCCGCCCCCTTCGGATCCCCGCAAAACAGCCACTGCGACGGATCTTCTGAATACGGCGCCGGCAAACCATCCGGATATTTTGCCGCGGCTACCGCCCGCCAATATGATGAATCAAAAGGAACCTTCAGTAAAGTAGATGTTGTAAGATTAAGCTTGGAGTCTATTTTTCGAAGAGCTTGCGTATATGAATCCGATTTAATGTATGACCAAATTGCTGGTAGCTCTTCTTTATTTTTCGCCCAGACAACCCCAATGTTGTTATCAAAAATTTCTCCGGTATAAATTGTCGCGTCCAAATCCCCCATAAGCCGGATGCAAATACCATACCTTCCCCACGCATTTTCTCCCTGAATGCTAGCAATACCTTTCTCATTAAGCTCGTGAATACCGCCTTCGCTCTCGGGCCAATACACTAAATACTCGCGCCCGGAGTAATATCTATTCCCCTCTGGACTACCGAAAAATGGTTCCCAGGAAGTCTTTTTCCGTGGCAACTCCCAAAAACATCTCACCAATCGATGCCGATCGCCAGTGCGTGTGCCAGTCAAACTGTCCGCATGGTCCAACAATAGTTCATTAAAATCTATTTGAGAAATAATAATACGTTTATCTGGGTTGGTTTTTTGTTTGTTTTGGATCTGAAACTTCAGATTATCTTTTAGCAATGTAGTTCGTTTTTCAGAAGAGTCCTTTTCTTCTGATGCATCAAATACCAAAAACGTTCCGTTTTGATTTTGCTTGTTTATGCTTGTGATAACGAGAGAGGCCTGAACCCTTTCTCCACTGATCCCATCGAACGCTCCGGAGCCCAATTGTGCAAGGGCTTTTATTGTATGATTTTCGAGAACATATTCACGGAATTTTCTATAAGCGGGTTGGTACATCCAGTTAGACGGCAATACTATCGCCTCAACACCATCCGTTTCTGTAAGCTCCGAAGCCCTTATATAAAAGGTTGTAGACAACTCCGCTTTGGCTATATCATAACGTATCTCTGAAAATGTGCGAAGATCATTACCTTGATTCTGGCGATTCAAAAACGGAACATTTGTTGATACCATGGCATATTTTTTCGACAGTATTTCTGCCGCTTTAGCCAATCCGTGAGCGGCGACCGCCATTTCTGCAACATCGTGACTCCCATCGGCCAATGCTTGCGACACCACAGGCGCAAAGGACTCATAATCTGCAGCAAATATGTCTTCCCCAACCTTGCTTGGGTCGATCAGACTTCCAAGCGTTGGGGCTTGCGCGAAGGTGTCATACATGCGCTCTAGCCCGTAACGCATGCGCGTATCGATCTCGCTGTTCAGCAGCGTCCGCTCGCTGCCAAACATGTCCTGCTTCGCCGCTGGATCCGCCTGACGAACCGCGCGGTCGGCCAACTTCATCCATTCCTGCTTCGACACGCTAATCGACAAGCCCGAACAGGCCAGGTTGAGCGGCGGCAGAACAGTGACCTCTTCGATCATTCGCCAAGCTGCCAATGCCAGATTGAACGCAGCGATTTGCGTACAGCGCTGGTCGATCTCCAAGCCAAACAGATTGTCTCGCAGGACCGACGTGACCGCGGCCTCAAGACACAGCCCCTCTTCCGCCTGCCGCATCGCGACCAGGATTGGCAGCGCGAACACGAGGAAGTGGCCCGAGCCCATACAGGGGTCCAGCAGCGTGACGTCTTTCGCTGCTGTCGGCCAGCCCGGGAAGGTGCCGGCCGCCGGGCGCCAAGGTCCGGCCTCTCCGCCAGTCTCTTCATTGGGCTCGTCGCGAACGAACCGCAGGTAGGTCCACGCAACCCCCGGCAGCCCACATGCCTGGCGCAGCGCATCCTCGTCCGGGGCCGTGCGCGCGAGCTCCGGATCGGCCGCAAGCACCTTGCCGGCCCACCAAGCGCCCAGCGTGTTGTGCAGCAGGAAGAGGACCATGTAGTCCTCGGTGAATAGCTGGGTGACCGCCGGCAGCTCGTCGGCTCCGATCTTCACCTGGCTCTCGTTCACCCGCTTCTTCTCGTCGGCTTGCCAGAACTGATAGACCCAGCCCAGGCTGTCATCCGCGCAGAAGACGGTCGCCGGCAACTGCTTGAGCAAGTCCTCTAGGTGCGAGCGCACCTCGCGCGGCATGGTCACCGCCAGGGCCGGGTCGTTGGACCGGAAGATCTGCGGGAGCATCCGCTCGGCATAGGACGCGGCGAGGTCCAGCCAGTCCTCACCGGTCTCGCGCGCCAGTTCGCGGACATCCTCCAAGGACAGCGGCAGCTCGTGCTCGGGCTCGATCAGAAGACCCGCCTCGGCCAGGAACCGGGCGAACAGCATCCGGTGCCAGTGGGCATAGGCGATCTCGCTTACCAGACGACCAACGTCCTGACTGCGGTCCGGACGGCGGCGGTCGCCAAGCTGCCGGGCGTGGGCCCGCAGGCGGTTGCGCAGCTTCCGCTGGGCGTCGTTCAGGTGCCCTGGCACCTCCTTGTCCGCCACGCCGAGCTGATCGAGCGCTTTCCGGGCCCCCTCCTCCGCCGTGTCGCGGGCCTCTCGCACAGTGTTTTCAAGGGTGCGGCGCAGCTCTCTCGTCAACGTCTGCATGATCGTTTCGGCCTTTACGTGCGCATCGGGTATCGGCTTCTAGGGCGGGAGCTTGGATGGGGGTTACTGCACCAAAACCGGGCCTTGCGCGATTTCCTCCGCCAGGCGCCGGCGCGTGCGTTCGACCCAGTCGTCCACCTCTTCCTGCGTGCGCAGCGTCTCTCGCTCCAGCTTGAGGGGCCGCACAGTGGGCTCGAGCTTCCGCGCAGCGCTCTCCAGCGCCTTTCGGGCGCGTTCTGGAACAGCGCTGATTTCGGCCTCGACCGTTTCGGCTTGATAGCGCGGCAGGTTGGCGAGCAGAGCGTCTTCAGACCCAACATCCGGCTTTTCCGGGCGGATCAGCCTGACCGTACGCAGGATCTCGTCCTGCTGCTCGGCCGTGAGCTGTTGCCACTGCGGCTGCTCCGCAAGGTCTGCGATGGCCCTCTCAACCGTATCGAGGTGACGGCCGTACAGTTCGTCCACCCGCTGGCGCAGACAATCCGCCAGCCTCGCTTTGGGGCCTGAGAGGTAGTCTTCGCGTTCGAGAAGCAGGCGGTTGTCGCGAATCGCCGCGGCCTCGCTCAGAGGCTCCTGGGCCGTTTCGAGACCCGCGGCATGAGCCATCAACCGCTCGAGAGTTTGCCAGGCCGGCAAACGCTTCTGCTTGAGCTCTATCAACGTCCCGGCACGGTCGATCAGCTGGCCAAGCTCTTGCGACTTGTTGAGGATTTCTGCCAGTCGCTCGTTACCGGAGAGACGCTCTAGGTCATCGACGATCCGCGCATCCAGCGGCTTGGGCAGCGGCGGGTCGCCGCCGGCTTCCTTGGCCCGGCGGCGGACCTCCTCCAGGAAGTTCCCGGAGTGGGCCACGAGGGTGTCGCGGTCGCACTCAACGCCAACCCTCTGAAAGAACTTCACTAGGGCGAGCTTGTCCTTCATGCCCAGCGTGACGCTGGTGCGGTAAAACACCGCTTTGGCGATCTTGGTGTGATCCAGCTGATTCGGGGTCGCCACCTCGTGGTTTAGCCAAGCGGTCAGGAATTCGCGGCGGAGCAGAGCAAGAAGCGCCGTGTCGATCGCCTCTCGTGGCCAGCCCAGCGGTTCGGCCTGCAATTGTCTCCTAATCTCGGTGCCGGCCTTGCCCGCGCCCACGGTCGTCAGCACCTCCTGGCAAACCGAATGGCGGTCCACGTCGCCCGTATGGCCGACCGGTTCCAAGGGGTTGTCGGCGCCCTCGCGTGCGCGCTTGAACGCTTTGTCCCAGTGCGCGGAGTCGGCCTCCTTGAACCGCGGGTACTTGCGGTCCAGCGAATCCTCAGCCGCCTGTTCGATCTGTTCGTGCAGGCTGAGCCCGTGGATCTCGTTGCCGCCGCCTTGGAAGATTTGCGTATTGCCGACGATCTCGCTGATCAAGCGGCCGGCCTCGCGGTCGGCCGTGTCTCGGCGGCTCTCCATGCTCTTCCGAGCATCCTGACCCTCCGCCGTGGTCGGATGCCCCTTGCGATCCAGCGTCTTCTGCGCGGCAAGCTTCGTCGCGATCGCTTCTTTGAGTGACTCCACGTGGTGGCGCGGAATAAACGCGAACACCGTCGGGCTGTCGTTCCCTGCCGACCGGGCGTCGTCTCGGACCTTGGCCTCTTGAACGTTCCAGCCGTCGCGCGCCCAGACGGGTATGGCGTCCGTTTCCTCTGGCGGCTCCTCACGCGTGTGCAAGACAAGTCTGCGCTGGAGTTTCGACGCCCCGTGGCGCATACCCTGTTCGACCTTGCGGAGGTGCTGGTCGAAGGCCGCGTAAATCCGGCGGTGGCGCTCTTCTATGCGCTCGGTGGGATCACTATTGATTGCCCCCGAGTGCTGGCGAAACTCCCGGTCCCATTCAGCACCTTCACGCGTCTGCAGGCGGTACTCGTCCTGCATCGGCATCAAGGTGCCGCCATTCTTGAGCTTCTCCAACGTTTCGGCCACGTCGCTGCGCAGCTTGCCGTTGTCGGCGCTCAGGTCATCCACTAGCAGATCGGCAATGTGCTCCTTGTTGGCGCGCACGCCGATGTCCAAACCCTCGTCGCGCCTGAGGCTGTTAATTAGGAACACCACGGCACAGATGCGCCCCGCTAATTCCCCATCTTCCTGACGAGCCTTCTTGATCCGCTCGTCGATGTCGCGGAGAAGGACGCCGGTCGACACCAGGACCGAGGCAAGCGCGTCGTACAACTCGTCGGCTGGAATGACGACGCCGAGCTGCCGGTCCGCGCGCTTGTAGAGAGCCGTGTGCAGGATGCTCAGTTGGGAACGCAGCTGAGCCCGGGTTCCGGTTTCGTCCAACTGCCTGAAGCACTCCTCGAAGAAGCGCCGGCGCACTGGCAAGACCGGATAGTCGTCGACGATCGTCTCCCGGTCTTCGACGCGCTCCTTGATCTTCGTTCCGCTCAATTGCCGGGACACTTCCGCCGCGTAGGTGTCCAGAACCTGCCGGACTTCGCCGACTGCGGAGGCTTTCTTGCGCAGCAGGACCTTCCGGGTGACCTTTTCGACATCGACGTCGCGCAGCGCGACCAACACGGTGAACCTGGCGATCAGCCGTTGCAGGTTCGGCGCTGCGTTCAGGGCAGTCTGGCCGGCCCCGACCAGCATGACCCGGCCCTGCATCTGTTTCGACAGCGCTTCTGCCACCTCACTGATCTGGACGGAGCGATCCTGCGACTCACCGATGTACTGCTGGACCTCGTCCAGGACGACCAGGGTCTGCGGGATTTGCCCGTCGCGACCAGCCGACTTGAGCGCCGCCCGGCTAAGATCAAGGAACTCCTGTGTCGTGATGTCGCCTTTTGGCCGAGGGAACTTGGTCCGGATCAGGCTACGCGCCTCCTGCGCGCTGCCCGCTACATCCGGCATCTCTTCCGCTATCGCTTCGGCTAGGACCGGACTCGCATAGAGGTCCTCCAATTCCTGGTCGAAGTCCTCACCGCGGCTCGCGACCGCAGACTTGATCGCCTCAAGCTTGCCCTTGCGGTGGAGCCACAAATAGAAAGACCCCTGGGCATATTCCACCGGGAGGCCGGCTCCCTGGAAGATGATGGAGAGGACCGTAATGCGCACGGCCTCGGTGTCGCCGCTCGGCATCGATCCGGCGGCTGCGACCAGCCCGCCGGTCCTCTTGCCCAGCGTATCTACTTCCCGCAGCAAAACCGAGACATCTTCCGGCAGCTCGGGAACGAGATCTCGCGCTGTCTGACCATCGTCGAACTCGGTGTTCAACCAAAAATGCCAAAGCATCTTCATGAGATGCGACTTACCGCTGCCGTAAAACCCGGACACCCAGGCGCAGGGCAAGTTCGTGCCGCCGTTCACGACGCTCTGCAGGATTCGGATGATCCCATCTTTGTACTGACCTTCGCAGACGAAGCTCTTCAGCTCTTCCCGTAGTTCTTGTTGAACTTGCTGATGACTTTCCTCTGCCACCAGCCGCGCCTGCCCGTTATTGGCCAGACGCTGCTGGGTCGGATCCCTTTCCAGGACATCCTTCAGTTCCGTCATTAGTACTCCTCGGCCCCAAGCGTTATCGGCGTGGCCAAATAATTCCATCCGTCTCGAGCATTGAACAGGCGATAAGTGTTGTCTTCGTACTGCCCCGGGAAGAAGACCAGCAAACGGCCGCGGATCGCCGGTTCGACTTTGTTCAGAACGATCGACACCCGTGCAAAACCGAACAGCGTACCAACCCCGAGCAGGCCAACGACCGTGTCCTCGTCGACGTCATCGCGCTGCAGACCCGCCTCGATCTCCTGCGACACGAACTTCGCGAAGCTTGATTCTAGCTTGATCTCAAGATCTTCTGGATACTCGAAATAATGTTGGCAATAACGGTTTTTCGCCAACCATCTGGGAAAGCAGTCGGAGATATCGATCAGCGCCCAGTGTGCGCCAGTCCTTTGCGTAGCCGTCTCGAACAGCGCCATCCGGCCACGCAGCGCACGTTCGAGGTCTTTATCGTAGACCAACGTGATCACCCGCTGTGCCCCAGCAATTGACCGGTCCCACGGCAACTCGATGTTGCGGCGGTAGCGCTTTGCGAGGTCGTCCAACCGGCTCATTTATGCCCGCCAGAAAGTCTCTCGAGTGGTCCAAAGTCCAGACTGACAACGTTCTCTGCGACGTAGACATCGAGGAGCCGAAGACGCTTTGCCGCAGTCGCCAGGTCGAGCGCGCGGCGATAGCCGCAATCGAGCGCCATCGTCCAACCGCTGGTGAGCGCCTCCGTATCACTGAACCCCGCCTGAGTCGCAAGCCAAAGGGCCATGACAACGGCGGCGGGTTGCGGCTCTACCAAGCGACGGGTCTTGAAGGTCCGGCCGGTCAGGTGGCCTGACTGCGTCCAGGAACTCGCGACGTTGCGGGCAACCTTCTCCTGAATCTCAGGCTTCAGACGGTCTTCGGCACCATCTTTAATGGCCTTCTGTAGCGCGGCACGCGAGAGCTCCTGACCCTCGTCCAGGGATAGCACCACCTGAGCGCTCGCACGCAGAAGCGGATCACGACCCAGGGCAAGCAAAAGCGCAAGGAGCGGAACTGCCTTAGGCTCCCGGTGTGCCAGCGTGCGCATAAACCTGAATGCCGGGACCTCGGGATTCAGGAGATAGAGTTCGCCAAGACGCGTGTTGGTCAGGCGGCGCGTGGCATGCGTTTCTTTGCCGAGCAGGTTCTCCTCGACGATCGCATGCGCGTAGCCTGCCCGGTCTTCTGGCGGCGCAGGGAGTTCAAGCACGCGGCTGAGCTCCCGCACCATAATCGTCCGGCTGGTATGGGTTCCGCCGGCATGGCGCCGCAAACCGCTCTCATCGCGGTCTTGTAAGCCCCGGAAGAATACGGGTTCGGCATGCCCCATGCTACGCGCTTACTGCCCTATCGGACGTTGGTTCGATCAACGAACCCGGCTTCAATGCTCAGCCGGCAAGTTTGCCGGCTTTCCTTGGTATCGACTTCAGCGGCGGCCGTCCAGGCTTTAAGAGCGTGCTGGTGTTGCGGCCCAGCATCCTCAGCCAAACGCGCAAAACCGGCGCGTGGCTAATGCCCGAGGGCCTACGATCTCGCTTGGCCTGGGGGGTGACACAAGATTGCATTAAAAAACGCAGCAAGCGGCTGAAAAGGTCGCCGGATTGCAGTGGGTTACAGAGCGAAACAAAAGGTCGGATGGGAATCCATGTTACCCATCCAACCTTCTCGCCGCCGAGTAAATCACCTCAGAAGCTACGACATGACCTCGTCGGCAGGCATAGGCCCCGACGGCTGTGCCGTGTCCCGAAGCTTTACCACCGGGATACCATCCACGCGCTCAACCTCGATTCCATAGTCAATGAGGTTGATATATTCGGCCTTCCGGGTGATCGGATAGTCGCGCTTCCGATACTTGCCTTCCGTGATATCCTCGACGCGGTGACCCATCATACGCTTACGCGCGTTTGGTGGTACGTCGGCGTCTTCAAGCGTTTCCTGAAAATCACTCCGGAACGAGTGGTAATCGCGCTCCGGATCGTAAAGCCCTTCATCTTCGCGGTAGCGGGAAAAACGCTTGGTGAAAATCGAGCTGAAGCGCCCGTCATGTCCATGGTCCAACATCGGGAACAGCCAATGCGACTTCTCCCTTCGGCGTTGCTCGACCAACTCGAGGAACCCAGCCGCAATGAGAATAGGGTGAATAGGAACGACGCGCCGGGCCGCATCGGTCTTCGCATGCCCGCCGAGCCCCGGCCGGATCAGCATGACCGGAACCTGCTCTCGGACCTCAATGTCGTCAGGGCCCAGCTGCAGAAATTCCTCCATACGCGGCGCCTGATGAGGCCCGGCCAAGATCGCCCAGAACATCGGATCGCCAAAGTCTTTGTTTGGGTCAGTCATGATGCTGCTGGTCAGCAATGCTTGTAATTTATCCCTTCCCCAACACATACGGGCACCTTTCTTCTGATCCCGATTCCTCGCATCATCCCGGACCTGGCGCGGGATGTCGTCGATATCGATGTGGAGGGCTTGCGGCAGATAGCCTTCCTTGTGACACCACGTCAGAAAACTGTTGATCCTCGCACGGTGGTTGTGCAGCGACTGTTGCGCTTTGAGCCGCTCAGTCCGGGCTTCAAGATGAGCACGAGCGATCGTCTTGCGATCACCACCGTTATCCCGTGCACTCTGTACCGCCGCTTCGATGGCCGCCGTCTCTTCGGCGTTCGTCACAGCGACGAGCTCGCGCAACCGCAGAGTCTCTTTCGCGCTCTTTCCGTGGACCTTGGGCAGCTGGGAAATCAGAACAATCACGTCGACAACAGTAGAACGTGTGATATCAGAGATAAGCGCATCATCGAGTCCGTCCTGAAGCAAATCGATTGCGACCCGATAGTGGCGCTTCATATTCTTAGTCTGTTTAGCAAAGAACGCTTCTTTGATCTCGCTAATACGCGGACCGGTTGGGCTTGCGCCAACATTGGCCCCACGGCGCCTTGGGCGTCCAGGCGCGTACGGCGAGGTCGAACCCGACCTCGACGGTCGATCGCGCTTCAAAGTCAGGACGTTGTCGTCGTTCCTCGCTGATGTTCTTGCCGGCGCTGGCGCTGCCGGCTGGCTCGGCTGCGACGGTTCGCGCTGCGTCTGAAAGCTCGCGCCGTCCAGCGGTCCGGAAACGGGCGCACTGAGGTGTGGACCGTTCGCGGCCACGGCCGAGACACGCCCCTCCCTGCTGTAAATGCCCTGTTCGCGCGCTTCGTTGATCTCCGCCGCGTCCATCAGTCCCCGGGCGGCGCGCCGCTGCAAGACGGCCAGATCGGACTCCGTTGCGACGTCCTGGACGGCTTCGATGGCTGGTGCGAGCTGGTCTTCAAGGTCCGCGTAAACGTTGTACCGCAACGCCTGCTGCAGGCGGGCGCGCTGGCGCTGATGGTCGAGGACGGCCTGCTGGATGTCGGCCTCGGTGCGTGGGCCCGCGAGCTCGCGCTCGCGCTCGCAGCGATCGAGCTCGTCCTGCACCAGCTGGTTTACCAGCTGGTCGAATGTCTGGTCTGGCAGGGTCAGTCCGGTCGTCACGGCTCGCTCCAGGTCCTGGAAAGCGAGGTCGGTGATCACCCGGAGCCTTGCCGCCCGGGTCGCCGCCTCCCCGGCCATATGGGCTCGCAAAGAGACGCGGATCTCCGAGGTCGAAAAAAGTTGGCGCAGGTGTTTCGGGATCCGCCGGCGCCACCAGTAGACAGCTTGCCGGCGATAGACGTGAGCGTGTCTCGCCACGGCGTGGCTCCTCGCGCACACGAGGACCGGTTTGGCCGGGATTCCCAGCGCGGGTGGCACGTTCCGAGCGCACACCCCAGTGGCACAGCCGTGTGGCACAATCGCCGGGAATCGCGGAAAACCGCGGCCCTCGAGGGTTAACGCTTGGCGAGAAGCTTGGAATTTCAGGGGGTTACTCGGGCGTGGCTGGGGCGCCAGGATTCGAACCTGGGAATGCCGGTACCAAAAACCGGTGCCTTACCGCTTGGCTACGCCCCAGCAGGCGCGCGCGGACGATAGCGTCGTCGCGAGGCGCTTGCAACCTAGGGAATCGGGTCGGTGCCCGCGCGATTTGGCCCGTCGTCGCCTGCCTACCCGCTCAACCGATCAAACGGGCCGCGCGCAACCACCAGTCGGGGCGATCGGCGGCAAGTTGGGCGGCCGCCGCCTCGGCGCTGGCCGCCTCGGCAAAGAGGCCGAAGCAGGTCGCCCCACTGCCCGACATCCGCGCGATCAGACAGCCCGGCCGGGCGGCAAGCGCGGTCAGCACCGCATCGATTTCCGGACGCAGCCGGCGGGCCGGCGCTTCCAAATCATTGCCGTCGCGTGCCAGGTAATCGGCCAACGCGGCCGCGTCGCGCGGCGGCGCGTCCCAGCGTGCGACCGGACCCGAGACTTGCCCCTCAAGCGCCTTGAACACCGCGGCCGTCGACAGCTCCACCCCTGGATTGGCCAGCACCACGTGCGCCTCTGGCAGGTGCGGCGCCGGGCCCAACCGCTCTCCGATGCCAGAAACGAAGGCCGCATAGCCGTGCAAACAGACCGGCACATCCGCGCCCAACTGCAGGCCAATCTCCGCCAAGCGCGCCGGGCCGGGGTCGACGCCCCAGAGCTGGCACAGCGCATGCAACGTCGCCGCCGCATCGGCCGAACCACCGCCCAAACCACCGGCCACCGGCAACTGCTTATCCAGCAGAATCCGCGCCCTGGCTGGGCGGCCGGTCGCCGTCGCCAACGCCCGGGCGGCGCGGAGCACCAAGTTCTCGGTCGCAGGCTCGCCGGACGCCTGCCCCGCCCCCTGGGAGAGCGCCCCCGCGTAAGGGCCGACGATCTCCAGGCTCAGAGCGTCGCTGTCCCAGACGGTCACAAGGTCGCCCGCCTGCGCGAACGCGGTCAGGCCGTCCAGCTCGTGATAGCCGTCCGCGCGCTTACCGGTAACGCGCAAACTCAGGTTGACCTTGGCGCGGGCGTGGCGCTGAACGGCGGCGGACTCGGTCATGCGGGCAGGCTCGATACGCGTGTCGTAGGAGATGCTGGGCGGGCTAACCGTTGTCGCCGGCCTTCAAGCCGTTTTCCAGTTTAGCCTCGATGGTCGGCACCTGCTCGGCATCCGGCTCGAGGGTGAGCGCGCGCTGCCACTGGAACCGTGCCTCCTGCTTGCGGCCGACCTTCCAGTAGGCGTCGCCCAGATGATCGTTGATCGTAGGATCGGCCGGACGCAACTCGACCGCCCGCTCCAGCCTGTCCACGGCCTGATCGTACTTGCCCAAGCGGTAATAGACCCATCCCAGACTGTCGACGATGTAGCCATCTTCGGGCCGGAGCTCGACGGCCCGGCGCAGCATTTCCTGAGCGCGGTCCAGGTTCTGCTGCTGCTCGACCCAGGAGTACGCCAGATAGTTCATCACGTATGGCTGCTCGGGTTGCAGCTCCAGCGCTTGTTTGAAGTGGCGCTCCGCTGCCGCCCATTGGTCGGTGCGTTCAAGCGCGATGCCGCGGAAGTACAGCACCGTCCAGTGCCGGCTCTCCAACGTCGGAATCCGATCCAGCGCCCGGGCATACGCCTTATCCGCCTGCGCGAATTCCTCATCCGCGCGGTAGAGGTTGCCCAGCCGATACAGC
This sequence comes from Rhodovibrio salinarum DSM 9154, assembly GCF_000515255.1. Taxonomy (NCBI): domain Bacteria; kingdom Pseudomonadati; phylum Pseudomonadota; class Alphaproteobacteria; order Rhodospirillales; family Rhodovibrionaceae; genus Rhodovibrio; species Rhodovibrio salinarum. Next base: position 2,216,826 of record NZ_KI911559.1, on the reverse strand, counting down.
GGTTCGAAGCGCTCGGGATGCGCCTCGGCCTGCGCTTCCAGGATGTCGATCGCCTGGTCCTTGCGGCCAAGCGCATTCAGCCCATCGGCCACGCGCAACTGGGCGATGTAATGGTAGGGCGAGTCCGTTGGGACCTGACGGTAGACCTCGACGGCCGCCTCCAGCCGGTTCTGCGCCGACAGCACCTCGCCCAGCAGGATATGGCCGATCGGGAAGTCCGGGCGCAGGCGCAATGCCATGCGGTCGTAAACCAGCGCGAGATCGCTTGCCCCCTCCTGGTTCAACAGCCCCGACAGGTTGAACAGCGCTTCGGCTGCCCCCTCGCGCGCATTGGCGATCAGCGGCGCCGGCGTTTCGCCTGCGTTCAGACGGTCGAGCGCGATCTCCATGACCGCACTATCCGGGTTGCGAGCCATATAGGCTTGATAGAGGGCACGCGCCGCGTCGAGATCGCCGTTTCGGGCATGGAAATTCCCAAGCAGCCACGCCAGGCGCAGCGACTGTGCGGCCCGTTCGGTACCGATCGCGTCAAACGCCCGCGCCGCGGCTTCGGTGTCGCCAGCCAAGTCGTTGATCAGCGCGATGTGGGCCTGGCGCAACGCACCAAACCCCTCGATCGGCTCCAGGGCTTTCAGGCGGTCCAACGCGGCCTGGGTATTGCCGCGCCCCACCTGCGCCCAGGCGGAGAGCATCGGGCGCACCAGCGCGGCCAGCCCCTGCGCCGGCAGCTTGCGCAACAACTCTTCGGCGTTCTCGTAGTTGCCTGCACGCAGCGCCTCCACCGTGACCAGCACGCGGGCCGGACCATGACTCGGGTTGCTCGCCAGCAAGCGCTCGGCCAGCGCGCGGGCACGGTCCATGTTCCCCTCGCCGGCCATTAGCATGAAGGTGTTATGCAGCAGACGGGGGTTGTCCGGATCGGCGTCCAGGGCCTGCGACATGAAGTCCGCCGCCGCGCCGAGGTCGCGCTGGCCATTGGCGTAGAGACCGGCGAGGTAGGACCCATAAGCCGTACCGTTTTCCGCCGCGGCGGCCTCGCCAACCGGCTGGGCCGTGGCGAACGGCTGTCCATTGCCCGCCTCGGTGATCGGACGCTGCGCCTGACTGGCACAGCTGGCGGTCAACAAGGCGGTCAGACTGACCGCGGCCAGACGGCCGGTTCGCTTCGCACTCGACTGGGTCAAAACGTCGATCTCCTGGGCCAACCCCGCCGGCTGAGTGACCGTAACGCGGGCGGCATTCGTGACTGATCTGCGCGGGCGGGTCGTGCACAGCCTCGGCGGGTGGCAGGCGCGCCACACCATATGCGATATGGCGTCGCGCGCGCCGGCAGTCTATCCCCAACGGCGCGAGGCGAACAACGCCAGCGCGGCACTGCACACACTCCCCATGGGTGCTATATCTGAAGGCGCCATGAGCCAACCCCCGCACGACGAGCCCCCTTCCCCAGACGGCGATGTGCCGCACGCGGCGGCACGCGCGGCGCTTGACTGGTTGATCACGGCTGGCGCGGATGAGGCGATCCTGGACACGCCGGTCGACCGCTACGCCGCCGCGCGGGAGGCCAAAGCCGCGCGCGCCGCCGCCCGGCAGCAGCAAGCCGCCACGGGAACGTCCTCCACACCTTCCCCGTCGACTGCGCCGCCCAGCCAACAACCGTCGGCGACGTCGAAACCGGCGACCGAACCACGCCAGCCAGCCGGTCAGCCGGCGGCAGCTCCCGCCCAGCAGCCCGGGACGGCGGGGCGGAAGCGTGGCGAGATGCCGCCGGTCTGGCGGCCCAAGGGCGGCGAACTGAAAACCGCCGAACAGACGCTGGCAACCGCCCGCGACCTGGCCGCCCAGGCGACCACGCTCGAGGCATTGCGCGACGCGTTGGCCGAGTACGATGGATGCGCGCTGAAGCAAACCGCAACCAATCTGGTGTTCGCCGACGGCAACCCGGAAGCGCGGGTGATGATCGTGGGCGAAGCTCCAGGCGCGGACGAGGACCGTCAAGGCAAGCCGTTTGTTGGGGTCTCCGGTCAACTGCTGGACCGGATGCTGTCCTGGATCGGCTTTTCCCGGGCGGACAACGTCTACATCTCCAACGTCCTGTTCTGGCGCCCGCCCGGCAATCGGACGCCGACCCCGGCGGAGGTCGCGGCCTGCCTTCCGTTCGTGGAACGGCACATCGCCCTCAAGCAGCCGGACTACCTGATCCTGTCCGGCGGCAGCTCGGCCAAGACACTGCTCAGCAAGACGGAGGGCGTTCTGAAGCTGCGCGGACGGTGGTTCAGTTACCAGAACCCGGAAATGGGGACCCCGGTGCCCGCGCTGGTGACCCTGCACCCGGCCTACCTGCTGCGCCAACCCGCCGCCAAGCGTCAGGCCTGGCGGGATCTGCTGTCGTTCAAGACCGCATTTGACGCGGGCACGGATCCGACAGTGTAGGCCGTGCGGGGCGCACGTTTTCATTCTAGCCCCGCGACAGCCCCGATCACTGGCCGTAGCTCCCCCCACAGCGGCGCAATCGCATGAAAACCGGTTAGAAACACGGTCTTGTGCTTACGCTTTAACTTTTTCCTAAAAGCCTGCGGTCTTTTCTGATTCATTCCGGGTTCGGTGGGATCCGGACGACTCCGGACACAAGACGCGGGGGATTGGCTTGGCGACCGGTATCGGAGTGCGGATCAAACGGCAGGTATGGGCAGCAGCCGGATTGGCGGTTGCGATCACGCTACAGATCGGACCGGCGCAAGCGGGCGAACGCGTCCAGACCGCCGCCTTGCCACAAATCGCGCCAGAGGCGCCAAGCACAACGCTCGCCTTGCCACGGGTGCTCAGCGCCCACGACGTTGCCCTCTATCAACGCATCTTCGCCGCTGGCGAACCGGGTAACTGGGATACGGCCGACCGACTGATCGCGCAGCTGGACGATGACGTACTGCTCGGTCACGTCCTCGCGCAGCGCTACCTGCATCCCAGCGACTACTGGACTCCGTTCGCCGAATCCCGGGCCTGGATGGCGCACTACGCCGATCATCCGCAGGCGCGCAAAATCTACAAGCTGGCCATCGCCCGCCGACCGGCCGGCGGCGGGTCCGTGCAAGTACCGCGCTACAGCGTGGCAGATCTATCGGGGGTCGGCAGCAGCGGCTGGGTCCGGCAAGGCTATACCTCGCCACGGGCACGCGACGCCGGCGAGCGACGTGCCGTCCGCCGCGTCCTGGCGCAGGTACGCCGGAACGTCATGCGCACCCGCCTGTCGATCACCGAGGCGTACCTGGAGCGGGAGGACATCCGCGACCTGCTCGACACTGTCGAACGCGATGCCGCCCTGACCCAGATCGCCGCCGCTTGGCTGTATTATGGCCGAAGCGATAAGGCCGCTGGCCTCGTTCTTCCGGCTGCGCGCCGGTCGGGCGCCGACGTACCGCAGGCTCACTGGATCGCCGGCCTGGCGGCCTGGCGCCAGGGCGATCTGGAGGCAGCCGCCCACAACTTCCGCCGTTTGGCCAACAATGCGGCCACACGGCCAGAAAAGCGGGCCGCCGGCGCCTACTGGGCCGCTCGGGCGCTGCTGCGCCTACACCAGCCAGCAGAGGTGAGCACCTGGCTACGCCGGGCCGCGGCGCAGCCACGCACCTTCTACGGCCTGATCGCGCACGCGGCCCTGGGAATCGCGCCGCGTCTGGAGTTCGACGCGCCGGGCGCCGCCGCCGCCACGGTGCGCAGGGTGGTCCAGCGTCCCGCAGTGCGCCGGGCGATCGCGCTGATGCAAGTCGGCCAGCGCGAATTGGCGCGCCGGGAGCTTCTGGGCGTCGACGGCTGGGCGGACCCCAACACCGCCGCCGCCCTGTTGACGATCGCCGAACGTGGCGGATTGCCGGCAATGGCGCTCAGGCTCGGCACCCGGCTGGCACGCGATCCGGACAACGGCTGGCCGTCGGCGACCGTCAACGCCGCGCTGTACCCGATCCCGCCGTGGCAGCCAGCGACCGGCTTTCGGATCGACCGGGCGCTGCTCTACGCCTTCATGCGCCAGGAAAGCGCCTTCGACCCAGATGCACGCTCCGGCGCCGGCGCACGCGGGCTGCTGCAATTGATGCCAACGACCGCCACCTATATCGCGCGTCGGGAGAACTTCCGCTACCGCGGCCAGGGCGAACTCAATCAGCCGGGACTGAACCTGGACCTGGCGCAGCGTTACATCGGCTATCTCAGCGACTACGACTTCATCGCCGATAACCTGTTCGCGATCACGGTTGCCTACAACGGTGGCCCCGGCAACCTGCTGAAGTGGCAAAAGCGGACCGATACGCAGGACCCGCTGATGTTCATCGAGACCCTGCCGTCGCGCGAAACACGCCAGTTCGTCGAACGGGTGCTGACCAACTTCTGGATCTACCGTCACCGGCTGGGCCAGGAGATTCCGTCGCTGCAGGCCATTGCCGCGGGCGACTGGCCACGCTACGAGTCCCGGGACCCGTCGTCAGCCGAGGTCGCGCAAAAATGAGTGGTATCGACGAAAGCAAACCCTTCCTGGCCGTGAACATCGCGGTCCTGACCGTCTCAGACAGCCGGACGGCGGGCGATGACCGCTCCGGGGATACGCTGCAACGTCTGATCGAGGACAGCGGCCACCAGGTCGCCGAGCGCCGGATCGTCAAGGACGAGACTGCCGCGATCACCAAGGCGCTGCTTGCCTGGATCGATGATCCGCGGATCGACTGCGTGATCTCCACTGGGGGAACCGGAGTCACCGGCCGCGACGTCACGCCCGAAGCGTTCAGGAGCGTGTTCGACAAGGAGATCGAGGGGTTCGGTGAACTGTTCCGCTGGATTTCCTTTCAGAAGGTCGGCACCTCGACGATCCAGTCGCGCGCGCTTGGCGGCGTCGCGGGACGCACTTACCTGTTCGCTCTGCCTGGCTCGACCGGTGCGTGCAAGGATGCCTGGAACGACATCCTGCGCTATCAGCTCGACAGCCGGCACGGCCCCTGCAACTTCGTCGAACTGATGCCCCGTCTGCAGGAGCATCTCAAGACGGGCTGATGCGAGAGCCGAGCGATCCGCCGCAACCAGGAGGCGCCATGGCGCTCTCCGCCAGCTTCGTGTTCTATACCAGCCTTCTGTTGTCCATGGTGACGGTCAAGCTGGCCCGCGAGGATCCCGTGTTCCTGCTGTTCACGGTAGGGTTGCTCTGGATTGCCTATCGCAATCTCCGCATCCCCGGCTGGCCAGCTTCGGGAGAACTTTCGGCCGCGTCGATCGTCGTGATTCTCTTACTCTCCAGCCTGCCCGGCGCGCTTGGCCTCTATTAAAAGGCAAGGTTCGCACCAGGGGTCGCCCATGGGAAGGTCCGCCGACACGGGTGGCGTTCCCTCGGATGAACCGATCGACCAAACTGGGCTCCAAACCGGCATTCAAGCGGCTCTACTCAGCCATCAAGCAGGAACGCATCGCGATGTTCGGCTTCTTCGGGACTTCCTTTGGTCGCACGAGCGAATTGCAGACCTTGGACCAAGCCCTCAAAGACGTCGGTCTCCCCAAGCGGGCCCTACCGGATGCGGTGAAGTACGCCACTCTCCGGCAAATCAAAGCCGAGATGCCGGGCGGCAAGATTCCGCCAGCGGCCTATGCTGACGCGGCGGAACTGCTCGGCTACTGCGCGCTGGGCCGAGATGGCTTCCTGGATGCCACCGATCCCGCCCGCACGCAGGCCGTGGAAGCACGCATGGAAACCGCATTGGCCATGACCGATAGCCTGGACGCCCGGCTAATCCTGCTCACCCTGCATGCTGACGTGATCCAGGCCAGCGTGGTGCACACCTTCGATCTGTCGGTCGAGGAGTAGGTCCGTCAGTCCGCCCCAACCAAGCCTCAATCCCGCGTGAACAGCGCCGCGAGTTCCACGTGGCCAGACCAGGGAAACTGGTCAATCGGGCGGACCTCGTGCAACGTGAAGCCGCCATCGACCAGGATACGGGCGTCACGGCCGAAGGTGTTGGGGTTGCATGACAGCGCGACCACCGTCTCGACGTCGCTGTCCGCCAGTTCCTGGGTCAGTTCCTTCGCCCCGGCGCGCGGCGGATCGAACACCACCGCCTCGAACGCCACCAGATCGTCGGCGGGCGGCGGATCGCTCGCCAAATCGCGGACCTCGGCGGTCACGCGGCCCTGCAGATCGTGCTTGCGCGCCGCCTGCCAGAGGGAGGCGATCGCCGTTTCCGCGCCCTCGATCGCGTGCACCTTGGCGTGCTTGGCAAGCCGGAAGGAAAAGGTGCCGATCCCCGCGTAGAAATCTCCGATGGGACCCTGCATGCCATCGAGCCAGCCGGTCACCGCATCGGCCAGCGCCTGCTCCCCTTCGGCTGTCGGCTGTAGGAAAGCGCCCGGCACGGGCTCCACACGCACCCCGGCGAACTCCGTCACCACCGGCCGGCGGATCGCCAGAGGTTCGGGCTCTTCGTCGCGTGCGCCCGCCGGCTGCCAGCAGACGCGCGCCAGATCGTGATCCTCCGCGACCGCTGCCAATCCCTGACGCGCCTGCAAATTCGGCGCCTGGCGGGAGGTGATCAGCACGTCGATCCCACTGTCGCTCTCCAGCAACGCGACGTCAGCGATCTCTTTGCCGGTCAGTAGCGGCTGCAGCGCACGTCGCAGGTCCGGCAGCAGCGCGACCAGCGCAGGCCGCAACACCCGACAACTCTCGATGCTTTCGACGACGTGGCTCTCCCGACTGTGGAAGCCGAGCTGCACGGTGCCGGCGGCCAGTTTGGCGGCCAAGGTGGCGCGCCGGCGTGTCTGCTCTGGCACGACCGTGAGATCCCGCACCGGTGGCGCCTCGAAGCCCCGACGCTGCAGTGCCTGTACCACCTGCCCGTGCTTCCAGGCGCGATAAGGGACATCGGCCAGATGCTGCACCGTGCAGCCGCCACACGGGCCGTAATGCGGGCAAGCCGGTTCGACCCGATCGCGCGATTCGCTCAGCAGCTCCAAAAGCTCGCCCTTGTAGCCCCCCGCCTTTTCGCCGGTCAGGCGAACCTGCACCTGCTCGCCCGGCAGGGTGAACGGCACGAACACCGGCCGGCCGTCGATCTCGCCGACACCGTCACCGCGGCCGCCAAGCTGGCGGATTTCCAGGTCGACCTGCCTGCCACCGCCCTTGCGCGCCCTACGCCGCATGATCCCGTCTCCTGTGGTGCCTCGATATGCTGCACATTGAGCCAGCTGACCCATGTCGGCGCCCCTCACCTCCGAAAGAAGAATGAGGCATGCACGCCCTGCCCGTTCCTTGGCGTTGCGGCGGCTCCCCTCTCCGCCTATAGGGGTAGAGGGACAGGTGAGGTGGTCTTGACCGATGCATGACTGCACCGCCGGCAACGGCGCGCGATCCTAACGGGCACGCACGCACGTGCAAGCACCGCCCTCTTGGCCCAGCGTCCGGATGTCACCATTCTCCGGAATCAAACTTTCAAGCGATCCCACATCCTCGGCGAGTCAAAGGTCCCCCTTCCATGCGTTTGATTCTGTTCATCGGTAAGTGTCTGGTCGGCCTTCTGGCGTCGATCGGCCTGCTCGTTGTCGCTTGCGGCTTGCTGCTCGGCTACGGCTGGCAGGAGGTGCGCGACTGGCGCACCGCCGAGACGTCGGTTCCGGAGCAGACCGTGCTTGTTCTCGACCTCACCAATGGGGTTATCGAGCGCATGCCGAGCAATCCGCTGGCCGGCGCAACCGATGGCGGCGTGCCAATCCACCAGGCCATCGGCGCGTTGGAGCGCGCCGCCGGCGACGATCGGGTCAAAGCCCTCGCCGTACGGGTCGGCCGTGGAGCCCTTTCCATGGGCCACGCGCAGGAGCTGCGCACCGCCCTGGAAGACTTCCGCGCCAGTGGCAAGCCTGCCTGGGCGTTCGCCGAAACGCTGAGCGGTGGCGGCATGGGCGGCGGCACGCTGCAAAGCTACCTCGCCAGCGCCTTCGACCAGGTGTGGCTGCAGCCGTCGGGCGACATCGATGTCTCCGGTTTCCTATTGGAGAGCCCTTACTTCGGCCAGATGCTGCGGAGCCTCGATGTCGAGCCGCGCCTGGACCAACGACGGGAGTACAAGGGGATCAAGGATCGCTTTGTCGAGATGCAGATCCCCGAGCCCCAACGCGAGAATCAGCAGCAGTTGCTGAACTCCTGGATGGACCAAGTGGTCGCCGGCATCGCCGAAGGCCGCGGACTCGACCCGCAGCAGGTGCGCCAACTGGTTGCCGAAGGCCAGTTCTCCGCCGAACGGGCGCTGGAAGCGGGCCTGGTCGATGAACTGGGCTATCAGGATCAGATGAGCCGCGCGCTGCGCCAGGCGGCCGGGGCACAAGCCGACGACCTGAAGGCGATGGTCGGACTGCTGGCTTACGGCGCACAGATGCAACGCCAGGAAGACCTGCCGAACGATACCCCGCAGATCGCCGTCGTGACCGGAGAAGGCGCGGTCACGCTCGGCTCCAGTCAGGGCAACGGGCTGTTCGGCGGCGTCCAAATGGGCAGCGACACGATCGCCCCCGCCCTGCTGGAGGCTGCGCGCGACGACAAGATCGACGCGATCGTGCTCCGGGTCGACAGCCCGGGCGGCAGCTACGTCGCCTCCGATACCATCTGGCACGCGGTCCGCCAGGCGCGGGACATGGGGACGCCGGTCGTGGTTTCGATGGCCAATATCGCGGCCTCCGGCGGCTATTTCGTCGCTGCGCCGGCGGACCGGATCTATGCCCAACCGGGCACGATTACCGGTTCGATCGGGGTCGGCTCCGGCAAGTTCGTCACCAGCGGTCTGTTTAGGAACCTGGGGATCAACTTCGACGGCGTTCAGGCCGGCCAGAACGCCGACTTCTGGAGCTCCCAGCACGACTTTACGGAGGCGCAGTGGCAGAAGCTACAGAGCTTCCTCGATCAGACCTACGCCGACTTCAAGCAGAAGGTCGGCTCGGGCCGCGATCTTTCTCCCGAGCAGGTCGAACAGGTTGCCCAAGGGCAGATTTGGTCCGGCGCGGACGCGCACGACCGGGGCTTGGTCGACCAGTTGGGCGGGCTCAAGGCCGCGATCGCCGGCGCCAAGGAATTGGCTGAGATTCCCGCGGACCAGCCGGTGCGCGTGGTCAACCGCCCGCAGCGCCCCGATCCGCTGCGCCAGCTGATCGAGGGCGCTCTACGCGGGCGGGTCGAGAGCCCGGCCGCCGAAGCGCTCGGCCAGATCGCCAGTAGCCTCAAGCCGCTCGTGGACCTGGTTGCCGTGCTAGAAGGTCGCCAAGCCGAACAGCGGCTGGAGAGTCCGGTGAAGATAGAAGACGTGCGCTAGACAGCGGGCGAACAACGCGGTCGGGCGCTGGCCAATTAGCCATCAGGCGTCCTTCGACACATCCAACGGGCCGTGTCGAAGGACGTCTCCGACCGTCTAACCGATCATTCCTCCGGCTTCTCCGCCACGATCAGGAACTCCGTGTTCCCTTCCGGCCCCTGCACCGGGCTCTCGCGCAGGCTCAACACGGTCCAGCCCATCGTCTCGCTCAACCAGGTACGGATGCGCTGACAGACCTCCTGGTGCAGAGCGGGATCGCGGACCACGCCACCGCGCCCGACACGATCCTTGCCGACCTCGAACTGCGGTTTGATCAGCGCGGCCAACCTGGCCCCCGGACGGGCGCGCCCGAGCGCGGCCGGCAACACGACCTCCAGCCCGATAAATGAGGCATCGCAGACCACCAGGTCGACCGCTTCCGGTACCTGCTCGGCGGTCAGATAACGGGCGTTGGTGCGCTCCAGCACAACCACGCGCTCATCCTGACGCAGTTTCCAGGCGAGCTGTCCGTGGCCGACGTCGACCGCGTAGACACGTGCCGCCCCGTGCTGCAGCAGCACGTCGGTAAAGCCCCCCGTAGAGGCACCGACGTCGAGCGCGACCGCGTCTGTGGGATCGATCTCGCCGCACGCCACCAAAGGGGCCAGCTTCAGCCCACCACGCGAGACCCAGGGGTGATCCTGTCCCTTGACCGCCAGCGGCGCGTCGGCCGGCAGCGCGGTGCCTGGCTTGTCGATCCGCTTGGTATCGGAGACCACCTGCCCCGCCATCACCAACGCCTGCGCCCGCGCCCGGCTGTCAGCCAACCCACGCTCGACGAGCAGTTGATCGACCCGGCGTTTCTTGGCGGCGGTCATGGCAAGGAGCCGGGGGGACACCCGGTCAAACGTGCTTCGATGCGCCCATCCCGCACTGCTCTCAGGATAGGGAACGCGGGATGAGCTCGAAGAGATAAGGCGCTCATTTTCACTAATCGCGACGTCATGCCGACCCGGCACACAAGCGCCGCGCCGACGTGCCTTCGCACAGCAATTGCCGACCGCTTCAGGCCCGCAAGGATCCCGTGTCCACACTCTCATAGCCCAGCGCCTCCAGCGCCCGGGCGACCATGTGGCGGGCGTTGAGCCCGGCGGCCTCGTACTGCTGCTCCGGCTTGTCGTGGTCGATGAAGCGATCCGGCAGGGTCATCGGCCGGATCTTCAGGCCGTGGTCGAGCAGCCCCTCCTCCGCCAGGAGCGTCAGCACCTGCGTCGCGAAGCCGCCGATCGCGCCCTCCTCGACCGTCAGCAGCACCTCGTGCTCCTTGGCCAGACGCCGCACCAGATCGCGGTCCAGCGGCTTGGCGAACCGCGCGTCCGCCACCGTCGTCGACAGCCCGCGCGCCGCCAGCTCGTCCGCCGCCCGATAGGCCTCGCCCAGCCGGCCACCGTAGGACAGGATCGCCACCTTGCTGCCCTCGCGCACGATCCGGCCCTTGCCGATCTCCAGCAACTCGCCGCGCGTCGGCATCTCAACGCCCAGCCCCTCGCCGCGCGGATAGCGCACCGCGATCGGGCCGTCATCATAAGCCGCCGCCGTGGCGACCATGTGCATCAGCTCCGCCTCGTCACCCGCGGCCATCAGCGTGAAGTTCGGCAGCGTGCCCAGATAGGTGACGTCGTAGCTGCCCTGGTGGGTGACGCCGTCGGCGCCGACCATGCCCGCCCGGTCGATCGCGAAGCGCACCGGCAGGTTCTGGATCGCCACGTCGTGCACCACCTGGTCGTAGGCGCGCTGCAGAAAGGTCGAGTAGATCGCCGCGAACGGCTTCATGCCCTCGCACGCCAGCCCGGCGCAGAAGGTCACCGCGTGCTGCTCGGCGATGCCGACGTCGAACATCCGGTCCGGGAACTTCTGGGCGAACTTGTCCAGCCCGGTGCCTCCCGGCATTGCCGCGGTCACCGCCATCACCCGCGCGTCCGCCTCGGCCTCCTGGATCAGCGCCTGCGCAAAGGTGCCGGTGTAGCTCGGTGCCTGCGGCGTCGGCTTCGCCTGCTTGCCGGTGACCACATCGAACTTGGCCACCCCGTGGTACTTGTCCGCCGCCCCTTCCGCCGGCTCGTACCCCTTGCCCTTCTGCGTCACACAGTGAATCAGGATCGGGCCGCCGCTCTCGGTATCCCGGACGTTGCGCAGGACCGGCAGCAGGTGGTCGAGGTTGTGACCGTCGATCGGGCCGACGTAGTAGAAGCCCATCTCCTCGAACAGCGTGCCCCCGGTGAACAGGCCGCGGGTGTACTCCTCCGCCCGCCGCGCGGCCTCGCGCACCGGACGTGGGAACTGGTGGCTCAGATCGCGCATCGCCCCGCGCACCGAACGGTAAGAGCGCGAGGACAGGATCCGCGACAGATAGGCGCTCATCGCCCCCACCGGCGGCGCGATCGACATGTCGTTGTCGTTCAGGATCACGATCAGCCGGCTGTTCATGGCCCCAGCGTTGTTCATCGCCTCGTAGGCCATGCCGGCGCTCATCGCCCCGTCGCCGATCACCGAGACGACGTGGTTATCCCGACCCTGCCGATCACGCGCCACCGCGTAGCCAAGGCCCGCGGAGATCGAGGTGGAGGAGTGCGCCGCCCCGAACGGGTCGTAGATGCTTTCCGCCCGGCTGGTGAACCCGGATAGCCCCTCGCCCTGGCGCAGCGTAGTCATCTTCTCCCGCCGACCGGTCAGGATCTTGTGCGGGTAGCACTGGTGAGAGACATCCCAGATTAGCTTGTCGTCCGGCGTCTCGAAGACGTAGTGGATCGCCGTCGTCAGCTCGACCACGCCCAAACCAGCGCCCAGGTGGCCGCCGGTCTGCGACACCTTGTCGATCATATCCAGCCGCAGTTCATCGGCCACTTGGTGCAGCTGCCCTTCGTGCAGGCGGCGCAGGTCCGCAGGATCCCGGAGGGTGTCGAGCAGCGGGGTTTTGGTGTCGTTACGCAAACAGTTCTCCCTCGCGAACGTCGCTCTCAGGGCGGAGGATTGGGCCCTGGCCCTGGGACCTAAGGCTAGGAAGGGCGGTTGACCACAAATTGCGCGGTATGACGTAGCAGATCGGCCTTGTCGCCGAACCGATCCAAATGGCCGCAGGCGGAATCGACCAGTTCCTCAGCACGGATGCGGGCGCGCTTCTGCCCCATCAGACCGACAAAGGTCGCCTTGCCGGCCTCGGCATCCCGGCCGGTCGGCTTGCCGGCCTGCTCCGAGGACGCCTCGACGTCCAGCAGGTCATCGGCGATCTGGAAAGCAAGCCCGAGGTCACGCGCGTATGCACGCAGCGCCGTCCGGGACTCGGTGTCCGCACCGCCCAGGATCGCGCCCGCCTCGCAGGCGAACTCGATCAACGCGCCGGTCTTCATCCGCTGCAACTCGGTAATGCCGTCGAGGTCCAGCTCGGCACGTTCGTGCGACATGTCGACCTGCTGGCCGCCGACCATGCCACGCGCGCCCGCCGCCTCGGCCAGGCCACGGGTCAGTTCGCCGCGGATCAGGGGGTCCTTGTGCGTGGCCGGCTCGCTCAGGATCGCGAAGGCTTCCGTCAACAAGCCGTCACCGGCCAGAATCGCGGTCGCTTCATCGAACTTGCGATGCACCGTCGGCTGACCGCGGCGTAGATCGCTATCGTCCATCGCCGGGAGATCGTCATGCACCAGGGAATAGCAGTGGATCATCTCGACCGCCGCGGCAACGCGCAGCGCGCGCGGGTCGCGCACGTCGAACAGCCGGGCGGACGCCACGGTCAGGAAGGGTCGCAGACGTTTGCCGCCAGCCAGACAGGCGTAGCGCATCGCCTCGACGACCCGACCACGCGGGCCGCCGATCTGCGGCAACAGCTCATCCAGCTGCCGGGTGACTGCTGCGGCGGTGCTCTTGAGGGCTTCGGATAGATCGGTCACGGCTGACCCGCGTGCCTATTGGACGTCAAGCGGCTCGGTCGACACCTGGCCGCCGCTGCCGTCGCCTTGAGCGCCGGAGACCCGGATCTTTTCGATCTTGGCCTCGGCTTCCTTCAGCTTCTGCTCGCAATGGCGCTTCAGATGCGCGCCGCGCTCGTAGGCTTGAATCGCCTCGTCGAGCTTGCCCTCGCCCTTCTCCAGACGCTCGACGATCTGCTTCAGCTCGGCGAGCGCGTCCTCGAAGCTCATCTGCTGGATGTCGGAGGGCGCCGCCTGTTCGGCGCTGCCGGATTGCTTGGATTGATCCGCCATGACGTACGTTCGTGGCTCTCGCTGGCTTGGTCGGCTGGTGGCTAAGACAGGCGCCGGGCGCAGCCGGTTACCCGGCACCGCCGCGCCCCTCGAAACGCGGGCGGACTGTAGACCCACGCCCGCCCAGCGGCAAGCGCGCGGGCAGCCGCACCCTACACCCGCAGCAATGCCTTGACGTGCGCGGCGGCGCTGGCGGCCATGGACTCGGGCTCGTAGCCCCCCTCCATCACCGAGACGATCCGGCCGCCATTGGCCGAGCGGGCGACCTTCATGATCTGCTCGGTGATCCAGGTGTAATCGTCCTCTTCCAGGCACAGCGCCGCCAACGGGTCCTTCACGTGGGCGTCGAAACCGGCGGAGATCAGGATCAGGTCGGGCTGAAACTTGGCAAGCTGCGGCAGCACGATGTCGGAGCAGGCCTGACGGAACCCCTCCGACCCGGTCATCGCCGGCAGCGGAACGTTGACGATGTTGTTGGCGCAGCCGCGCTCGCCCGCCTTTCCGGTACCGGGATAGATGCCGAACTGATGGATCGAGGCAAGCCACAGATCGGGGTCGTCCCAAAAGATGTCCTGCGTGCCGTTGCCGTGGTGGACGTCGAAGTCCACAACCGCAATGCGGTGCTGATTGTGGGATGCGCGCGCATGCAGCGCGCCGATCGCAACGTTGGAGAACAGGCAAAACCCCATCGACCGGGCCCGTTCGGCATGGTGTCCGGGCGGCCGGACGGCGCAGAAGGCGTTGTCGCATTCGCCCGTCACTACCGCGTCGACGGCCGCGCAGACGCCGCCCACCGCGCGCATCGCGGCGTCCCACGAGCCGGGCGAGACGCTGGTGTCGGCATCGATCGGGTGCATCCCTTCTGCGGGGATCGCGGCATACATGTTGTCGATGTACTTCTGCGGGTGCACGCGGGCGACCTGTTCGTTGGTGCCCATCGGACACTCGTGATGCGTCAGGGCCGCGAAATCGTCGCCCTCCAGCGCCTTCAGAACGGCTTTCAGGCGGGAGGGGTGCTCCGGGTGCATGCGCCCGGGGTCATGATTGAAACAGTCGGTGTGCCAATACAGACGTGTGGTCATCGCGTGCGCCCGTCGCCTCCCCAGTCCGGCGGTTTCGTCGGTCGACCGCGCATGGTCAGCGGCCGATTGCCGCGGCTCTTCGTCCAGCGTGCGTGAGGTTAGGCGAGACGCCGCTTGGCCGCTTGCTCCTCGTTTAGCCGAGCGCACCGACGGGGCGATGTCAACGCGCAGCAGGGTCGGCAATCCGTGATAGGGTCAAATTCGCTTATTACGATATACTGCGCTGGCAAGTTGGAAGTGCGTAGGCGACGACCACGCGTGCCTTTGCGGTGGGCCGCGCCCTAAGATCGGGAGACGTTCCCTGGTTCCACAAGCGGATGTGAAGGCGCCGCACCGCCGTCTCGCACGGAGGTTGGGATGGGCCACCCTGTTCTGTCTCGCCCTTGCCGGGCTGCACGCGCCGGCGTTCGCGCAGGACGGGCCCACCGGCGTGCACGTCGACGCCGTGCGCGCGGTGCCGCTGGCGCAGACCGCCCCGGTGATCGGTCGTTTAATCGCCACCCGCGCCGGTGATGTCGCCGCGCGGGTCGCCGCGCCGATCGACAGCTATCTGGTGGAGGTTGGGGACACGATCGAGCGGGGGCAGACGCTTGTGCTGTTGGATGACGCGGTTCTTGCCGCCCAACGCGACCAGGCCGAAGCGGCGCTGGCACAGGCGCGCGCGGAACTGAGCAGCCGCCGCGAGAACCTGGCGCTGGCCGAACAAGGTCTCGCCCGTCTGCAGGGGCTGCAAGGCTCATCGGCGTTCAGCCAGGCGCGTTTCGACGATCAGCGTCAGGCGGCCGCAATCGCGCGCGCCGATCTGGCCGCAGCCCGCGCGGCGATCGATCGCGCGCAGGCGGACTTCGCCTTGGCGCGCATCCAGGCCGAGCGGACCGAAGTGACCGCGCCTTACAGCGGAACCGTGGTGCACCGCTACCTGGAGGCGGGCGCTTACGCCCAGTCCGGGCAGCCATTGGTACGCTTGGTGTCGGACGCCGCGCTGGAGGTCGAGGCGGATGTGCCGGCGCGCCGGCTGGCCGGGCTCGCACCGGGCGCACGGGTGACTTTTGTCTTGGGCGAAACGGCCGGGGATAACCGCACCCGCCCAGCACGGGTGCGCGCGATTCTGCCAGAAGAGAACCCGAATACGCGCACCCGCACCGTGCGCTTCGTGCCCGACTTCACGGCGGACGATATCGGCCTGGCAAGCGGACAGTCCGTGACCGTGCACGTGCCGATCGGCCAGGCACGCGACGTCCTGTCGGTGCACAAGGACGCGATCGTGCGCCAGGGCGATCAGGCGGTCGTCTACCTTTACAACGACGGCAAGGCCGCGGTTCGGCCGGTACAGCTCGGGATCGAGATCGGCGGCCGTTTCGAGGTCGTCGACGGCCTGGAGGCTGGAACGCTGACAGTGGTGCGCGGCAACGAGCGCCTGCGCCCGGGCCAGCCGTTGCGGATCGAAAAGCGTCTGGACGCACAATCGGCTAACAGCAACGCCGACGCTCCAAACGACGGGTCTTAACCGCCATGAACCCGATCCGCCTGGCGATCGAACGTCCGATTGCGGTCATCGCCGCCGTATTGATGGTGGTGATGTTCGGCCTGGTCGCGTTACAGGCGATCCCGGTTCAGCTTGCCCCCGACGTTCGACAGCCGGTGATCACGGTGGAGACGCTGTGGCCCGGCGCTGCCCCGGCCGAGGTCGAACGCGAGCTCGTCACCCGTCAAGAGGAGGTGCTGAAAGGCCTGCAGGGCCTGGAACGCATGACTGGCATGGCGGAGACCGGCAAGGCGGAGATCGAGTTGGAGTTCGCCATCGGCGCCGACATGAGCCAGTCGCTGCTGCTGGTCGCGAACCGTCTGAACCGGGTCACCGGCTATCCGGACGAAGTGGTGGAACCGACGCTCGACACCTCCGGCGCCAACGACAGCGCGATCGCCTGGTTCATCTTCACGCCCCTGCCCGGCAACGACCGGCCGATGCACCACTATGGTGATTTCGTCGAGGACGTGGTGCAGGAGCGCCTGGAGCGTGTCCAGGGAATCGCCAAGATCAACGTCTTCGGCGGCAGCGAACGGCAGTTGGAAGTGATCGTCCGCCCCGACCTGATGGCGCGCTACGGCATGACCGTGAGCGAGATCGTCCAGGCTCTCCGGGCCGCGAACGTCGCGGTGTCCGCCGGCGACGTGAAGGAAGGCAAGCGTCGCTACGTCGTCCGGTCGGAGGGGGAACTGGATAACGTCGCGGCGGTCGAGGCAGTGGTGCTGCGCACGGCCGGCGAGGCGACCGCCGCGGGCGGGCGGCTGGGTCGGGTGACGGTCGCCGATATCGCCGACGTGCGCTTTGGCTACAAGGAACCCACCGCACGTATCCGCTTCAACGGGCAGCCCGCGCTCGCCATGAACGCGGTACGCGATACCGGCGCCAACGTGATCGAGACGATGGAGGGCGTGCGCGCCGCGCTCGACGAGTTGAACCGGGGCCCAATCCCGAACGTCGGGCTGACGCTGAACCAGGTCTACGACGAGACGGTCTACATCGGCTCCGCGATCGCGCTGGTGAACCAGAACATCTATGTCGGCGGCGCGTTCGCGGCGATCCTGCTGCTGCTGTTCCTGCGCTCGGTGCGCGCCTCGCTGGTGGTCTCGCTGGCGATCCCGGTGTCGGTGGTCGGCGCGTTCGTCGCCATGGCGGCCCTGGGCCGGACGATCAACGTGATCTCGCTCGCTGGTCTGGCGTTCGCCATCGGCATGGTCGTGGACGCGGCGATCGTCGTGCTGGAGAACATCTATCGCCTGCGGGAAAAAGGCTATTCCGCCCGGCACGCCGCCTACGAAGGCGCGGCGCAGGTGTGGGGCGCGATCCTGGTCTCGGCGCTGACCACCGTCATGGTGTTCATCCCGATCCTGACCATGCAGCTGGAGGTAGGCCAACTGTTCCGCGACATCGCGGTGGCGATCTCCTTCGCGGTGACGCTGTCGCTGATCGTCGCGATCACGGTGATCCCGGCCCTGGCCCAACGTCTGCTTGGGTTCGGCGATCCACACGAACACCTGGGACGCAAGCCCGAGAGCCTGACCCGGGCGCATCTGCCAGTGATCGATCCGGCCGCGGCTGCAGTCGTGCGCGCCATCATGGTCCTGCAGCGCCTATTGGTGAAAAGCCGTGTCGCCTCCGCCGGCACGGTCGCGGCCGTCACGATCGCCGCCGGCGCGGCTTTCTGGCTGTTGCTGCCCAAGCTGGAATACCTGCCGGAAGGCAACCGCAATCTGGTGCTGGGCGTGATCATTCCGCCGCCCGGCTACAACCTGGATACAACCTTCGACATTGCCCGCGAGATCGAGGACGCCGTGCGCCATCTGTGGGTATCGGAAACCGGCCCGGACGCGGAGCCGGATGGACCGCCCAAGATCTCCCGCTTCTTCTTCGTCGCCACCCGCGCGCAGACCTTCGTCGGCGCCGCCGCCGAGCAGGAACAGCGGGTCGGTGAGCTGATCCCGGTCCTGCGCGATCCCGTGTTCCGGGAGCCAGGCACCTTCGGCTTCATCAACCAACCGTCGATCTTCGGCCGGGGCATCGGCGGCGGGCGCAAGATCGAGCTCGACATCTCCGGGCCCGACCTGCCGGCGATCCTGGAGACCGCCCAACGCGCCTTCGGCAAGGTTTCCCAGGTCCTGCCCTTCGCCGCAGGCAACCAGCTGCGCCCAAACCCGGGACTGGAGTTGGGCGCGCCCGAGTTGCGCGTGATTCCGGACCGGGTACGGCTGGCCGATGCGGGAGTCAGCGCGCGCGATCTGGCGGATAGCGTCGACGCCTTCAACGACGGTCTGCGCGTAGAGGAAGTGACGATCGGCACCCGGCGCACCGACCTGATGCTCAAGGGCCCGACCGACGACGTCACCGCCACCCAAGGCATCGGCAACCTGCCGGTGGTGACCCGCAATGGCCAGATCCTGCCCGTCAACAGCCTGGGCCGCGTGACCCATACCGCCGGCCCGACCGAAATCCGGCACCGCGAACGTCAGCGCACCATCACCCTGGAGGTCCGTCCCGCCGCGCAGCTGCCGCTGGAGGCCGCCGCCGACCTGCTGCGCACCGATGTGATCCAGCCGTTACAGGCCGAAGGCTTACCCCAAGGCGTGACCTTGGCAATCTCCGGTACCGCGGACAAGCTGACCGAAACCTGGGAGGCGATGGTCTGGGACCTGCTGCTGGCGATCGCGATCGTCTATCTCGTCATGGCGGTGCTGTTCGAAAGCTTCGTCTACCCCTTGATCATGTTGCTCGCCGTGCCGCTGGCGGCGGCGGGCGGGATCGCCGGGTTGGCGGTGCTCAACCTGTTCATCTACCAGCCGCTCGACATGCTGACCCTGCTCGGCTTCGTGATCCTGATCGGCATCGTGGTGAACAACGCGATCCTGCTGGTCCACCAGACGCTCTACCTGATCCGGGAGGTCGGCGACGACCCGGCACAGGCGATCGTGGAAGCGACCCGCAACCGCATCCGCCCGATCTTCATGTCCACCCTGACAAGCGTGTTCGGCATGCTGCCGCTGGTGCTGTTCCCGGGCGCGGGCTCGGAGCTCTACCGCGGCTTGGGCTCGGTCGTGGTCGGCGGACTGGCGCTGTCCGCCGTGCTCACGCTGCTGATCGTGCCGCCGATGATGACCCTGCTGGTCGAGCCGCTGGAACGCCGCGCGCAGCATCGCAAGGCGGCCACCCGCGCGCCGGAGGGCGCCACGCCGCAGCCAGGCGAGTAGACTTTCCAACCAAAGCCGACTTCTCTACGATATTCTCAGGTGCAATAAGTGGATGTGGGCGTGAAAGACTCGGAATGGCTGACAAATTTATTGGCAAAACATAACAACCTAACAGGTGAAGCAAAAAGTATTATAAGAAATGCTCTCGACCAAAAGGGTGTTGAGTATATTGAAGTAGATGGACGCACCAAGACACTCAACTCTGCAACTGAAAAAATTAAGCGCAAAGGATACTCATCTCCAGAGAAACAATTAACAGACCTAACCGGTATTCGCATTGTAACTTTCTTCGAGTTCCAGATAGATCAGATTTCCCAAACTATTAAGGAATATTTTGAAGTTGACGAATACAATAGTCTTGACAGAACTGATATGCTTGGGGATGACCGAGTAGGGTACAGGTCAGTTCATTTTGTTTGCACTCTCGGAGAAGGGCGTGACCATCTACCCGAATACCGAGGTCTTTGCGGTTTAAAATTTGAGGTTCAAGTCAGAACGGTTCTTCAGCATGCATGGGCTGAACTCCAACACGACAGAGCGTATAAATTCTCAGGTGAACTACCGGGACATCTAAAACGCGAGTTGAATCTTTATGCGGGCATGCTTGAAATTGTCGATGGTGCTTTTTCAAAGATTGCGCTTGAGGTTGATCAATATAAAAATAATATAGATTTGAGAGAAGACTCCAATCTGCAAACCGAAGATATTAATTCTATATCTGTAGAAAGATATATCAGCGATAAAATATCCAAACTTGTTTCCATAGATTACGATGAAATCGGGCCGCAACCAATCAAAGAATTAAAATATTTCGGATGTCATAAAATATCAGATTTAGATCATATTTTCAATGAAGAATTTTTCCGTATTATTGCGAAGCACGTAAAAGAGGACAATTTCACCGGCATACTACGAACGGCTATGATGCTCTATGATATCGACAGGTATTTTCAAATATTTGGAGGGTCTTGGCACGGCGCAGATTTGGAAACTTACGCAGCCCTCAAGGATAAATGGGGAGAAGAAAAAATGAAAAAATATTTTGATGAGAGTTCCGTTGATAGCTTTGATTATATTGGGGCTGATGAATCAGATGAAATAACCGAGATAATAGACCTGCACAAAAGTGTTATTGATAAGGCTAAATCCCAAGTCTAATATTCTACAGCTTTATCCGCCGTTGCGATGATGTAGTCGAGCCCGCTGTAGGCCAGTTCCGGCGGTACCGTGAGCGCCGCGCGGGCAGCCAGCCGCGCGGGCACCGGCAGATCGGGAAACAGCTCTGACCGCCGAGCCAGATGGCGGTGCAATGGCGCATAGACCCGTTCCCGGATCGAAGTGACGCGCACGTTGGTGAAGCCCGCGGCTTTGAGCTGCCGGGCATAGGCTGCGGGGCGCACGGCGTTGGCGGCGGGGATGTTCCAAGTGCGCGCGGTCATCCGCCAGGTTGCGCACTGCACGGCACGCCGCAGCGGGTCCCTGGCCGGCGAGGCCGGCAGGATGTCGGCGGTCGCCAAGCGGCCGCCCGGCTTCAGCACCCGAGATGCTTCGCGGAAGAAGGCGTCCCGGGTATCGAAGTGGAAGGCGCATTCCAGCGCCAGCACCTTGTCGAAGCTGCTGTCGGCGACCGGCATGTCGGTGGCAGAACCCTGGCGCAGGTCGATCCGGTGCGCCAGCCCCTGCTCTTCCATCCGGGTCCGTGCCGTCTCAACCTGGCTTGCGGTGATATTGAGTCCGACGATCTCGGCGGGATCGAACGCACGCAACCACTCCGCGTCCTGATCGCCGAAGCCATACCCAACATCCAGCACCCGGTCGCCGGACTTCAGCTCGGCGGACTCGCCCAGCAGGTGGACCAGCGCCCTGCTGGCATCGTCCACGCTCGCCACGCCGTCGCGCCAGAAGCCGAGGTTGAGGTAGAGGCCAGTCTCACTCAGCGCGTTGGTGGCAATCGTCTCGTAGATCTCGGCAACGCTCGGCCGGTTGCGCGGATCGAGCAGCCAGCGCGCGAAGTCGCGGGTCCGCGTCCGGGACCGGGATTGGGCACGAGACGACGTGTTGGTGGTGGTCACGAGGTGGTTATCTTTCGATAGGGAGCGTAGCGCGCACGCCCCTAACCTCTGCCCCGCGCGCCCGAGTTCAAGGTCGGACCGCTTGATCCGGCGGAGCCGGCGCACCATTCTGCGCGACCGATACGACAGGCCAGCACACACAACCGACTGGCCAAACAAGAACAGACAAGACGATTCCGGGGAGAACACGCGCCATGGCCACCGCACGCCATATCCTGGCGATCGACCAAGGCACCACGTCGAGCCGCGCCATCCTGTTCGACGATCGCGGGCAGATGCTGGGCGACGCCCAGAAGGAACTACCGCAGCACTTTCCCAAGTCCGGCTGGGTCGAGCACGACGCCGAGGACATCTGGCGCGATACGCTGGAAACCGCGCGCGGGGCGATCGACAAGGCCGGGCTGAGCGCGCAAGACGTGGCCGCGATCGGCATCACCAACCAGCGTGAGACGGCGGTGCTCTGGGACCGGGAGACCGGCGAACCGATCCACCGCGCGATCTGCTGGCAAGACCGTCGCGGCGCGCCGCTATGCGACAAGCTGCGCCACGGCGGCCACGAGCGGCTGATCCAGTATCGTACCGGGTTGCTGATCGATCCTTACTTCTCCGCCTCCAAGATCGTCTGGCTGCTGGAAAACGTCCCCGGCGCGCGGGAGAAGGCGCAGGCCGGTAAGCTCGCCTTCGGCACGGTCGACAGCTTCCTGCTGTGGCGGCTTACCGGCGGGCGCGTGCACGCCACCGATGCGACCAATGCCAGCCGAACCATGCTCTACGACATCCGCCACGGGCGCTGGGACGATGAGCTCTTGGCCCTGCTCGACGTGCCCAAGGCGATCCTGCCGGAGGTCTGGTCGTGCGATGCCGAGTTCGGCCAGACCGAAACCGACCTGCTGGGCGCGTCGATCCCGATCTGCGGCATCGCCGGCGACCAGCAGGCCGCGATGGTCGGCCAGGCCTGCCTGGACGAAGGCATGATGAAGTCGACCTACGGCACCGGCTGCTTCGCGCTCGTCAACACCGGCCAGACCGCGCCGCAGAGCCGCAATCGCCTGCTGACCACGATCGCCTACCGGCTGGGCGGCACCACGACCTACGCGCTGGAAGGCTCGATCTTTGTCGCGGGCGCGGCCGTGCAGTGGCTGCGCGACGGCCTGCGCCTGCTGTCCAGCGCAGCGGAGACGGAGGCGCTGGCGCGCGAGGCCGATCCGGAGAGCCAAGTCTATATGGTGCCCGCCTTTGTCGGTCTGGGCGCGCCCTACTGGGACAGCGACGCGCGTGGCGCGATCCTGGGGCTGACCCGCCAGACCGGCCCGGCGGAGATCGCGGCGGCGACGCTGGACAGCGTCTGCTATCAGACCCGCGACCTGATGCAGGCGATGGAAGCCGACGGCGCCGAGGCGCCGACAGCCCTGCGGGTCGACGGCGGCATGGTCGCCAACGACTGGTTGCTGCAACGTCTGAGCGACATCCTGAACGTCTCGGTCGAACGCCCACAGGTGATCGAGACGACCGCGCTCGGCGCCGCGTCGCTCGCCGGTACCAAGGCGGGCGTGATCGATGGCAAAGCGGGGATTCGGGAGATCTGGAAGGCCGACAAGCTGTTCGAGCCACGAATGAGCGCCAGCGAGCGCGAACGCCGCTATGCCGGTTGGCTGGACGCCGTCGGCCGCGTACGGACCGGTCACTGACCCGCCTTACCCTTGGCCCACGGCCCAAGGACTCCTAAGTCGAAGCCCGGATTGGCGCGTCATACCGCGCCGCTGGACAGAACCGGCACGTGTTCAGGGAGACCGATAGACAATGCAGCCGTCCACCTGTGCCCGTCAGCGCTTCATCGCGGTGATCGCAGCCACCTTCGCGGCCCTCGCGATCGCTCCGGCGCAGGCCCAGAACGCCAGCGTTGGTGACACCAAGACGACCAAGGTTGGCTGCTCCTCGCCCGAGCCTTACGCGACGTTTGAGGAGATCTACACCGACGAAGGCCGGGTGGCGGCCTATAAGGCGCTGTCACAGTCGCAGGCCTGCCAGATTCTGAAACAGCCGATCACCGTGAAGCTGCAGGAAGCCGTCGCCAGTTTCGATTACGGCTGGGGCACCGGGCAGGTCTGGCGCGTGACGCCGGTCAATAAAGACGCCGAGGCGCCGGACGAACTGTTCATCCGCATTCGCGAGTAGGCGACGGGTCTCTCTGTCGCGCCTGCCCGTGGGTCAAGCGAACGGATACATCACGGCGCGTAGGCCCGTGCGCACGACCTTCTTGGCTGCGCGCGCATTGCCACGGCGGGCAGCGCTGCCTTCGATATCACAGGCGGTACCGCAGTTCGGGCACGTGCGCACCTTCAGATCATGCGCCTCGTCATTCCCCGGCAGATCGGCATCGCATTCCTGACAGCGGTAGCGCAGCCAGGCCTTTGACGGGGGATTCATATTGCTCTCCGATCGTATGCACGTTTCTTATTCACCCTAGTCATAACAATACACAACTCACCACGGCATGTCCGTCTGCAACCGGCGGGCCATGGCGTGGGACCGACGTCGTGTCGGCGGGTCATCTCCGTCAGAAACGCTCCGAGCTGCGACAATCATGCGGCAGGCCATCGAACCCTTTTGATTCCTAACGATGGTTCTTTAAGTTCAAGCGCATGATGACCCGTGATCCGCACATTCACCGAACGACTTGCCGGTCGACGCGATGACGTTCGTGCAGGATGCCCAGCTTGAGCTTCGCCACGACGAGCACAGGCAGCTTTACGACTACTGGCGCTCCAAGCGACAGGGCGACCGGCTGCCGTCCCGCGCCGACATCAACCCCGCGGACCTGCGCTTCCTGCTACCACGTCTGGCCCTGATCGACGTATTGCGGGAACACGACAATCTTACCTTCCGCCATCGCTTGACGGGGACCGAAATCGTGGCCCGCTCCGGCCGTGATCCCACCGGCAAGCGGTTCGAAGAGCTATACCGCGGCGAGTATCTGCAAACGGCCTTGGCGACCTATCGAGAAGTCGTCGAAACAGGTCGACCGAACACCTCCGACCGAGTCTACCCCCTGCTGCCGGGACGGGATTACATGCGCTACGACCGGCTGTTGTTACCCTTGGCAGCCGACGGTGTGACGGTCGACATGGTGATGACGCTGATCGTGATGCTGGAACACCGCAGAACCGACCCGAACTGGCTGCGTTAGCCGAGCGCGGCTGCGGCCCGCCCTCCCGCGCGCCTCTCAAGCGTCATTAGCACCGTCATCATCGCCACCCCCGTGGCTACTGGGTCGTCTCCGTTCCGATCGCCTTGCGCAGATCACGCAGGGCGGCGGTTTCAAGCTGGCGCACGCGTTCCTTGGAGACCCCAAACCGTTGGGCAAGCGTCTCCAGCGTGAGCGGACGGTCGCTGAGATGCCGGTCACGGATGATCTGCGCCTTGCGATCCGGCAGCGTGCCCAGCGCCTGCATCAGCTGTCCGGTATGCACGCGCGTATCATGCGCTTCGGCGACCTGATGCTCGGGCGATGGGGCTGGGTCGTGCAGCTGGTCGATCCGGCTTTGCGTGCGATCACCGTCCTCGCCCGTCAACGGGGCATCGAGCGAAACTATGTTACCCGCGCCGAGAAGCTGCTGAGCCATCAGCGCGACGCTTTCGTCGACACCATGGCGTTCGGCCACGGTACGGGCGATCGCCCCACTGTCACCGACCTGCTCCGGCGTGCTTTCCCGACCCGCCTCCTCCAGCATGCGCGAAAGCGCCTGCCGGGTGTTGCGCGGCACCCGCACGATCGGCTGCGTTTCCGTCGTATAGCGACGCAGCCGCTCGTGAATCCAGAAACTGGCATAGGTTGCCAGACGCGTGCCGTGCTCCGGGTCATACCGCCGGATCGCGTCGAGCAAGCCCAGGCGCGCTTCCTGCAGCAGGTCATTGCGCTCCGCGGCGCCGTCATACCGCTTGGCCAGTTTGCGGCACAGCGGCTCGAAGGCACGCAACAGACGGTCGAGGGCCGTCGGATCGCCGCCCTCGCGCCAAGCAGTCAGGAGATCGCTCTCCTGGACAGCTGTCAGCATCACGTTGCGCCCCCGCGGGCGCGTTTGCTGGATGATCTGGCCGTCGGGCATCTTGCGCGGCCTCCGAAGCCTAGGGTTGTTGCCGACCTGCTGCTGTTGAGGGCGCTGGCCCGCAGTCGGGTCGTTTGGTCGGTGTCCGCCAGACGGCGGAAATGGCATTGTGCGCACGGGGTTCCGGTCTCCTTCTCCGCCAGCGCGTTTCAGGTCTCGCCTCCCGCGCGGCGGGCCAGCGCAACCAGCGGTGGTTCGTTTCGGATGCCCGCGCCTGGTTTGGCTGCCGGCAGCTCGTAGGCGGTGCCATCCGGGGCCACGAGCACCTGCATCGCGTGGTGCCGGTATGTGACGGTGATCCGCCAATAGCCGGCATCCGCCCCCTCGCCGCGCTCGACACGGCTGTAGACGATGCCGCGGCGCATCTCGGCCTTGAGCTGCGCGACCGACACGCCAAGGCGTGGGGCCAGGACCTGCGCGTCCACCGTCAGGTCCCCGTCTTCTCCCTGGCCGGTAACGCTGCCGTCGGGAAGGCGGATCATGTCGCTCGCCCGCTTGTGGTCGGCAACGCCGCCGCGAGATCGAAGCGCGGCCGGTAAGAGGCACACAGGCAATCCTGGTCCCCCGATCCCAGTGCACAACCGGAATGGCAGCAATAATCAGCCTGCGCGTCGTCGGTGTCTTCCCGGTGTTTGCAGGTTTCGCAGGTCCCGAAGCCGCATTCTGAATCCTGGGCCGAAAGCGCGCCGTTGAGCGACATCGCCGCGTCGGCGAGTACGGCGCGTTGGTGCTGCGGCAGCCGGGCGACCGCAGCGACCAGCCGATCATTCGGCGCCTGCTCAAGCTTGGCCCAACCCGCTTGCGTCAAATCCAGGCGCACCGTGCGCCGGTCGGCGTCCGAAGGCGTCCGGGTGACGTAGCCGGCCTGTACCAGCGCCTTCACCGTTTGCGAGACCGTACCGCGCGTCGTCCCTTGGTAAGCGGCCAGGGCAGAGGCGGTGCGCGACATCGGGTTGGCGCGCGCCAGATACCGCAACGCCGAAAGCTGCGCGCTCGTCAGACCGCTACACGCACCCTCCGGCTCGCCTGCACGGCCCAAATGGCTCAACAATCCGGCCAGCGTTTCCGGTTGCATGCGTTCTCTCCATTAGCTGCCCGTACGGTTGGAAGATCCGCATCCGTTCGGGTGCAGATACAATGATAGCGTTTTCAAACTATTTTGCCTAGGGGAAGCACACACGAAAAGGGCGAAGCCCGGGTCACATCGACGTGAGACCTGCGGGCACCCTTGGGATCGGAGTCGCGCGAACGAACGGTCGCAGGCCTATTCCGCGGCCTGCCTGGGCGGTTGCTGATGGACCATCGGTTCCTTGTGTACCTTGTTCGCCCCCAACAGACGCATCACCCACTTCTCGTAGAACGGCTCGACGATGCCCTTCTTCAGCTTGCGCATGAAGTACCACTCGTAGGCGACCTTGGCGTAGTGCGCCCACCACCCCTCGACCGCCCAGTTGATGTTGCGCGGCGGCGTCTGCGGGACCGCCAGGATCGCCGCCCCGCCGTTACCGTAATCCGCAAGGCAGAAAGCATTCCAGGTGGCGACATAACTGGCCGGCTTGCCGTCGATCTGATCGCGGATGTTGCGCGCGGCAGCATTCGCCATCGTCTCGATCATGAAACCGGTCTTGGGCACGCCGCAGGGCAGCGGTGTCTTCTGCACCGGCGGAATCGCGACACATACGCCGACCGCGTAGATATTGGTATAGGTCGGGTTGCGCTGAAAGTTATCGATCTGCACGAACCGCCGCGGGTTCACCAGATCGCCCGTGCCCTCTAGCGCCGGGATGCCGCGGAACGGCGGCAGGATCATCGACATTTTGGCCGGCAACGCGTGACGGCGCTTGTCCTTGCCGTCGTCGTCGACCTCGACGACATGCAGGGTTTCCGCATCGATCCGCTCGGTCTTGGCGTTGGTGATCCAGGGGATGTCGCGGTTACGCAGCTCGGATTCCAGCATCCCCTTGGTATCGCCGACCCCGTTCAGACCGAGGTGCCCGATATACGGCTCCGCGGTCACGAACGTCATCGGCACCTTGTGGCGCAGCTTGCGCCGGCGGAGTTCCCGGTCCAGGACGAAGGCGTATTCGTAGGCCGGGCCAAAGCAACTGGCCCCCTGCGCCGCGCCCACCACGACCGGACCGGGGTCGGCGCACAGCGCCTCCAGCGCCTCGAAAGCCTGTTTGCCGTGGGGCGTGGTGCACACGCTTTGGCTATACCCGCCATGCGGACCGCAGCCGGGGATTTCGTCGAACGCCAATTCCGGGCCGGTCGCGACCACGAGGTAGTCGTAGTCGAGGGTCTGCCCATCCGCGAGCTCGAGCCGGTTCGCATCGGGCCGGACTTGCTTGACCCCGGTCGGGACAAACGCGATGCCGTGGCGCGCCAGATGCGGGCGCAACGGCACCTCGACCTTCTCCTGCGTGCGCCAGCCGACCGCGACCCAGGGGTTACTGGGGGTGAACTGAAAGGTATCGCGGTCCGAAACGAGCGTGATCTCGACCTGCCGGCCGAGGTGGTGACGCAACTCGTAGGCCATCGACACGCCACCGATGCCCCCACCCATGATCGCCACGTGAGTCATCGCCTACCCTCCCCAGGGCTTCTGTCTAAAGGGCCTTTGGCCAGGCTCTTATTGGCCGCAGCCGCCGCAAGGCGATCGTTGGCAGACAATCATATTAGCTTAAGCTTAAGTGATGGACAAGACGATAGAGCGCCCAGCCGCATGCACGCGATGCTTGCCGCCACGGTGCGCACAGAACAGACGCGCGCTTGCCGTTCGAAGGGTAAAGGCGCTGTTCAGTACAACGGCGTCGGGGAGACCTTTAGGATTTGGCCGTCGCGCGCGTCGGTCAGCAAGTAGAGATTGCCGTCGGGGCCCTGGTCGACCGCCCGGATACGCTGGCGCAGGTCGCCCAGCATCCGCTCCTCGTGAACGATCTCGCCCTCTTCGATATCCAAGCGCACCAGCATCCGGTACTTGAGCGCGCCGACGAACAGGTCACCCTGCCAGGCCGGCACCCGGTCGCTGGTGTAGAAGGCCATGCCCGACGGCGCGATCGAGGGGTCCCAGTAGTAGATCGGCTGTTCCATACCTTCCTTGTGCGTTCCCTCGCCGAACTGGCCGCCGCCATAGTCCTCGCCATAGTGGATCACCGGCCAGCCATAGTTCTTGCCGGCTTCGGGCACGTTCACTTCGTCGCCGCCCTGCGCGGCGTGCTCATGAATCCAGAGCTTGCCCGTCTGCGGATGCAGCGCCGCCCCCTGGGGATTGCGGTGACCGTACGACCAGACCTCCGGCAAGCGACCGTCCACGCCGACGAAAGGGTTATCCTCGGGGATCGTACCGTCGGGGTTGATCCGGATGACCTGGCCGCGATTGATGGTGAAGGTCTGCGCGCGGGTGCGCTGGCCGCGATCGCCGATGGTGATAAACAGCGTGCCGTCGTTCGCGAATACCAAGCGGGAGCCGAAGTGTCGGCCACCCCCGCTCTTGGGCTGCTGGCGGAAGATCACCTCGACGTCGCTGAGCCTCAGGTCACCACGATCCAGCACCGCGCGTGCCACGGCCGTGCTGGCACCACCATCACCCGGTTCGCTGAAAGAGAAGTAGATCCGCCCGGTTTCGGGATAGTCCGGCCCCAGGACCACGTCGAGCAAACCGCCCTGCCCGCGCGACCAGATTTCCGGCAGTCCGGCGACTGGCTCCGAAATCCGGCCGTCCGGGCTCACGATGCGCAATCGCCCGGCGCGTTCGGTCACCAGCATGTCGCCATCGGGCAGGAAGGTCAGTCCCCAGGGGTGCACAAGCCCCTCGGCGACCGGCTCGACGGTAAGCTGGGCGCGTTCGGTTGTGAAGCGCTCGGCAGCCGCGACCGGTTGGGGACAGGCAGCGGCGATCACCGCCACGCCCGCGGCTGCAATCACGGCGTGGAACGGCGCGAAGGGTCGGAATCGCAGCATGATGCGGGCCTCCTCGTGAGCTGTCCTGGTTCGTCCGCTCTCGTATGCGCCGGCGCCCAGATCCGGTTTTGGTCTGGGATCCGGCTTTGGTCTGGGATATGGCGTTACCTTCGGTCGGTGGCGATACTTAAGACCGGTCCAGGGTGGTCGACGTCACCACGCCCAACCTTGATCGCACGCGCTCGGGCGGGCATTGAAGGGGCGGTACATTGCGCGCCGACCCGACGAGTCGCCGTTGACCGCAGGCGGGCGCGCCACCCGCGTCGTGACTCCAACGATATCGGTTTTCACTCCCTTGCAGGCCACACCCGACCCCAGTCATCCGTCGCTTGCCGACACCGACGGGCGACGTGTCGGCGCCGCCTGGCGCGCGCCGCGCGAGGTGCTGCGAGCAGTTTTCGGCCACGAGGACTTCAGGCCGCTGCAGGGCGAGGTGGTCGATCACGTGGCCCAGGGACAGGACGCCCTGGTGCTGATGCCAACCGGTGGCGGCAAGTCGGTCTGCTACCAGGTTCCGGCCCTCGCGCGGCCTGGCACGGGGGTCGTGGTCTCGCCCCTGATTGCCTTGATGGACGATCAAGTTCAGCAACTCCGCCAGGCCGGCGTACACGCCGCGGCGCTCACCAGCGCGCGCACGCCTGAAGAGGTGCGGGAGATCCGCCGCGATCTCGATTCCGGCGCGCTCGACCTGCTCTACGTCTCACCCGAGCGGCTGCTGCTGGGGGGCCTGCTGGATCAACTGGAACGCTGTCAGGTGTCGTTGTTCGCGATCGACGAGGCGCACTGCGTCAGTCAGTGGGGCCACGACTTCCGCCCCGATTACCGGCAGCTCAGCGCGCTCGGCGAGCGCTTCCCGAACACCCCGCGGATCGCCGTCACCGCCACGGCAGACGAAAGCACGCGCCAAGACATTAAGCATCAGCTCGGTCTCGACGGCGCCCGCGCCTTCGTTGCCAGCTTCGACCGGCCGAACATCCGCTACCGGGTGCAGGTCAAAGGCCAGGCACGCAAACAACTGACCGATTTCATCTGCCGCGACCATCCGGGCGAAAGCGGCATCGTCTACTGCATGTCGCGGCGCAAGGTGGAGGACACCGCGGACATGCTGCGCAAGCAGGGCGTCGACGCGGTCGCCTATCACGCCGGGCTGGAAGCCGAGACGCGCGCAAATGCCCATACCCGCTTCCTGCGCGAAGACGGGGTCGTGGTGGTCGCCACGATCGCCTTCGGCATGGGCATCGACAAGCCGGACGTGCGCTTCGTCTGCCACCTCGACCTGCCGAAATCGCTGGAAGCCTACTACCAGGAGACCGGCCGCGCCGGGCGCGACGGTCTGCCGGCGGAAGTCTTTATGGTCTACGGCATGACCGACGTCGCGAACCTGCGTCGGATGGTCGACGACTCCAACGCGCCTGAGGAGATCAAGCTGGTCGAGCGGCGCAAGCTGGAGTCCCTGCTCGGCTTCTGCGAGACCACCCGCTGCCGCCGCCAGGTGCTTTTGGCGTATTTCGGCGAAACCACCGACCCCTGCGGCAATTGCGACACCTGCCTGGAGCCGGTGGAGGCGGTCGACGGCACGCATGCAGCACGCTTGGCGCTTTCCGCCGTCTACCGCGTCGGCCAGAGCTTCGGGGCCGGTCACGTCGTCGACGTGCTACTCGGCAAGACAAGTGAGAAGGTCCAGCGGCGCGGCCACGACCGCTTGCAGGTATTCGGCCAGGGCATGGATCAGTCGGAGAAGCGCTGGCATTCCGTGCTGCGCCAGTTGGTCGCCCAGGGCCTGCTCAAGGTCGATATGGCGAACCACGGCGTGCTCCGCCTGGGGCCGCGCGAACAAGTGGTCCCCGTACTACGCGCCGAGGAGACCGTGACGCTGCGCGCCGACCCGGAAAAGCTGCGCCCATCGCGTGGGACACAGAAGGCCGGCGGTCGGCGATCGCCGGCACACGACCTCGACGGCGCGGACGCCGACCTGTTCGAATCCCTTCGGGCCAAACGCCGCGACCTGGCCGAGCGCGCCGGCGTGCCGCCCTATGTGGTGTTTACCGACGCCACGCTGCTGGAGATGGTCCATCGCCGTCCCCGCGGAACCAGCGACTTCGCCCGCCTTCCGGGTGTCGGCCGCAGCAAGCTGGAGCGCTATGCGGACGATTTCCTGGCCGTGCTGAACGGGTAAGAAGACTCCACACAGGCCAACGTCTGCCAGTCTCATCCCGAAGGACAAGACTTTTACGTAGGCAATGCTCTCGGACCACTACCGTGCTGCGGCGCGACAAAAGCGTCATCCGATGGTAAGGTGCCTGCACGCGGCACAACGCCGCCCCCTTTTCTAACCGACATGGATCAAGCCCTTGGCCGACGACGCGACCCCCGGCAACGAGCCCGAGATCACCTACCGCACCCCCTCGGTCGACGACGGGGCGGAAATCTGGAAGATGGTCGACGAGGCCGCCGCGCTCGACGTCAATTCGGGTTACGCCTACTTCATGATCGCCCGGAACTTCTCGGCTACCAGCGTGGTGGCGGAGGTCGACGGCGAGGTCGCGGGCATGGTGACGGCCTACCTCCTGCCGAGCGACCACACCCGCCTGTTCGTCTGGCAGGTCAACGTCCGAGACAAGTTCCAGGGTTTGGGCATCGCCTCCGGCATGCTGCAGGAGATTCTAACCCGCGAGGAGTGCCTGCACGTGCGCTTCATCGAGACGACCGTAGCGCCCGATAACGAGGCCTCCGAAGCACTGTTCCGCAAGACGGCGGCCCACTTCAACTGCGGCATCGAGGAGACGGAAGTCTACAAGGACGAGTTGTTCCCCGACGCCGAGCACCAGATCGAGCGGCTGTTCGTGATCGGGCCGATCACTCGTATCGACAACGAGATCCAGATCCGACACGACGAAGACGGTTACCGTCTCTATGCCGTGCTGGACGGCAACGAGCAGCCGGCCTTCACGCCCTGGAACCCGTCGTTCTCCACGCTTGAGAATGCGCTCCAGGCCGCCGAGGAAGTTCGCGAAGGCCATGGCGCCAAAGAGGTGGTCATCCTGGACAGCCAGTACGACGGCCGGCCACACTAACCAACACGTCGACCCTACACATCGGCGGGTCAAACGCCGGAAAGCAACCGTCCGGACAACGTCACGGGAACGGTTGCTGCGGCTATAGGCCGGCGATCTTGAGGGCCGCGATCGTGCCGGCGGTCAGGATCAACCAGAACAGCGCAGCCGGCGGATAGTCCCAATACTCCAGCAGGCGAAGTTTCGCCTTCGCCCAAGCGCTGTGCCGCAATTGCGGGCGGGCGCGCAGCCGTATGTCGTCATCTTGCGGCGGGAACTCCCCGTCGAGCATAGCTTCCTCTCCCATAATACCGATGTCGGCGACAGCTTCCCTCACCGCTTGTCAGAAAACCGCGCCCAAAGGTGACGACATCGGAAGGGCCCACTTGCTTGTGGGCCCGGTTTGTTCATCACACCAGCTTATCCTAGCAGCCGGTCACTGGACGGTCTGTATCCTATGCGAAGAAACACCCGCCAGATCGCGACATCGCTGTGACCCCATGCCGCGCACCCGAACGAAAGGCGGCTTTAGCCCCATTTTGGCGCTTGCCGGCACAAAACAGTTAAGGCCTAATTAACCATCCATGGGAAGCGCTGCAGAGCGACGCTGACTGGAATGTCATCCTCTGCGTTCCAGACAGTTCTGCCTCTGGGCGTTCCTACCGCAGACGGATGAGGTGCGCGGCTAAATGCACGTCAAGCGACAGATCGCGCCATCAAAAACACGGCCCGGGCGTACCCTCGGCGACCGTGCAGAACAGACGACAGAAGCGTGCAGAAACGAGGATAGCGCAATGGCGACTGGTACGGTGAAGTGGTTCAACACCACCAAGGGATATGGCTTCATCGCCCCCGACGGAGGCGGCAAGGATGCGTTCGTGCACATCACGGCCGTGCAGCGCGCCGGTCTGCCCGGCCTTCAGGAAGGCCAGCGGATCGAATTCGAGCTGACCCCCGGCCGCGATAACCGGCAAGCCGCGGACCAGCTACGCATCGTCGAATAACCGGTCATCGGGCCCCAGCGAGTCCGAAGGTCGATTATCCGCCGGGCAAGAGCGTGCTGTCGTTCTTGCTGCTATTGCGCTTGCGTCTTCGTTGTTCGGCGCGATCGCCGTTGTGCTGGCTTCTGGCCTGCCATGCCGGTCTGCTGCGGTGCGTGAACGCGAGCCTGCGCCCTACCCCAACACCACGCGCGACATCGCGGTCAGCGCGAGCATCGCGGTTGCGAGTCCGCCCACTTTCAACCAATCGCGCAGTTCACGGCGACGAACGTTCAAGCGCCACGCCAGCGCTTTCTCCAGCCGATGGGCATGCTCGCGGGCGACGATCGCGCGCATGAATTAGGCTCCTGTTCAAATCCGCCGGTAACTCTCCGACGGTGGGTCGATCCGTAAGATATCGTTCGCCGACCATCGCGCCCGGTCTGCGGCGGATCGGTCAGCCTCACGTCGACCGATCCGCCGCAGACCGTTGCGCGCTCCGGTCCTAGTTCGCCATGGACGCCTTGAGCTTCTTGAGCGCGGGCGTTCCGTCGGCGGCTTCTACACCGTCCAGCCAGGCCGACAGCTGTGCCGGTTCGCTCGCCAGCCAGGCGGCGGCGACCTCCTCAGCCGGCGTATCCTCATACGAGTAGTCGTAGATCCAGCGGCTCTGCGTCTCGGTATCGACCTTGAACTGCTTCAGGAACTTCGCGGCTTGCGGGTTGGACTCCGCCCAGCCGCTTGCGGTGATCGTCCAGACGTCGGTGTCCAGCCCGGCGATCTCGCTGTCCGCATCGTCCTTCAGGAAGCAGAGGTCGAACTTCACCGCCATCCAGTGCGGCTTCCATCCATGAAAGACGACCGCTTCTTCCTTGCGAGTCTTCCGTTCAACCTGCGAGAGCATGCCGGAAACGCTGGAAGCCGTGACCTTCCAATCGCCCAGGCCCTTGTAATCGTCTGAAACAGCCTTCTGGAACGCTTCCGTCATCGCCGCGCCGGCGCCGATGGCGTAAATCGTACGATCGAACTGCTCGCCATTGGCGACCAGATCCTCGACCGTCTCGATGCCCGAGCCACAAACGTAGGTCGGCACCGCGAGGCCCTGGATCGCGCCGTCCAGGTTGATCGCGTATTCCTGCACAGCACCGGCGTCGACCAGCGGCTGCACCATCGACTTGTGCGCCGGCATCCAGGCCCCCAGCGTCACGTCGACATCGTCCGTCTTCATGCCCTGGTAGACGAACTGCGGGCTCAGTTCCTTGATGCTCGCCGGATATCCGATCGCCTCCAGGATCTGCAGCGCGACCTGCGATTTGACCGTGACGCCTGGCCAGGGCTGCATGCCGATGCGGATGTCGCCCTCGGCACGCGCGTCGCCCGCACTGCCGGCCAGCCCGGCCAGCGACAGCGCGATCGCCGCCGCCAGAGCCTTGGTGCCGGTGGTGACGCGATGATGGATCATATTAAAAGCCTCCCGTTGTTATCGCGTTTCGCAGCTCAAGCGCGGCCGACCAGGCGGGATCCTGCCCGTGTCAACGTTGCCGGCCGGCGCGCGGGTCCGTGAAAAACCCCACGCGTTACTGCGCCTTCGATGCTGCAGACCCTGCGCGCTTTGCCGCACCCCCGCCAAACAACTAATGTGCGCCCCGGAGCCCAAGCCTGGCTAATGGAGGCATTTATGACCGCCAATCCGCCGTCCCTACCGCCACTCAACTGGCTGCGCGCCTTCGAGGCGGCGGCGCGACTGATGTCGTTCACCCAGGCGGGTCGGGAAATCGGCGTGACCCAATCGGCGATCAGCCAGAACGTCCGGTTGCTGGAAGCGCACCTGGGCGAACGGCTGTTCGACCGCTTGCCCCACCGGCTGGAACTAACGGAATCCGGCAAGGCGTATCTGCCCGCGGTCCAGGACGGTTTCCAACGGATCGGCAGCGGTACCCGTGAGGTGTTCGGACCGGTCCGGCGCGAGCGGATCACCCTGCGCGTCACGCCGGGCTTCGCGGTCGCCTGGCTGGCGCCGCGGCTGGCCGATTTCTACGCCCAGGCGCCGGACGTAAACCTGCGGCTGGTGTCGACGATCTGGGATCTGGAGTTCGAGGCCGGCGCAGCCGACCTGGAGGTGCGCTACGGCGACGGCGACTGGCCGGGGCTGCATTGCGAACGCCTCACGGTCGACCGCGTTTTCCCGGTGGCGAGCCCGGCGGTGGCGACTGACCTGGCGAAAGCGCCAGACAGCTTGGCCCAGCACCGGCTGTTGCACACCATCGGCTTCCGCGTGACCTGGCCACGGTGGCTGGACGCGGCCGGGTTGAGCGCAACGGTCGACGGCAGCGGGGGCGATCATTTCGACACCGCCGTCACCGCGCTCGCGATCGCGGAACGGGGGCTCGGCGTCGCCCTGTCGCGCACTTGCATGGCCGCCGAACAGCTCGCGCGCGGCACGCTGGTTGCGCCGTTCGACACCGCGCTCGAGACCGACGAGGCCTTCTTCCTGGTCTGGCCGACCAACGCCCCGCTTGCCCCGGATGCGGAACGGTTCGTGGAGTGGCTGCGCGGCCAGACAGAATAAGCCGCCGCGGCCGGTGTCCCGGCCGCGGCGAAGAAATCGGTTCAGGCTAGCTACGCTCCAGAACCCGCAGACGGCTGTCGACCAGATCGCGGTCGATGTAGCAGCCCTGCAGATGGCGCTTGCCGGTGTTCGGGAAGAACTCCTCGCGTCCGTGCAGAACACGCAGGTTATCGAACGCCATCATGCAGCCGGGCTTGAGTTGGAAGCGGATCATGTAACGCGGATCACGCAGCAGCTCCCAGAAGCGGCGGTAGCCGCGGTAAAAGCGCTCCGCCGTTTCCGGATGCATCGGCTGCGCGTCGCGAATCCAGTTGTTGAACCGGATCTCGCGAAGCGTGCCATCGGGATCACGACCGATCACCGGCGCGCGGAAACGGATGTCGTTGCCGCTGTCCTGGAAACGGAAGTCGATCGGCAAGGTGCACAACGTCTCGAAAGCCTCGGGATCTTCCTGTGCCAGCGCGCCGGCGACGGCAAAGCCGTCGACCAGCAGGGATTCGCCCCCTTCGGCCTCGTTCTCCAGGCAATAGAGGAACTGGAAGTCCGGCGACCGCTGCCAGTTCGGCAAGTCGACGTGCGGCTCCAGCCGGATCGCAGTGTAGGCGGCGTTGTTCGGGTTCGGCTTGGAAACGACATCGAAGTGCCGGCCGAAGTTGGTCTCGCGCGGCCAGCCGATCCGCTCGGCAACGCGCACCACCTCGTTCAGGTCCGTCGGCCCGTTGGTGATCAGGGCCGCGCCGTCACGAGTCAGCGCATCCAGCCACTGACGCAAGCCGTCGTCGCTGTGCATCACCGCATGATGGTCGACGCTCGGCAGGCCGTCGGCCATGCGCGCAGCCGTCCACAGCCGTGGCGTGGGCTGAGCGTCGGTCTCCATTCCCGGCCGGCGCTGACGCAGCCAGTTCGGGTCGAAGCGGCTCACGTGCCCATCCGCCCAAGTGCAGGTAAGCGCGCCATCCGCGTCCGCGCTCACGCTCGGGCGGCCGGGTTCGTCGATGTCGACCAGTTTGACCGTACGCTCCCGCGTCTGCGGATGCCGGCAGTCGGCGCAGGCGCAATTATCGCGCAACCACAGACGGTGGAAATCCGCCGTCGCCCCGTCATCCCAGGTCAGGCGTACCTGTTCGCCTGCGTTCTCGGCGGCGATCAAGCGATGTGGGCCGGCGTAACTCCCGAACTCGCCCATGTCGACGACCGGACCGGTTGCGGCGCCGATGCCCCCGTCCGGCGCCCAGGCAGCCCGGCTTTGAAGAAGGTGGCGGGGTCGCGCGCGATGCGGGTCGGTGGTCATGGTGGCTGGCTCCTGATCGCTCTTGATAGGGTGTCATCTCAACGCTCCGGACGATGGCGACCGCAACGCGCGCCAGCAAACAACGAGTGACCGACATGACCCCAAGCTCAGCTAATATGCGGCTCGGGCTGGCTGCACCGTGGGAAAACGCTACTGGCTTTGCCGCTGGCCGCCCGACATCATCGACCAGAAGCGTCCAGCCTACCTTGCGGACCCTTGGCGAACCGCGTAAGGGAACGCGCACGCGGACCGTCGAGAAACACCCGTCCTAACTCGCGGGAAAGACATGACAATCACCGTCGCCACCTGGAACGTCAATTCGATCAAGCAGCGCGCCGGCCACCTGGCTGCCTGGACCCGTCAGACCCAGCCGGATGTCGTGCTGTTGCAGGAACTGAAGTGCACCGAAGACAGCTTCCCGTACATGGAAGTCCAGGCCGCCGGCTACGAGGCCGCGGTGATTGGGCAGAAGAGCTACAATGGTGTCGCGCTTCTTTCCAAGGGCGAGATCGAGGTGACGGCCACCGCCCTGCCCGGCGACGATGACGACACCCAGGCCCGCTACATCGAAGCACGCACCTGCGGTGTGCGGGTGGCTTCGATCTACCTGCCGAACGGCAACCCGGCGGACGGGCCGAAATACGACTACAAGCTGGCCTGGATGGACCGGCTACGCGCCCGCGCCGAAGAGCTACTGCGCAGCGAGGAGATCGTCGTGCTGGGCGGCGACTACAACTGCGCGCCCACGGATGACGACGTCTACGATCCCGGACGTTTCGCCGACGATGCCCTGTGCAAGCCGCAAACGCGCAGCCGCTTCCGGGCGCTGCAGTATCTTGGCTATACAGAGGCTTGGCGCGCCCTGCACAGCGACCGGCACGTTTACAGCTACTGGGACTACGGCGCCGCCTTCCGCAACGACGACGGCCTGCGGATCGACCACCTGCTGCTGTCCCCGCAGGCCGCCGATCGCGTGTCAGACTGCCGGATCGACACCACCCCGCGCGCCTGGGAGAAAGCCTCGGACCACACGCCGGTGGTGTGCGAGTTGGACGTATGACCGGGGGCACCGGTTCGCACACCGGCGGCTGTCTGTGCGGGCAGGTGCGCTACCGTGTCGATGCGCCAATCGGGGATGTCGCGCACTGTCACTGCACGATGTGCCGTCGGGCCAGCGGGGCCGTCGCGGTAACCTGGTTCACGGTCCAGCCGGACGCGTTCACCCTTACGACGGGGCAACTGCGAAGTTGGCAATCTTCGCCCGGCGCCACACGCGGCTTCTGTCCAGGCTGCGGCTGTCAGATTACCTTCCAAACCGACGCGGCCGCCGGTGAGCTGGACGTCACCCTGGCGACCCTGGACGACGCCGACCGCCACCCCGCCCAGCGGCACATCTGGACCGACAGCCGCCTGTCCTGGCTGACGCTCGACCCGGACCTGCCGGAAAGCGGACAGGAATAGCAACGGCCACTGGCCGGCGCATCCGGCTGACGCCATACTCCGAGCCAGCACCCCCGCCCCGCGCCCGAAAGATCCGCCATGCCGTTCATCCCCCTGCAGGACGACAACCCGCGTATCATGATTGCCCGGCCGATCGTGACCTGGGCGATCATCGCGACTTGTATCGTCGTGTTCATCCTGCAGGCGGCCGCAGGCCCGCAAGCGGCGCAGGCGATCGCCTACTCGTTCGGGCTGATCCCGGCGGTGCTCATGGGCGTGCGGGAGTTGTCGCCGGACCTGGCGGTCCTGCCGGCCTGGGCGACGCTGATCACCGCGATGTTCCTGCACGGCGGGTTCATGCACCTGGCCGGCAACATGCTGTTCCTGGGCGTGTTCGGCGACAACATCGAGGATTCGATGGGTCACGGCCGGTTCGTGGTCTTTTACTTGATCTGCGGGGCGGCGGCCTCACTCAGCCACGTGCTGATCGCGCCGGGCTCGACCACGCCGATGATCGGTGCCTCGGGGGCGATTTCGGGCGTCCTGGGCGCCTACCTGATCCTGCACCCGAAGGCCTGGGTGACGATCCTGCTGTTTTTCTTCCCGCTGCGCTTCCCGGCCTGGCTTCTACTGGTTGGATGGATCGGCTTCCAGCTGTTCGCCGCGCTCGGCGGCGGGGCCAGCGGCGGGGTCGCCTGGTGGGCGCACATCGGGGGCTTTGCCGCCGGCGCCGCGCTGATCGCCGGGTTCCGCCACAAGTCGGTCCCGTTATGGGGCGGCGGCAATCATCCCAAGGGCATCCGCATCAAGCGCCCGCCGCGCCAGCAATCGACCCAGCCAAGCCCCGGCACGGCACGCCGCCAGCCGCGCAACAAGCGGCCTGGCCCCTGGGGGTAAGCTCTGCCCAGTAACCTCCTGATCGTCATGCTTTAAACGCGTCCCGCGCGTCCAGCTCAGGATGCGCCTCGGACGTCGGAAGCGGGGCCGCCATTCAGCCGCGCGACGCGCCCAGGAAGGTCGGGCCGTTCGGCATCAGGCGAACACCGCCGCGCAGGTGGTGATAGGCAAGCTGGGTGTGGTCGACCGGGTTCGGCCCCGGCGCAGCAGCGATCAGGATGTCGCTGGCGATCGGGGCGAAGTCCGCGCGGAAATGCACCGAGGATTTGAGCGCCAGGATCGCCGCCGCCGCCGGATCGGCTCCCAGATGCAGGAAGGGCGCGCGGTCGGCCGCCTGCAATTTGCGGCTGACCACCGCGACCCGCACAGCGCCATCCGCCAGCTCCAGCAACGCGCAAGACCCAAGCTGCAGGCGGGCACCGCGGTAGAAGGGCCCGACGCCGGTCACCTGCCCGTTCCCAAGCGCCGCCACTTTTACGTTCGTTTCCAACGGCCTGTCGCCTGGCGTTCGACCGCCGAGCGCAATGGATAGGACCGCGCCCTCGCCCGCGTCATGCGCCGCCTGCGCGGCCTCGGGATCGTGCAGCAGGCCAGCCAGGACGTTGTCCGCCCCCTGATCCAACAGCGCGCGCAGTAACCCGGTGGTGTCGCCGTTGCCGCCGGCACCTGGGTTATCCTGTGTATCCGCCAACACGACCGGCCGATGGCCGCCACGCACCAATTCGATGGCCCGCGCAACCGCCGAGTCCGCGTGGAGGATATCCGCACCGAAGGCGCCCTCCCGCTCGGTCACGTAGGCCGCGAGATCGTCCGCCGCGGCATCGGCCGTCGCCTGATCCCGCGCGTGGGCGATCACGCTGCCCCCGGCATCAGGGACATCCGCCGGCGGGAAGCCGCAATTGAACGACAGGGTAACGCCGGGCTGCGCGGCCTCGATCTCGGCCAAGCGCGCGTAGACGCCCTGCCCAGGCTCGGTCACGGTGCAGCCGGCGGTGAGCGGGATCAGAAAGGGGATCTGGCGGAACGCGGTTTTCCGGCCGGCGGTGCCGTTTAGGAGACCGTCCAAGTGGTGCAGCGCCCGTGCCCCCGTCTCGGCCATGTCGACATGGGGATAGGTCCGATAGGCGATCAGGGCGTCAGCCCGGTCGACCATCGCCGGGGAGACGTTGGCGTGTAGATCCAGGCTGGCGACGACCGGCAGTTGATCGCCGACCAGCGCGCGCACCTGCGCCAGAAGTTCCCCTTCGCCATCGTCCAGGCTCTCGGTCACCATCGCGCCGTGCAGGTCGAGGTAGACCGCGTCCAGATCGACCTGCTGCGACAGGTCCTCCAGGATTTGGTTGGCGATCCGCGTGAACGCGTCGTCGGTGACCTGCGCGCTCGGGCTGGCGGCGGTCCAGGACAGCGGCAGCAGCGTGTGCCCCGCTGCCTCCGCCGCGTCGCAGAAGCCCGCGATCGGCAGGTTGCGCCCGCGCGTGCCCGCGATCACCTCATCTCCACGCAGCAGCCCCGGCCAGGCGCCGGGGATCGCAAAGGCGTCGAAGTCCGCCTTGGTCGGCGCGAAGGTGTTGGTCTCGTGCTGAAAGCCGGCGACAGCGATGCGGGCGATTGCGCGGGCTCCTCGGCATGAGGTGACGCGAGCCGATGCGATAGCCGTGGCTCGTCCTACAAGACAGGCGCTTGCCACCCCTGTTCAGGGCGGGGAACTCTATGCGATTTCGGGGCTTTACGCTGAAATTTTCAGTTACTTGGTGGGATGCGGCCTAATGGCCGCATCCCCAACCACTGCCCGGCTCTCTGCCGAGGTTCAGATATCCGCGTAGCAGTGCGTCTCGGCAGCCCCGCCGGGGTGCGTCACCGCGCCCTTCTCGGCATCGCCGACGGTCTGGGCGTACTTCCACAGCGTGCCGGCCTGGTAGTCGTGCGCGCGCGGCTGCCAAGCTTTGCGGCGTTCGGCCAGTTCCGCATCCGACAGCTCGACGTCGAGCGTGCCCTCGTCGGCGTCGATCACGATCGTGTCGCCATCGCGCAGCAGGCCGATCGGGCCGCCCACGGCCGCCTCGGGGCCGACGTGGCCGATGCAGAAGCCGCGCGTGGCACCGGAGAAGCGGCCATCGGTGATCAGCGCCACCTTCTTGCCCATGCCCTGGCCGTAGATCGCCGCCGTGGTTGCCAGCATCTCGCGCATGCCGGGGCCGCCGCGCGGACCCTCGTAGCGGATCACCAGCACGTCACCTTCCTGGTAGTCGCGCTTGGAGACGGCCTCGAAGGCGTCCTCCTCGCAGTCGAAGCAGCGCGCGCGGCCGGTGAACTTCAGGTTGTCGAGGCCGGCGACCTTCACGATCGCGCCCTGCGGGGCGAGGTTGCCGCGCAGGCCGACCACGCCGCCCCAGGTGGAGATCGGATCGCTGGTCGGGCGGATGATGTCCTGGTCGGTCGGGAAGGTGAACGCTTCCATGTTCTCGGCCAGCGTCTTGCCGGTGACCGTCAGGCAGTCGCCGTGCAGGTAGCCGCCCTCGAACAGTGCCTTCATCAGCACCGGCACGCCGCCGATCTCGAACAGATCCTTGGCGATGTAGCGCCCGGCCGGCTTCAGGTCGGCGATGTAGGGGGTCTTGCGGAAGATCCGCGCGACCTCGTGCAGATCGAAGTCGATCCCCGCCTCGTGCGCGATCGCCGGCAGGTGCAGCGCCGCGTTGGTCGACCCGCCGGAGGCCGCAACGATGGTGGCCGCATTCTCCAGCGATTTGCGGGTAACGATATCGCGCGGGCGGATGTTCTTTTCCAACAGGTCCATCACCGCAACGCCGGAGGCACGCGCATACTCGTCGCGCGATTCATAGGGCGCCGGCGCACCGGCCGAGCCCGGCAGCGCGAGCCCGATCGCCTCGGAAACGCAGGCCATCGTGTTGGCGGTGAACTGGCCGCCGCAGGAGCCCGCCGACGGGCAGGCATGGCACTCCAGGTCGTGCAGGTCGCCGTCGCTCATCGTGCCGGCGGCGTGCGCGCCCACCCCCTCGAAGACGTCCTGGATGGTGACGTCGTGGTCCTTGAAGCGCCCGGGCAGGATGGTGCCGCCGTACATGAACACGGCGGGCACGTTGAGCCGGACCATCGACATCATCATCCCCGGCAGCGACTTGTCGCAGCCGGCGATGCCGACCAGCGCGTCGTAGCAATGGCCGCGCATCGTCAGTTCGGTGGAATCCGCGATCACCTCGCGGCTGACCAGGGAGGACTTCATACCCTGGTGGCCCATCGCGATGCCGTCGGTGACGGTGATCGTGGTGAACTCGCGCGGCGTGCCGCCGGCTTCCTTGGCGCCCGACTTGGTCGCCTGCGCCTGACGGGACAGCGCGATGTTGCAGGGCGCGGCCTCGTTCCAGCAGGTCGCCACGCCGACGAACGGCTGGTCGATCTCCTCTTCGCTCAGCCCCATGGCGTAGTACATCGAGCGGTGCGGCGCCCGGTTCGGGCCGACCGTCACATGGCGGCTGGGCAGCTTGGACTTGTCGAAGTGGCGCTTTTGGTTCTCGTCGAGCGGCATGGCGCCTTCTCTCCCCTCATCTCATGTGCAGCTGGCGCGAGGATAGCGACGGCTTTCCAG
Organism: Rhodovibrio salinarum DSM 9154; assembly: GCF_000515255.1. Lineage (NCBI taxonomy): Bacteria > Pseudomonadati > Pseudomonadota > Alphaproteobacteria > Rhodospirillales > Rhodovibrionaceae > Rhodovibrio > Rhodovibrio salinarum. Next base: position 2,173,462 of record NZ_KI911559.1, on the reverse strand, counting down.
GGCAGCCAACGGTTTTGTCGGAATGGCTGAGGTGCGCAGGCGGTGACCCGTTAAGTGTGCGGCGACACACACGGCCCGCCCGACCTGTTCAGCAGGGCCTATGTTGAAAATCCAATGGCTTATGAACGCCGCCTTATCCTCAACAGGCTCGTATGGGCCGTGTCGAGGAAGCCTAACGGCTGCCGCAACACCTGAGGCGCCCTACCCCGCCAGACGCTCCAGTGCGGTCGCCAGCTTCTCGCGCGAGGCCACGGCATCCGCGCGGCGCTCGCGCTGTTCGTCGACCACGGCCTGCGGCGCCTTCTGCAGGAAGCTCTCGTTGCCGAGCTTCTTGTCGTACTTGGCGATCTCCTGATCGAGCTTCTCCAGCTCCTTCTGCAGGCGCTGGCGTTCCTGGGCGAGATCGATGATCTCGGCCAGCGGCAGCACCGCCGTCGCTTCGTCGATCAGAAGCTGCGCCGCCCCGCGGGTATCGACCTGGTCAAGCGCACGGATCTCCGACAGCTTGGCAAGCCGCCGGATCAAGGTGGCGTGCCGGTCCAGGCGCGCCTTGGTGGCGTCGCTGGCGCCTTCGACATGCAGCGGCACCTCGGCCTTGTTGGGCACGTTCATCTCGCCGCGCACCGTGCGGATTTCGCCGATCGTGCGCGTAACCCAGTCGATCTCCGCCTCGGCATCGGCGTCGAGCAGCGCGTCGCCTAGGCGCGGCCACTCGCCGGTGATCAGACGGTTGTCCTCCCCGCCGCCGAACTGCTCCCACAGCTCCTCGGTGAGGAACGGCATGAAGGGGTGCAAGAGGTGCAGCAGCCGCTGCATCACCCAGGCGATGGTGGCGCTGGTCTCCGCCTTCGCGGCTTCGTCGTCGCCCTGCAGGATCGGCTTGGCGAACTCGACGTACCAGTCGCAGAACTGGTGCCAGGTGAACTGGTAGAGCGCGCTCGCCGCATCGTTGAAGCGGTAGGCGCCGAGCGCCTCGTCGACGCCCTGGGCGGCGCGCACCGTCTTGGCGACCGCCCAGCGGTTGACCGCCTGCTCCACCTGCGCGGGGTCGAACTGCGGATCCGGCGCGACGCCGTTCATCAGGCAGAAACGCGCGGCGTTCCACAGCTTGGTCGCGAAGTTGCGGTAGCCCTCGACCCGGTCTTCCGACAGCTTGACGTCGCGGCCCTGGGCCGACAGCGCGATCAGGGTGAAGCGCAGCGAGTCCGCGCCGTAGCGCTGGCAGATGTCGAGCGGGTCGATCACGTTGCCCTTGGACTTCGACATCTTCTGCCCGTGGGCATCGCGCACAAGGGCGTGGATGTAGACGGTGTGGAACGGCACCTCGCCCATGAAGTGCAGGCCGGCCATCATCATCCGGGCGACCCAGAAGAAGATGATGTCGAAGCCGGTCACCAGCACGTCGGTCGGGTAGTACTTCGCAAGCTCCGGCGTTTCGTCCGGCCAGCCGAGCGTGGAGAAGGGCCAGAGTGCGCTGGAGAACCAGGTATCGAGCACGTCCGGATCGCGGCGCAGATACACGACCTCGCCGTCCAGGCCCCGATTGTCCGCCGGCGTCTCATCCTCGGCCTGAAGGATACGCACCGTCTTGCCCAGCCGGCGCTCCGCCTCGGCCTGGGCCGCGTCCGCGTCCATCTCGACGAACGGCTCGCCGGCCGGCGCGCCCTCGGCATCCAGCGGATACCAAGCCGGGATCTGGTGCCCCCACCAAATCTGCCGGGACACGCACCAGGGTTGGATGTTGCGCATCCACTCGAAATAGACGTTTTCCCAGTTCGACGGCACGAACCGGGTGCGCCCGTCCTGCACCGCCTGCATCGCCGGCTGCGCGAGCGTCTTGGCGTCGACGTACCACTGGTCGGTCAGCCAGGGTTCGATCGGCACGTCGGAACGGTCGCCGTGCGGCACCGAGTGGCGATGCTCCTCGATCTCCGCAACCAGACCTTGGGCCTCGAGGTCCGCGACGATCTGCTTGCGCGCCTTGAAGCGGTCCATGCCCTGATAGTCCTCGGGCGCGTTCTCGTTGATTGCCGCGTCGCGGTCGAGAACGTTGATCACCTCCAGCCCGCAGCGCCGGCCAACCTCGAAGTCGTTGAAGTCGTGCGCGGGGGTGATCTTGACCGCGCCGGAGCCGGTCTCCGGATCCGCCCACTCGTCGGCCACGATCGGAATGCGCCGGCCGACCAGCGGCAGGATCACATGCTTGCCGACCAAATGCTGGTAGCGTTCGTCCTCCGGATGCACGGCCACACCGGTGTCGCCCAGCATGGTCTCCGGCCGGGTGGTGGCGACGACGATATAGCTGTCCTCTTCACCCTCCACCGGGTACTTGAAGTGCCAGAGCTTGCCGTCGACCTCGACCTGATTGACCTCCAGGTCGGAGATCGCGGTGTGCAGCTTGGGGTCCCAGTTGACCAGACGCTGGTCGCGGTACATCAGCCCCTGGCGATGCAACTCGACGAATACCTTGCGCACGGCCTTGGACAGGCCGTCGTCCATGGTGAAGCGCTCGCGCTCCCAATGCGGCGAGGCGCCCAGGTGGGTCAGCTGGCGGGAGATCGTGCCGCCGGACTTCTCCTTCCAGTCCCAGACCCGCTCCAGGAATGCCGCGCGGCCCAGTTCGGCCGCACTCTTGCCCTCCTGCGCTAGCGTGCGCTCGACCACCGATTGGGTGGCGATGCCGGCGTGGTCCATCCCCGGCTGCCAGAGCGCATCGTAGCCGGCCATGCGCTTATGCCGGATCAGCACGTCCTGCAGCGTGAACGTCAGCGCGTGGCCCATGTGCAGGCTGCCCGTCACATTGGGCGGCGGCATCATGATCGTGAACGGCTTGGCCGGGCTATCCGGATCGCAGCGGAAGGCGCCGGACTTCCGCCAGACGTCGTAAAATTTCCGCTCCACCTCGGCCGGGTTGAATGTCTTGTCGAGCATGGACGTGCCTTAAAGCCTTCGCGCAGGAATGAACCGTTGGTCGCGCGGCTTATTGAAACGCCAATACCAAGGCCGCGCGTCGTACCGCGCGCAACCTAGCCAATCTGCCGGGTGAAGCAAGGGGCCGGACGACGCACGCCACGGCAACCTGCTCAGGTTAACGCGGTGAGGTACGGATTTCGCTGGTGCCGACGCGGAGCGGTTTGATTCAAACAGGTTTCCCCGGTTCGAAAGGAGACCTGCGGATGGATCAGGCGCCGCCCCGCGATAGTCTGCGCCTCTTGTTGCAGCACTTCAGCCGGGTCGAGGATCCCCGCGATCCGTGGCGGGTTCGCTTCCAGCTGTCGGAGCTGTTGTTCCTGGTGACCAGCGCCACCATCGCTGGATGCGATGACTACGACGAGATCGTGGCTTGGGGCGACAGCCACGTGGCGTTCCTGCGCCAACACGGAGAGTTCTACTTCGGCGTGCCCAAGGAGGACTGGCTGCGAACTGTGATGAACCGGATCGATCCCGCGCTGTTCGAGGCGGCGTTCATGGCCTGGGTGGCCGACTTGCGGCCAGATGGCCCCGAGGTCGTCGCGCTCGACGGCAAGACGTTGCGGCGCAGCCACGATACCAATGCCGCCCAGGCGGCGCTTCATCTGGTCTCCGCCTGGGCGTCCAACGAGCGCCTCGTCCTGGCGCAGGAAGCCGTGCCGGACAAAGCCAACGAGACCGCAGCGATCCGCGCCATTTTGGGGCGCCTGCCGGTCAACGGCGCTTTGGTCACTGTGGACGCGATCGGCGCCACGCCCGCGGTCGCCGCCGCGATCCAGGAGGCCGGAGCGGATTACGTCGTCGCGCTCAAGACCAACCAGCCCAGCCTACACGCGGAGGCCGACCTCTTCTTCACCGACCCCGCCAGCGCCGGGCTGCCCAGTCTGGAGGTCGTCGACAAGGACCATGGCCGGCTGGAAACCCGGACCTACCGGGTCTGCCATGATATCGCGTGGCTCGGCGGCAACCGGCGCTATCCCGGCGAACCGCGGTTTCCCGGCCTGGCCTGCCTGATCCAGACGACCACTCGCAGCGAGAAGGCCGGCCACGTCAGCGAGCAGATCCGGTACTACCTCTCCTCTGCCAAACTCACCCCCGAGCGCGCCGCCCAGGCGATCCGCGGCCACTGGGGGATCGAGAGTCTGCACTGGGTGCTCGACGTGACTTTCAAGGAGGACCTCTCGCGCCTGCGCCGCGGGCACGGCGCCAAGAACATGGCGCTGGTCAGGCGCTTCGCCTTCAACATCCTGCGACGCGGCAAAGACAAAAACTCCCTGAAAACCGCCCGGAAAATCGCCGGCTGGAATACCGACTACCTCCAGAAGATCCTCACCTCTGCCGCCCGTTAACCCGGACTCGTTGCCGTGCGACGCACGCGCAGGCGCACGGCGCAAAGCGCGGCCGACTAATACTTGGTGTCGTCGTCCAGGCCCTGGGCGCGGCGAGTCATCCGCTGAACTTCCTCGCGCACGATCCGCTCGACGATCTGTGGCAGGTTCCGGTCCATCCATTCGCGCAACTGCGGCCGCAAGGCGTCGCGGACCATGCGGGCCAGGATGTGATCGACGTTGTCGGCCGTCGAATCGCCAGGCGCGCCTTCAGCCTGCCGGGCGAGCGAGGTGAGCTGCTCGACCGCCTGCTGCTCGGCGTTTTCGGAGATCACGCGCTGATCCTCGGGGCCCAGCGGCGTGGCGGTGTCCTGCGAACGCTCGGACTCCTGGTTGGCCTTCTCCTGGCTGGCCTTGCGCGACTCATCACCGACCGCACCGGCCATTGCCCCCGCGGCGACCGCCGCCTCCGCCGAAGAGTCAGGGGCCTCGGCTCCGGCTTGCGCCTCCTCGAACGGATCTGCAAGGAAAGGCGTGTCGTCGTCGTCCTCGTCATCCGGCGCATCCGGCTCGGCGCCGGCCTCATCCTCATCGGGGTCGGATGGGGCCGCTGTGGACGGTTCAGGCGTTTCCGGCTCGTCCTCCAGGTCGCCGATATCGTCGTCCGCGCCGAACGACTCCTCGACACTGTCGGCGGCTTCCTGCGCTTCGTCCGGGGTTTCGGCGTCCCCGTCGGCAAACGCGTCCAGGTCCAAAGCCGCCTCGGAGTCTTCGCCGTCCTCGGTATCGCCCTCGGTCGTGGCCGACGGCGTTTCCGATTCTTCCGTCAGATCGAGCGGGGACTCCTCGTCTTCTTCCGTCAGGTCGAGGGGCGAAGCCTCGTCTTCTTGCGTCAGACCCAGGGGGGAGTCCTCGTCTTCCTCTGTCAGATCCAGCGGGGCCTCCTCTTCAGCCTCCGCCCCCAAATCGAGGGGCGAATCGTCTTCGGCCTCCTCATCCAGATCCAGCACATCATCGTCTGCGTCGGATTGGTCGGCGTCGTCAGCGCTTTGCGCGTCGCCTTGATCCGACTTGTCGCCACGCTCCTGGGCGTCTTTCGTCCCGTCTTCCGCCGTGTCTTCGGAAATGATCTTGCGGATGGAGGCGAGGATTTCCTCCATCGACGGCTCGCCGCCGTCGCGCTTGCTGTCACTCATCAGGACGTCCTTGACCGCGAGGAATCTGCCGACCCGTCAGGTAATAGCATGTTGATGAAGAAAACCCGAACGCAACAGCCCGTAACCACGCAGCTTAGGGGGGCGCGCTGCCGTCTGCACTGGTAGCCGTGGTATCACGACCACTTTGCTGGGCGGCCTGCTCTTCCGGCAGCCCCCAACCGAACCATTTGCCGGCGACGGCTTCGTAGTTGCGCTCCGGTTCGAATATCTCGACGTCCAGGCCGATCGCCCGGGCGTTCAGTTTGCCGACCGCCTGGAGAACGTTGTAGGCGGCCACGATCTCGTTGCGTTGAGCGCCCACCAGGTTGACCTGGGCGTTGAGCAGTTCCTGCTCGGCATCCAGAACGTCTAGCACGGTGCGGGCGCCAACCTGGTTCTCCTGACGCACGCCCTCCAGCGCGATGTCCGCGGCCCGGACCTGCTCTTCCAGGGATTCGATCTGGGCGCGCGCGGCCTGCAGGTCTTCCCAGGCGCTGACCGCATTCTCCTCGGCGGTGTTGCGCGCCCCACGCAGATTGAGCCGCGCCTGATTGGCGCGTTGCTTGATCTCGCGCACCTGCGAATAGACCTGCCCCTGCTGATACAGTGGGATGGTCAACTCCGCGCGCACCTCAGCGGATTCCGTGGACGTGCCCGCGCTCGACGTCTCGTCGCCATAGGACAGTTCGCCCACCAGGTCGGCCCGCGGCAGCAGCTGGCCCGCAACCTCGCGGGTCTCCTCACGCCGTGCGCGGTAAGTGAATTCAGCCGCGACGACCTCTGGATTCTCCGAACGGGCCTGGGAGACGGTGGACTGCAGGCTCGCGGGCAGACGCTCATCCGGCGAGGGCGGCTGCTCGACACTCTCCGGCATCCGCCCGATCACTTCCTTGTAGGTTGCCCGGCTGGCGTTCAACTGCCCCTGCGCGTCCGTGCGGTCCGCAAGGGCTCCGGCCAGGCGCGACTCGGCCTGCGCCACATCGGTGCGGGTCACCTCGCCTACCTCGAAGCGGTCGCGAGTCGCCTGCAGCTGGCGCCGAAGGACCTCGACGTTGTTCTCGTTCAGGCGCAGCACCGCCTGGTCGCGCCAGACATCCATGTACGCCTGCGCTGCCCGAAACAGGATTTCCTGTTCGGTCGATGCCAGATTGGCGCGCTCCGCCTTCACCTCAAATTCGGCGCGGTCGATACCGGCGACCGTGCTACCGCCGCGGTAGAGCGGCTGGCGCACTTCCAGTGAGGTGCTCAGCGGCGTCGTCGTCTCGACCCCGCCCTGACGAATGGGGCTGGAGCCGTCAATTTCCGTATCCGTACGTCGACGGCCGGCCTGCCCCTGCACCGTGACGCTTGGCCGCCAGCCGGAACGTGCCTGCGGCACCGCCTCGTTGGTGGCACCCAGCGACCGACGCGCGGCTTCCAGGTTCGGGTTGGTGCGGTAGGCGTTGGCGAGCGCTTCCTGCAGGCTCTCGGCCGAGGCCCCCGCCGGTTGCAAGGCGGCCACGGCGATCACAGCGGCGGAAACGGCGCCTTGAAGCGCCCAGCGGCGGAAGCTGACGTGTCGACGCAAAAGTCGGGGGGCGGTCATGGGCAAGCGGATGTCCTTTGGCAGCATCGCGCGCAAGGCGCATTCGCGCGTATCGTTCGGTTCACACAGCCGGACGCGAAAGCGGGCACCGAATGCCTAAGAGGCGGGTGCGCCTAGAAGACGAATCCGGGCTGCTTGTGAAAGCCGGGCAACACGGGCGTGTTGGCATCGAACAGGGTACGCCGGCCGACCGCCTTCTCCCAGCGCTCGAACACCGTCCCCTTACCCGGACCGCTGTCGCTGCGCACAACGGTCGCCAAGCGACCGCCTTTGGGGCTCAGCTGATCGGTCAGCGCTTTCGGCACTTCGGCGACCGCCCCGTTCAGCAGGATCACATCGTAGGGACCCTGCTTGGGATAGCCTTTGTTCATCTCGCCCTGGATCACCACGGCGTTGTCGACGCCCTGCTCCTGCAGGGCGCTCTCGGCCAGCTTGGCCAGTTCCGGATCGCTCTCCAGGCCGACCACGGTCGCAGCGATCGTCGCCAGGATCGCACAGGCGTAGCCGCTCCCCGCGCCGACCACGAGCACGACATCTTCGGCGCGGATGTCGGCAACGTCCATCAACCGGGCCTGGACCATCGGCTCGACCAGGTAGCGGTCGTCCTTCAGGCGCAGGTCCTCGTCGACGTAGGCCAGGCTGCGCAGGTGATCCGGCACGAACCGCTCGCGCGGGATCGTTTCGAACGCCTCCAGCACGCGCTGGTCGGTGACCTTGTTGGTGCGCAGCTGGCTCTCCACCATATTCATCCGCGCGGTGGCGTAATCGACCATGTGTCCTCTCGCTCGAGCGGTGTCGGAAAGGGGGATCCGTTACGCGCATACCACAAAAGTGGTGCGCCGTCGCTTTGCGACAATCGCCTGTCCGCGCGCCGTTATAGGCGTGAACCGCGCAGCGAAGCAACGCCGGACCGGCATGGTGATGCCTTGGCACATCTGTGGCCGCTTGACCGGTTCCGGAGGCCTCATTATACGTGCGCCCCGAACGCGCGGCACCGACCGTTTCGCCGCGTGCGAAGGCGGCTTTTAACAGATGGCCCGGTGGCAGAGTGGTGATGCAGGGGACTGCAAATCCCCGCACGTCGGTTCGATTCCGGCCCGGGCCTCCACTTTTTGGCCGCCCTCGATTTTCTGCATCACAACGGTGTAACCAGCGCTGGTGATCTTTTCCGCGTCACTGCTTAGCGTCGCGCGCCTGTCGTTCATGCTGCATGCACGCCTTCAAGATAAAGTAGCTGCCGCCGGACATGCTGGCGACACTGTCGCAGTAGTCGTAAATCTCCGCTGAGACTCGGGTGTCCTGGAGCCAGCGCCGGGCAGCACGTTCCTGATCGCGGCACCCCTGCTCGGTCATGTTACTACCGTCGTTCGTCTGGGCGGCCTGTTCACAGTACTTTTCGAAATCGTACTCTGGGAGTTGGCCCTGCGCCGACACCGAGCCGGCCGCACCAAGCAGCGCGGCGCTGGTCAGCCCTGCCAACACAATCGCGTATGCGACGGCCCGCCAGGTCTTCGCAGGCCTGCTGATCAGCAGGATCACGCCGAGAACACCTCGTTTGCCGCGGACTTCCTTGTAGTCGGTAGACATCATTTCTCCCTTAATGCACTCGGCTTTGCCGCCGAAGCTGCACTATCTGTTGGGATGCAAAAGGGGTCAATCAAATCCATCTAATGGATTCGGCCGTAGCTGCCGGCGATCACCTCCGGCTCGGCCCTGAAAAAGCCACAAGATAATTCGTATTAACGATTCTACCGTCGCAACACGTCATCGTGACCGCTAACATCGATAACAACATAGGAGTTTTTATCTTCTTGGCGCAGAACAATACTATCCTTATTTAAAGGCGGGCACGGTTTCGTGGGCGCACTTGTCCAGCTACTACGCCGCCCGCCCCTGCTACGCGCGATACAGGTGTTATGGGGCATGTCCGTCTGCCTCGTCCTGGTGCTGTCGGTACTGCCCGATGTTGCCCCGACGGATGCCGAAGGCGCAGATAAGGTTTTCCACGCTCTGGCCTATCTCGTCCTGGGCGGCGGCGCGGCGTTCAGCCTGCCCGCCGCGCTATGGCGACCGGCTGTTATCGGCGTCATCCTGTACGGCTGGGCGATCGAAGGCCTACAGGCGGCCCTGCCCTGGCGCAGCGCCGAGGTGATCGACGGCACGGTGAACACGCTTGCCGTCCTGGCCGGGACCATCATCGCACGTGCGCTCATCAAAGAATCGGAGCGTTTGGAAGATCAATCGTCCAAAGGCGCCGATATCGAGTGATTTCCCAATGCGAACAATTGGAAGGACGGGACCTTTGATCCGGTTTTACCGTTGAATGATCAGAAGGTTTTGGACGGACAAGGAAAATGTGTCATGGCGCAAGAGTATATTGCCGGTACTCCAACCGTCGGTCTCGCGATGCTGTTCTTTATCGCCACAGTCAGCGTCTAGGAAACAATCGGCAGAGACAGCGAACCGCGTCGGCGAGCAGCAACCTTCAGGGCCACCAAACGAACAATACGCGAGGCACTGACGTTCCCATGCCACGGACCGCGCCGCAGTGCCCCAACCACGGCAGCCGGCAGCCTGTTGGCGCGACCGTCTCAAAGCAGCGCCAAGCGCGCGATCGACTTCAGTGTGGCGGAGGTTTCATGGCCCAGCGGCGGCCCAATTCCCTTTCCAGTACCAGCTTCAGCCGGCAGGTTGCGGAACTGCGCCGCGTTGCATCCGACATCCGGACGCACGATCCCGAAGGTGCCGCAGCCTGTCTGTTCGCAGCCAGCGTGCTGCGCTCAATGCCCGGAGATCAGGGTCTCGGCTGGCCAGGGCCCAGCGACGTGCCGTTGGGGCCTGACGAGTGGGAGGACTGGTGACCGCCAGACTCGTCAGCTCGGCTCACGGCCGCGGCCCCCGCACCAGTGTCCAGCCTAGGAACTCGTGCCCGGCGACAGCAATCGCCACCGCCGTGATTGCCGTCGCCACGCCAATCACTTGCCAGCGCCGGCTCCGCCGCGCCTCGACGTAGCGGCGCTCCAATTCCGCGTCCTCGATATCCGGGTTCTGGCGAAACGCCTCCACCGCCGCCGCGCGATTGGCGTTGCGCACAACCCACGGCAGCTTCTCGTAGCTCTGCGGATAGGTGCGTCGTAGCCAGAACGCCAGATCGCGGATCTTGCGATCTTCGTAAAACTTGAGCCCGGTCACCGCGGCCGCTGCGATCACCGCGACCAGCACCAGGATCTGCAACTGCCAGCTCGCCTCCACGCGGTCCCCCTCTCAGCGAACTCTCGCCCTCGATCGATAGCCCGGTCGTAGCCGATCGACGTGGGCAAGGGAACAGCATGACGGACATCGCACTCGGCTAGGCGTCGTCCAGCCAGACGTCCTGAAACTGATGATATTGCGTGGGATGCGTCTGGTAGCCCCGCACCCGGCTGCGGGTCGCGACATACTGGTTGCGCCAAAACGGCTGCACCATCACCGCATCGTCCTGCAGGATGCGCTCGACCTCCGCCATCACTTCCCGGCGTTCGTTGGGATCGAGCAGACTGTTCGCCGTATCGAGCTTGGCATCGAATTCCGGATTGGCGTAGCCGGTCTCGTTCCACGCCTGCCCCGAGCGATAGCCCAGGTTTAACGCCATCACCCCAAGTGGGCGGTGCGTCCAGGAGGTTATGCCGAAGGTGACGTCCTTCCACTGCCGGGCATACTCGCCCGGGGTCATCACCTGCAGGCGCAGATCGATCCCCGCCTGCGCGAGCTGTTGCTGTAACAACTGGGCCACGCGCTGCTCCCACGGCCCCTGCACGTTGCCGACGGCGATGGTGAGCTGGAGCCCATCCGGATAGCCGGCCGCGCTCAACAACGCACGGGCCCGCCCGGGGTCGCGCGGAACGGGCGGGAGGGCTGCGTACTCCGGGTGCATCGGGCCAACGTGATGATTTTCCGCCAGCATGCCCCGGCGGTCATACCCGTGGGTCAGCAATTCGCGGTTATCCGCGGCGCGCTGGACCGCTTGACGCACACGGAGATCGTCGAACGGCGGCCGGTCGACCCGCATCCGGCAAACGCCGGTGCGTGCCGTGGGAACAGCATGCAGATCGATGCCCGAGACACCCTCCACCGCCTTCAGGTCGCCCACATCGACCTCTTGAACACCGTCGACCTCGTCGTCCAGCAGCGCTCCCAGCATTTGCCGGCGGCTCAACCCCCGATCGATATAACGGATCGCGTCCAGGTGCGGCGGCTCCCCCCAATAGCCGCCCGGGCGACGGATCAGCAGCGCCTCTTCCCCCGGTTGGAAGCCCGCCAGCCGGTAGGGCCCGGTCCCGATCGGATTTGCGCGCAGGTCGCCGCCCATTGCGTCGAAGTCACGGTGCAGGATGGCGGCTGGATAGTTGTACAGATTTTCGGGAATCGACAGGTCTGGACGCGAGAGATGCAAGCGGACCGTATGCGCGTCGACCTTCTCGACCGCTCCGTTCCGCAGGCGCATCTGCGTCTGCGACAGGTCGCCCGGACCAGCAACCGACACCTGCTCGCCCAAGCCATCGAACAGCGAGCGGTTCGACGACCCGCGCTGCGGATCCAACCAGCGTTGGAAATTCGCCACCACGTCATCGGCGGTGAAATGATCGCCGTTCGACCAGCGCACCTCCCGCTGCAACGTGAAGGTCCAGGTCCTGAGGTCGTCCGACGCTTCCCAACCCGCCGCAAGGTAGGGCAGCGTCACGTTATCCGGCCCGGTCCGGGTCAGGTACTCGACGATCCAACGGGTCACGTTCGCCTGCTGCGGCCACTCGAACGCGGCCGGGTCGGTGATCTCCATCACCTCCATGGCGAAGCGCAGTTCCCCGCCCTGTTGCGGGGCAGCCTGCGCGCGCGCCGGCGGTGCCATCGCGCCACCATCCACCACACCGGCAAAGGCATAGGCCGCCCCCGCGGAGACCCCGAGCAGGCAAGCCGTACGCAGGAACCCCCGCCGGTCGACGCGCCCGGATGCGAAATTGTCGGCCAATTCCGGCACGTACGCGTGCGGATAGCGGCCGTCTGGACGTTTCAGCAGCGCCGCGTCACGCCTTTGAAGGCCAAGGAAGGGTCGTCTTTCAATCCTGGGCAGCATTGGTTTAGCTTTCTATGCTACGCGTCCGGCCGTCATCCAGCCGATCGCCAGATCGCCCCATTCCATTGGGCCTAAGGGTACTACGAGCTTCCTTGACCGGGAGTTAGCGAGTCCGGCGTATCGAGTTCGGAGCGTACGCGAATATCGCCTTCGAGCGTTCGGTGCACCGGACATTTGTCTGCAATCTCAAGCAGGCGTTGGCGCTGCGCGGCGGTCAAGTCGCCTTCCAGCCGAATCCTGCGGGTCAGGAGGTCGGCCTTGCCGCTTCCTGAGCCACTATCCTCGGCGTGGATTTTCTGGTGCCTCAGGCGCACCGTAACCCGTGCCAGCGACAGGTTCTTGTGACTGGCGTACATCCGCAGGGTCATGGAGGTGCAAGCGCCAAGCGCCGTGAGCAGGAAATCGTAGGGCGACGGGCCGGTATCGGTGCCGCCAGCCTCCCGCGGTTCATCGGCCAGCAGCCGATGGTGGCCGCTGCGCACCGCATTTTGGAACAGGCCGGCGCCGGTTTCCTGAACCACAACCTCGCCTTCCGCCGATGGCGTCGCCGCGCTTGCGTCATCCGTTTCCGGCGTCTCGAGGTAGCGCTCCGCCCAGGCGGCGAGCGTACGGGCGACGTAGACGGCATCCGCCTTCCGCCGCAACAAGTGATCGGCGTCGTCGAGCGAGATGAAGCTCTTGGGATGTCTGGCGGCGGTGAAGATCGTCGAGGCGTTGTCGATCCCCACGACCTCGTCGCGCGGCGCGTGGAACACCAGCAGGGCCTTTTTCAGATGGGCCAGATCGTCGTGCAGGGTCTGTCCGGCGATATCCTCGAGCAACCGCCGCGAGATGGTGAACCGCCGATCGGCAAGCGCGACCTCCGCCGTACCCTGCGCCTCGATCTGGTCAAGCTTGTCGGCAAACAAGTGGCGGATGTGCTCCGGATCCGCCGGGGCGCCGATCGTGGCCACCGCCCGAGCTGCGGGAATGCGCCGGGCCGCCGCGATCACTGCGCCGCCGCCCAGGGAATGTCCGATCAGCAGCTGCGGGGCGTCGTACGCGCGGGCCAGGAAATCGGCGGCCTGCACCAGATCGTCGACGTTGGAGGTGAAATCCGTGTTGGCAAACTCGCCTTCCGAGTGCCCGAGACCGGTGAAATCGAAGCGCAGCACAGCCACCCCCTGTTCGGCCAGCGCGGCCGCGATCCGCTGGGCGGCATAGAGGTCCTTGGTGCAGGTGAAGCAATGCGCGAACAGGGCATAGGCCCGCGGCCGCGCTTCCGGGCGGTCGAGCCGTGCCGCCAATTCGTGCCCCTGGGACCCCGGAAAGCTCACACGTTCACTCAACACCGTCATCGCTGATGGCCCTTTCAGATTGACCTCTAGGCATGCCCGCCCCTGCCCGTACACGCGGAACGGACGTCGGAAGCCGGGTATGGTCGTCACAAGCCTGCCATTTCGCTGTCGCCGACGCATGCCATAGGCTCTAGCGCCATCGCGAACCACGATCCGCCAAGGACGCTATTATGACCGCCGATCAGCCGCGCGCCACGCGCCTGCCGACCGACCGACCGTTGAGCGACGCCGACACGCCCGACAGCGTTCAGATCCTGGCGGCGGACTCTCCATTCAAAGGCTTCTTCCGGATCGATCGTTACCAGCTTCGGCATCGCAAGCACGACGGAAGCTGGTCGGAGCCGATGACCCGGGAGGTGTTCGAGCGCGGCCATGCCGTTGCTGTTCTGCCGTACGATCCGGTGCGCGACGAAGTGGTATTGATCGAGCAGTTCCGCCCCGGCGCGCTCGCCGGCGGGATGCCACCTTGGCAGATCGAGGTGGTGGCTGGAATCATCGAAGCGAATGAAGACCCCGACGACGTCGCCCGGCGCGAGGCGGACGAGGAATCCGGCCTTCACCTGCAAGAGTTGATCCCGATCTCGCACTACCTCGCCACCCCAGGCGGCAGCAGCGAGACGATCCGCCTGTATTGCGGATTGATCGACGCCACGAACGCCGGCGGACTGCACGGGCTTGATCACGAAAACGAGGACATCCACGCCCGCGCAATGGCCTTCGACGCAGCCTTCGACCTTTTGGGACAGGGCCCGGCCGACAACGCGCCGACCGTGATGGCCCTGTATTGGCTGGCGCTGAACCAGACGCGCTTGCGCGAGCGCGCGGGGGCATCAGCTCCAGGCGCGTGAGGGGCGATCCCGGCTCTTGCTTGGGCCCATGGGCCGCCCTAGTCTCGCGACCCGCTTTCCGCTAACGGCTAAAAAACGGATCGATCTGATGGACGTTCGAGACGGCTTCGTGGGCACCATCGGCAACACGCCGCTGGTGCGCCTGCGCCAAGCTTCGGAAGAAACCGGCTGCGAGATTCTCGCCAAGGCCGAGTTCCTGAACCCCGGCGGTTCGGTGAAAGATCGCGCAGCGCTGGCAATCATCCAGGACGCGGAAGCGCGCGGCGCGCTCAAACCCGGCGGCGTGATCGTCGAGGGCACCGCCGGCAACACCGGCATCGGCCTGGCCCTGGTCGGCAACGCGCGCGGCTACCGCACGGTGATCGTGATCCCGGAGACGCAGAGCCAGGAAAAGAAGGACATGCTCCGGCTGTGCGGCGCGGAGCTGAAGGAGGTGCCGGCCGTCCCCTATAAGGACCCGAACAACTACGTCCACGTCTCCGGCCGGCTGGCCGAAGAGCTGAACCAGAGCCAGCCGAACGGCGCGATCTGGGCCCGCCAGTTCGACAACCAGGCGAACCGCCGCGGCCACTACGAGACCACCGGCCCGGAGATCTGGCGTCAGACCGACGGCAAGGTCGACGGCTTCATCTGCGCGGTCGGCACGGGCGGTACGCTGGCGGGCACCGCGATGGCGCTCAAGGAACGCAACCCGGAACTCAAGGTTGGTCTGGCCGACCCGCCCGGCGCGGCGCTCTATAACTACTACGCTCATGGCGAGTTGAAGGCGGAAGGTTCCTCGATTTCCGAAGGCATCGGCCAGGGCCGGATCACCGGCAACCTGGAGGACCTGGAGATCGACTTCCCGTTCCAGATCCCGGACGAGGAAAGTGTGTCGGTCGTCTTCGACCTGCTGAAGCACGAGGGCTTCGTGATGGGCGCCTCCAGCGGCGTCAACGTCGCCGGCGCCAAGCGCTTGGCCCGGGAACTCGGACCCGGGCATACCATCGTCACCATCCTGTGCGACTGGGGCACGCGCTACGTCTCCAAACTTTGGAATCCGGCGTTCCTGCGCGAGAAGGGTCTGCCGCTTCCGGATTGGCTGGAGAGCTAGAGGGACACCGCGATGCAACTGCTGTTCCGCCAGGACGCCTACGCGCACAGCTGCACGGCGGAGGTCGTTTCGGCCGATGCCGAGGCGGGAATCCTGCTCACCCGCAGCGTGTTCTATCCCATGGGCGGCGGGCAGCCGGGCGATAGCGGCCGGCTGCTCTGGTCCGGTGGCGAGATACAGATCCGCGACACCCGCAAGACCGAAGACGGTCAGGGGTGTCTGCTGATCCCGGCCGAGGACGCCGCCCTGCCCCAGCCTGGCGACACGGTCACGGCGGAACTGGACTGGGACCGGCGGCACCGGCTGATGCGTATGCATACGACGCTGCATCTGTTGTGCAGCTTGGTCGACGGGCCGGTCACAGGTGGGCAGATCGGTGCGGAGAAGAGCCGCCTCGACTTCGCGCTGCAAGGCGAAAGCGTCGACAAGGAAGCCCTCGAGCGCGACCTGAACGCGCTGATCGAGGGCGCCCACGCGGTCACGGCCGACTGGATCTCCAGCGCGGAGCTGGAAGCCAACCCGCAGTTGGTCCGCACCATGTCGGTCAAACCGCCGGTCGACGGTGGTTGGGTACGCACCGTGCGGATCGGCGAGGTCGACTACCAGCCCTGCGGCGGCACCCACGTCGCCAACACGCGCGAGATCGGCGCCGTGCGCGTGGGCAAAGTCGAAAGCAAGGGCAAGCAGAACCGCCGGATCAACGTTCACCTGGTGGACTGACGGCGGTCCCCCGCACACCGGACCGCCTGCGAGCAGACAACGAAGGACCTGCGATGACGCGCACCAATCCAGACGCCTTGGCGAGCACCGACTGGCTCTATCAGCATCTGCGCGCCCCCGACGTGCGGATCGTCGATGCGAGCTATTACCTGCCGCACGAAGGCGTGGACGCACGCGCGGCGTTCGAGCAGCAGCATATCCCGGGCGCGGTCTTCTTCGACATCGACGAGATCGCCGATACCACGAGCGACCTGCCGCACATGATGCCGCCGCCGGAGAAGTTCTCCGCCAAGGTACGCAAGCTGGGTCTCGGCGACGGTAGCCGGATCGTCGTCTACGATCAGCGCGGCATCTTCTCCGCCCCACGTGTCTGGTGGATGTTCCGCGCCATGGGCCACCGCGACGTCGCGGTCCTGGACGGCGGCCTGCCCAAATGGCTGGCGGAGGACAAACCGGTCGAGGATGGCAAGGGGCGCGCCGGTGAGGAGCGTCACTTCACCGCGCGGTTCGACAATACGATGCTGCGCGACCGCGATCAGGTGAACCGCGAGCTGACCCGCCAGAAAGAACAGATCGTCGACGTCCGTGCGCCTGAGCGCTACGCCGGCGAAGTCGCGGAGCCGCGTGAAGGCTTGCGCACCGGACATATTCCCGGGTCGGCCAACCTCCCCTTCACCGAGTTGCTCGACCCCCAGACGAACACGATGAAAAGCCCGGAGGAGTTGCAGCGTCTCCTGGGCGAAGCCGGAATCGACCCCAAGCGCCCTGTCGTCACCTCGTGCGGTTCCGGCGTCACCGCCGCCGTCCTGAACCTGGCCCTGCACGTTGCCGGCTACCGCGACATCGCGCTCTATGATGGCTCCTGGACCGACTGGGGCCGGGAAGAGCTGAACATGCCGGTGGAAAACGGTCGCGCCTGAGCGCCACCTCCCCGCGCAAACGCCCAAGGATATCTGCGCTTTGACCGACGCCGACGACGACTTCCACATCCAGGCGGCCGAATACGCCGACCGCGATGCGGTGATCGCCTTGTGGGAGAGCTGCGAACTCACCCGCTGGTACAACGATCCTGCAACCGATGTCGCGCGCTTCCTGGAAGCCGACAACGCGCACCTGCTGGTCGGACGTGCGGCCGGGCGGATCGTGGCCTCGATCGGCTTGGGGCACGACGGCCGGCGTGGCTGGATGTACTATCTAAGCGTCCATCCCAACCATCGGAACCGTGGCTATGCCCGCCAGTTGGTCCGGGCGGGCGAGCTGTGGCTGTCCGAGCAGCAGATTCCCAAGGCACAGCTGATGCTGCGCGGCAGCAACCAAGCCGCACAAGGGTTCTATCTGGCGCTTGGCTACGAGGCGCAGGATGTCGGCGTATGGGGCCGCTGGCTGACCAGCCCCGGCGCGCCACCGGAGGATCGTGTCCAGCCGGACGAATTCGGCAAACTGGACATTACGATCACCTACCTGGAGATGACCCAGCCGCCGGCAGACCCCGCCCCCAACGCCCCGGCGGGCAAGCGCGTTGCCTTAATGCGCGCGGAACCACCAACGATCGCCTTTTACCGCTTCCTGTACAACACGATCGGTCGCGACTGGCTGTGGTGGGAACGGCGCGCCTTGGACGACGCCGCACTGGAGCGCGTCATCACCAATCCGGACGTCGAGGTGTACGTCCTGTACTGCAACGGCAGCCCGGCCGGCATGGCGGAGATCGACCGGCGCTACGAGCAGGTAATCGACCTCGCCTACCTCGGCGTGACCTCGGAGTTTATAGGCCAGGGCCTGGGGCGCTATCTGCTGGGCACCGCGCTCGACATCGCGTGGTCCTATGCGCCCGAGAAGGTCACGGTGAACACCTGCACCCTCGATCATCCCAAGGCGCTCACGCTGTATCAGCGCTTTGGCTTCACGCCGGTCGAGCGGGAGCAGAAACGGATCGACGACCCGCGGATGACCGGCCTGATCCCACCGGTCTAGCCACCATCGCAGGCGAAAACCCGCTACCACGTGAGGCGGACTTTATCCGCTGTTCGTCAAAGTGCTGATCGGGTCGGAACCACACAGCGCCGCCGACACAAAACCCGAGTTCGGTCCGTGCCAGCGGCGCTGAAGACATACGTGCGCTAGGCGGCGCGGACCTCGGACAGGAAGGTCTGAACCGCAGATTTCAGCCCCTCGGCCTGCTGAGCCAAGTCATCCGCGGCCTGGCTGACGCTGCCTGACGCCTGGGCGGTATGGCTGGCGGCTTCCTTGACGCTGCCCAGGTTGCCGGACACCGCATCTGTGCCCTTAGCCGCTTCCTGAGCGCTCCGGCTGATCTCCGAGGTGGTCGCCGTCTGCTCCTCGACCGAGGCCGCGATGGTGCCGGTCGTCTCGTTGATCGTCTCGACTTCGCCCACGATGGTGCGCGTGCCATCGACGGCCGATTGAGAGGCCTGCTTCACCGTCGCAAGCTGGCTAGCGATGTTGTCGGTCATCTGCCGGGTCTGATTGGCCAGGGATTTGACCTCCTGGGCCACCACGGCGAAGCCTTTGCCAGCCTCGCCGGCGCGGGCGGCCTCGATCGTCGCATTCAGGGCAAGCAGATTGGTCTGCTCGGCCACGTCACTGATCTGCTCGACCACCTCGTCGATCTGACCGACCGATTTCAGGAGCTCGTCCATCTTGGTTTCGGCATTGCGGGCGCCCTGAGCGGTCGATTGCAGCTTGCCGGCCGCATTGGAGACCTGACCGTTAACCTCTTGAATGGCTGCGGACAGCTCTTCTGCGGCCGAAGCAACCGTTTGCACACTTCCCGACGCTTGGTCCGCGCCGGTGGCAGCTGCGCTGGTCTGCGCCTCAGTCTCCTCAACCGCCGCCGAAAGCTGCTGAGAGGTTGCCTGCAACTCGGTCGCCGCAGAGCTGACCATCTCGACGATGCTGCCAACCTCGCTCTCGAACCGGTTGGCGAGATCCTGCATCGCCTGACGCTTCTCTTCCTCGGCCCGCTTCTCGGCTTCCTCTTGCTCGGCTTCCAGGCGCTCCTTCTCCAGGGCGTTGTCCTTGAACACCTGTACCGCACCCGCCATTTCGCCGATCTCGTCGGAGCGGCCGGCGCCAGGCACCGTCACACTGCTGTCGCCATCCGCCAGCTTGCGCATGGTGTCGGTGATCGCCTTGATCGGATTTGTCACCGTGGACACGACGATCAGGATGAGCCCACCGGCCACGACGGTGGCAGCGGCGATGAGAACCAGGATGATCATGCTCGCCTGGCTTACCGCGGCTGCGGCATCGGCATCGGACTCCTTGCTGAAGGCATCCGCCGCAATGGCCACCTTGTCGAGCGAAGCGATCGTCTCGTCCGCGGCCGTCTGCGCGCGCGCAAGACCTGCCTTAAGATTGGCGCGCGCCTGGAGAAAGGCGGCCTGCTCCTGGAACAGCCCTGACTGCCCGATGATCTGATCACGCCACGCCAGAAAGCCAGACTTCAGGCTCTGCAGATCCCGCTTGCCTCCCGGGCTCTCAACATGCGTGGTCATGACTGCGAGATAGCGATCTATCTGCTCGTTTAGCTCTAAAAAACGCGCTTCGATCGGATTCAGATCGGCAAGCTTCGTTTCCGCCAGATACGATCGGGCAACGGCGCCCATCTCACCCACGAGGGCCCGAAGCTTGAGAGACGCCTCTACGACCGGATAGTCTTTATCGAACAGATCGCCGAGGACCCCGTTGACCGCACGGCCACTCGCGCCAGATCGCGCGAGTTCATTACCCCGTTGCTTGGCTTCCGCCATCTGCGACTCGTTACGGTCCGCAAACCCGGTGAGCTGCGCTTTCAAACTGGCGTCGACCTTCTCGAACGCCCGCACGTTCTCGCGCGCGGCCGAACGCTCACTGAGCAAAGTTCGCTGTTCGGCAACCAAATCACCCAACAGGCCGTCATAGTCGCTCTTAAGGGGGCGCGCGGCCTCGAGCGGCTGCTGCATCGCCGGATCATCAACGACCGCGTCGAGTTCGCGCTCGGACGCGGCATACCCCTTCCTGAGCCGTGTCAGATCCTGCTCGAGACTCGTCAGTTCATCGAGCGTCTCGGCACCGGCCACTTCGTGGGCGACTTTGGTGCTTTGCCACATGTCGGCGATCAGATCGTCGGTCGTTTCGATCGCCGGGGCCGCGACCTCCGAAATTCCGCTCAGCTCGGTATCGATACTCCGCACCGACAACCAGCCCACAGCGCCAAGCCCCATCGCAAGAACGGTAAGCATCGTGAACCCGCCAATGAGACGTGTACTCACCTTCAACTTGTTAAGGACAGACATTCGTGCACCAAACTTCTTCATAACGTTTAGTTTCCACCAACCTACATATTCATATTTCACTTCCAGGATCAGGCAAAAAAGCTGTTCGACCCCCTATTTCCAAATTTGATTTTCACACCTTAGGAGTAAAAAAAACATAAATTGCCAAATAATTCATGTCGAAAATATACATAGGGCTATACTACAGCTGAACATCCGGCATAATACACTTATCATGTGATAAAATTTATTTCTTCTCGGTACAATTTATTTATCGTTTAGCGCGAGCAATAGGAGCCTCTTCGCGGGTCACGCGCATCGCTCGCGATACACCAATGGGGAACAGACGAATTCAGCTTGCCGGCGTCGATCACCGGATGTTCTCAGCACTTAAAGCGTCTAGGCATCGAGGTAACAGGACAAGAGGCCGCGCCCAGACACCACGACCTTGCCAGCAAGCTCGACCGTCCGCTTTGCTCGCAGGGCAGACTTACTTAGTCAGCTAATCGGCTTCGAAGGCCCTATCGAAAGTGGGCATCGGCACGCGCCCGCTTATCGCACCCGTCCTAGTGCTTCAGAATCTGGCTCAGGAAGGACTTCGTCCGCTCCGATTGCGGGTTGTGGAAGAACTCCTCGGGCGGGTTCTGCTCGATCACCTCGCCCTCGTCCATGAAGATCACGCGGTCGGCGACCGTACGCGCGAAGCCCATCTCGTGGGTAACCACGACCATGGTCATACCGGTCTCCGCCAGTTCGATCATGACGTCGAGCACTTCCTTGATCATCTCGGGATCGAGTGCACTGGTCGGCTCGTCGAACAGCATGACCTTCGGGTTCATGCACAGGGAGCGCGCGATCGCGACACGCTGCTGCTGGCCGCCGGAGAGTTGGCCCGGGTATTTGTGCGCCTGCTCCGGAATCTTCACCCGCTCCAGATACCGCATCGCGGTCGCCTCGGCGTCGGCCTTCGGCTCCTTCTTCACCCAGATCGGACCGAGGGTGAGATTCTCCAACACGCTCAGATGCGGAAACAGGTTGAAGTGCTGAAACACCATGCCGACCTCGCGGCGGATCTGCTCGATCTTCTTGATGTCGTTGGTAAGCTCGACTCCGTCGACGATGATCTTGCCGGCCTGGTGCTCTTCCAGCCGGTTGACGCAGCGGATCAGGGTCGACTTCCCCGAGCCGGATGGGCCGCAGACGACGATCCGTTCCTTGCGGTTGACCGCCAGGTTGATGTCCTTAAGGACGTGGAACTGGCCGAACCACTTATTCACGTCCTGCATCTCGATGATCGCGTCATTCTCCGGGGCCGGCATGCGCCGGGCGGCTTCGCGGTTCTTCTCGTCAGCGGTAACGCCGTGGGTGTCGCTCATGGTGTGGTATTCCTGATCGCGTGGCGGCTTAGCGCGTATGGTCGGTAGAGAGCGCGCGCTCGAGGTATTGCGAATACTTCGACATAAAGAAGCAGAAGCTCCAGTAGATGCAGGCGATGAAGACGTAGCCCTCAACGAAGAAGGGCCGCCATTCCGGGTCAGCGAATGATTGCCGGGTCGCAAGCAACAGATCGGTCAGGGACACGATCGCGACCAGCGAGGTGTCCTTAAACATGCCTAGATAGGTGTTCACGATCGGCGGGATCGAGATCTTGATCGCCTGCGGCAGGATGATCTTGCGCTGCATCTGCCAGTAGGTCAGGCCCATCGCCTGCGCCGCCTCGTACTGGCCGCGCGGCAGGGCCTGCAACCCGCCGCGAATGACCTCCGAGAGGTAGGAGCTGACGAACACGATGATCGCGACCTGGGCGCGGATCAGCGCGTCGATGGTTACCCCGGTGGGCATGAACAGCGGCAGCATAAAAGATGCCATGAACAGCAAACTGATCAGCGGCACGCCACGGATCAGCTCGATGTAGCCGACGCAGATCGCCTTGACGATCGGCATGTGCTCCGCCCGCCGGCCGAGCGCCAGCAGCAGCGACAGCGGGAAGGCGACCACGATGCCGACCACCGCCAGCAGCAGGGTCAGCGGCAGACCGCCCCACAGGTCCGTGCGGACCGAACTCAGCCCGAACACGCCGCCGCCCAACAGCATCAGATAGACCAGCAGCGCCCCCAGCCAGACCAACGCCAGCCAGGGTCGCCAGAAGCGGCGGAAACAGCTGAACGCGATCACCGCCAGCAGTACGATTACCCCGACCAACGGGCGCCACTGCTCTTCGAACGGATAGGTGCCGAACAGGATCAGCCGATACCTATCGCGGATGAAGGCCCAGCAGGCGCCGCTGCCGCGGCTCTCACGGCAGACCTCGGCCGGCACGTTGGCCCAGATCGCGTCGAAAAACAGCCAGTCGAACAGCGGCGGTACGACCGTCCATAGAAGGTAAAGGGATAGCACGGTCAGCAGCGTGTTGAACCAGCCGTTGAACAGGTTCGCATGCAGCCATCCCAGCACACCCACGCTGGTTGCAGGCGGCTTGCGCTGCGGGGATCGGCTGCCTTGCTGATGGCCGGGGGTACCGGTATCGGACATGTTCATGGCCTTACCGCTCCACCAGCGCGATGCGCTTGTTGTACCAGTTCATGAAGAAACTGATGGTGAGCGAGATCGTCAGGTAGCAGGCCATCATGATCGAGATGCACTCGATCGCCTGCCCGGTCTGGTTCAATGAGGTGTTGGCGACCGACACCAGATCCGGATAGCCGATCGCGACCGCCAGCGAGGAGTTCTTGGTCAGGTTCAGATACTGGTTGGTGGTCGGCGGCACGATAATCCTGAGCGCCTGCGGCAACAGCACGAGGCGCAGCACCTGTCTGCGCCGCAGGCCAAGCGCGCTCGCCGCTTCGGTTTGCCCGTGGGGAACGGCGAGGATGCCAGCGCGGACGATCTCCGCCAGGAACCCGGCGGTGTAGAAGGTCAGCCCCAGAAGCAACGCCAGAAACTCCGGCGATACGCTAGTGCCGCCCTGGTAGCGGAAGGTCGTTAGCTCCGGCACATCCATCGCCGTCGGCGCGCCACCGATCAGCCAGACAAGCGCCGGCAAGCCGATCAGGAAGCCGGCCAGCGGCAAGCCCAGACGCGGCTCCACGCCGGTCTGCGCCTGGCGCCGCTTCGACCAGCGGTAATACAGGACGCACCCGCCGATCGCGGCGAGGAATGCCAACCCCATCCAGGGGTGCACCGGATCGGCGACCGGCACGGCGAACCGCAGCCCGGACTTCGACAGAAAGACACCCGGCATGAGCTGTAACGCCTGGCGTACGGCCGGGAGCAGGTAGGAAATCGCGCCGTACCAGAAGAAAAGCTGCAAAAGCACCGGTATATTGCGCATAACCTCGACGTAGACCGAGGCCAACTTGGCCACCAGCCAGTTCGACGACAGCCGCGCGACCCCCATGATCACGCCGATGATGGTCGCCAGAACGATCCCGATGAGCGAGACCCGCAGCGTGTTCAACAGCCCGACAACGAACGCCTTGCCATAGGAATCCGCGGCTGTGTAATCGACCAGGGGGCTCTCGCCGATCGCGAAGCCGGCCTCATGATCCATAAAGCCAAAGCCGGTACGGATCGAGCGGGCCTCGAGGTTGGCGAGCGTATTGTGGACGAGATAGACGCCGAGCGCGATGACCCCGCCCAAGACGAGCACCTGCCAGATGATCGCGCGGGTACGCGGGTCACGCCACACAGGCGTCGCCTGCGGCGAAGCCTGAGACTGCGCGCCGGCACGTCGGTCAGCCTGATCGGTCATAGCGATCGTTGACCTTCGTATCAAAAATATAGCCGGAATACGGGAGCGTTAGGCCAGCACCCGAAACCGCCGGCCGGCCGCAGGACCGCGCCACGCCCCGCCCCACGCAGACCCGGCTGCGCACGGCGGAACGGCACACGGAAGGGAGCGGCCGAAGCCAGCGGTCCCGTTGGCAGGCGTTAACGGATCGGCGGGGCGTACATCAGGCCGCCTTCGGTCCACAGATCGTTGACGCCGCGCTCCAAGCCGAGCGGGGTCTCCGGACCGACGTTGCGGGCGTAGATCTCACCGTAATTGCCGACCATCTTGATGGCGCGATAGGCCCACTTGGGATCCAGGCCCAACTTCTCGCCCATGTCGCCCGACTGGCCAAGCATACGCTTAATCGTCGGATTGTCGCTGTCCATCATCTCGTCGACGTTCTCGCTGTTGACGCCGGACTCCTCGGCCTGGATCAGCGCGAACAGGACCCACTTCGCGACCGCGAACCACTCGTCGTCACCGCGCGCCACGCTCGGGCCCAGCGGCTCCTTGGAGATCGTTTCGGGCAGGATCTTGTAAGCGTCCGGATCCGGCGCATCGACCGACTTGATCGCCGCAAGCCCGGACTTGTCGGTGGTGTAGACCTGACAGCGGCCAGCGAAGAAGGCGCTCAGGGACTCCTCGAAGCCCTCGAAGACAACCGGCTCGAAGTCCATGCCCTGAGCCCGGAAATAGTCGGCCAGGTTGAGCTCGGTGGTGGTGCCGGACTGTACGCAGACGCTGGCACCCGACAGGTCCTTTGCGCTGTCCACGCCGAGGTCGGCGGGCACCATGAAGCCCTGACCGTCGTAGAAGGTCACGCCGGCGAAGTGGATGCCGAGCGAGACATCACGGGTCAGCGTCCAGGTGGTGTTGCGGGACAGGATGTCGATCTCGCCCGCCTGCAGTGCCGTAAAGCGCTGCTGCGCGGACAGCTCGACGAACTGCACGGCCTCCGGATCGCCGAGCACGGCAGCCGCCACGGCGCGGCAGTACTCAACGTCGAGGCCGGTCCAGTTGCCCTGGTCGTCGGCGATCGAGAAGCCGGCCAGACCGGTGTTCACGCCGCAGCGCAGCGTGCCGTTCTCCATCACCGAATCCATCACCTCACCGGCCTGCGCGGTGGGGGCGGCTGCAACGCCGGCGACACCGGCGGCCGTGACAGCAGCGGCTGCCAACAGCTTGAAATTTCTCATGCCTGATTTTCCCTGTTCGCGTTTGTCGTATTCTTTTTTGAGTAGACCGGTCAGTCACGCCTGCGCCTCGTCCTGGGCGCTTACGTTCCTTGATGGGGGCAGCGGCCCATCTCATGCAGGCCAGTTTCTATCCCCGAACCGGTCGTGAAACACTGTCGGATCAGGGGGACAAAGGCAACAAAATCAGCGCCTGGTTGAATAGAAATCAACGCCATTCACCTTGAGGCGTGCATGCGATCCGGCGCGTATCTGTGCAAAACAGCCCCCAGCCAATCCACATGCGCGGGCTTGGCCCGCAGGCGCCCGCGTGAAAGGATCGCATCCGGAAAACATCTGGCAGTCACAACCACATCCGGAACGCACGATGAGCGACAAGCGCTTCAAGCGCGACACCCGTCTGGGACATCTCGGCCGCGACCCAGCCCGTTTCGACGGCGCGGTGAACCCACCCGTCTACCACGCCTCCACCGTCATCGCCCCGGACACCGCGACCTTCAAGGCGAGCGGCCGGCGTCGATTCGAGAAGGGCGAAACGGTCTACGGCCGCTTCGGTACGCCCACTCACCAGATGCTGGAGGACGCACTGAGCGAGCTGGAGGGTGGCGCCGACACGGTCGCGCTCGGCAACGGCCTGCAGGCGGTCGTGGTAGCCCTGCTGACGGTGGCGAAGGCTGGCGACCACGTGTTGCTGGCCGACAGCGTCTATGCACCGACCCGCAAGTTCGCCGACCAGATGCTGACCAGCTTCGGCGTCGAGGTCGACTACTACGATCCGCTGATCGACGGCGCCGGACTGGACGCACGCATTCGCGCCAACACTGTCGCCGTCGTGTTGGAGTCGCCCGGCTCCTCGACCTTCGAGGTGCAGGATGTGCCGGCTCTCGCCGCCGCGGCGAAGGCGCGCGGCGTGGCGACCATCATCGACAACACCTGGGCCACGCCGCTGTTCTTCCGGCCGATCGAGCACGGGGTCGACCTGTCGGTGCAGGCCGCCACCAAGTACATCGTTGGCCACGCCGATGCGATGCTGGGTGCCGTGACCGCGAGCGACGCCTGGGCCAACCGGCTGCGGGAGACCGTCTACACCATGGGCGGCTTCGCCGGCCCGGATGACGTCTACCTCGGTCTGCGCGGACTCAGGACCATGGGTGTCCGCCTGGAACGCCATCAGGCGAGCGCACTCAAGGTCGCGACCTGGCTGCAGGAGCGACCGGAGGTGGCGGAGGTTCGCTACCCCGCCCTGCCCGAGCATCCCCAGCACCATCTATGGCAGCGCGACTTCGATGGGGCGAGCGGTCTGTTCTCGATCGTGCTCGCCCAGCCCTACGCGCCAGCAGCCGTGGCGGCGATGCTGGACCATTTCGACCTGTTCGGCCTTGGCGCCAGTTGGGGCGGCTTCGAAAGCCTCGCGATCCCAAGCGACCCGCACCGCACGGCAACGACGTGGGAGGCGCCAGGCCCCGTGATCCGTCTGCACATCGGACTGGAGGATCCAGACGACCTGATCGCCGACCTCGACGCTGGGTTCGCCCGCCTGACCCGCGCGGCCGGCTGAGCGACCGTTATGTCGGCCAACGCACGCCTGCGGGTCCTGCTGGGCGAGGCTACTGCGATCGGCCCGGGCAAGGCCGACCTGCTGGACGCGGTCGCGCGCACCGGCTCGATCTCCGGGGCCGCGCGGGCAATGGGCATGTCCTACCGCCGCGCCTGGCTGCTGATCGACACGATGAACAAGTGCTTCCAAGCGCCGCTGGTCGAGACGAACGCCGGCGGCAAGGGCGGCGGCGGCGCGCGGGTGACGGACCTGGGACGGGACGTGCTGGCCCGCTACCGCGCGATGGAAGAGAAGGCACGGACGGCCGTCGGCGACGACCTGGACGCGTTCCAAGCCCTTCTGGCCGACGAGTCGCCGGAGAGTTCGGCGTAGCCCACGCCCCACCCCGACACGCGCAATATATCGGAACCAGGAGTGTGATCATGCGAGCTTTCGCCGCAAACTTGGTGGGCATCACCGTTATCGGGGCCGTGATGACGTTGGGCCCCATGGCTCAGGCCGATCCGCTGGCGCCGGAGGGCAAAGTCCTGAACATCGCCCACCGGGGCGCCAGCGGACACGCGCCGGAGGCGACCCTGCCGGCGTTCGACAAAGCCCGCGCGCTGAACGCCGACTATCTGGAACTGGACGCCCAACTCACCCGCGACGGCAAGCTGGTGGCGTTCCACGATACCAAGGTCGATCGCACGACCGACGGTTCCGGCAAGCTGGGCGAGTTCACGCTGTCCGAACTGCAGCAGTTGGACGCTGGGAGCTGGTTCAACGCTGAAAATCCGGACAAGGCAGACAGCGCTTTCGAAGGGCTGCGGGTACCGACCCTGGACCAGATCGTCGCGCGCTACGGGACGGACGAAAAGTACTACATCGAGATCAAGTCGCCGGACGCCAACCCTGGCCTGAGCGAGGCGCTGGTCAATTGGGCGGAAGGCCATGGCCTGGTCGAGGCGAACGCGATCGTTATCCAGTCGTTCAGTCAGGATGCGCTCGAGAGGGCGCACGCCCTGAACCCCGAAATCCCTTTGGTACAGCTCGTCTGGTACCACCCCAAGGGCTATGAAGAGGGCGCTGCCCTTAAGGAGTGGAGCGACGTCACGCCCGGACCGGCGAACCTCACCGAGGCCGACCTGGCGGCAATCAACGACTACGCCGTGGGACTCGGCACAAACCTGACCTACAAAGACCGGCAGGTGATCGACGCCGCGTTTGTCGAAACGGTGCGCGAAGCCGGCCTCGGGCTGCACGTCTATACGATCAACGACAAGGCAACGATGCGCCAATTGCTCGATTGGGGCGTCACCGGCCTGTTCACCAACTATCCCGACCGTCTGAACGCCGTGCTGGACCGCTAGCACGCGGTTCACGGACAAGATGAATCAGGCTTGCCTGATCGTGTTTTCGCTTGGCGGCAACACACAACCTCGGGTGCGCCTTATAAGGTGCTGTTTATAAAATGAATGCCTGAACACCTTTGTTGTTGCTCAAGCTTTTTTGGCGGCACGAGCCGTCGACAGGCCTCCGGCTTTGACCTTGCGCTATATATGACGGAATATAGCCCTGTCGTTCGTTCCGAGTGGGGGCTTGCACGTGAGACATAGATGGCTTCGCGGGGGTCTGGTTGCCGCGCTGTTGCTGCTGGCCTGGCCGGTTCAGGCCGGGACGACGCTGACCGTGTTCGCCGCGGCCAGCACAACCAACGCGGTGCAGACCGTACTCTCGGCGTTTCGTGACGCGCACCCCGAAACACCGGTCCGGGCGTCCTTCGCCGCATCCTCGACGCTGGCGAAGCAGATCGCCCGCGGGGCACCGGCGGACCTCTATCTCTCCGCCAACGAAGGCTGGATGGACTACCTTGAAGAGCGCAACGCCATCGTGCCCGATAGCCGGATCGACCTGCTAAGCAACCAACTGGTCCTGGTGACGCCGAAAGGCACCGATTTTCCAAGCGATATCCAGGATCTGCCCAAGGCACTCGGCGACAAGCGCCTGGCGCTTGGGGACCCGGCCCATGTTCCGGCCGGGATTTACGCCAAGCAATCGCTCCAGACACTTGGTCTGTGGACCAAGGTACGTGAGCGCGCGGCCTTCGCAGCCGACGTGCGCGCCGCTCTGGCCCTGGTCGGCCGGGGCGAAACGGCTGCCGGAATCGTTTACGCAACCGACGCCCGGATCAGCGACGATGTGCAAACGGTCGCAACCCTGCCCGCCGACAGCCACCCGCCGATCCACTATCCGCTCGCCCGCGTCGACGGTGCACAGGGCCCGGAGGTGGATACGCTCTACACCTTCTTCCAATCGCAGACCGCCCAGGCGATCTTCCGCAAGCACGGCTTCACCGTCGCCGCGTCGGCAGCCGGCAGCTAAACGCCCCGCATGATCGCCCTCACCGAACTCGAGCAGGAAGCGCTCACCTTAAGCCTGCGCGTGGCGGTCTGGGCGGTTGCAACTGGCCTGCCGGCAGCGCTTGCGGTGGCATGGCTGCTGGCCCGACGGGAGTTCCCGGGCAAGACACTGCTGAACGGTGTCGTACACCTGCCTCTCGTCCTGCCGCCGGTGGTGGTGGGCTACCTGCTGCTGCTAACCTTCGGGCGTCAGGGGCCGGTCGGCGGCTGGCTCGATGAGAGTCTCGGCGTCACGATCGCCTTCACCTGGCAGGGCGCGGCCCTCGCCGCCGCGGTGATGGCGTTCCCCCTGATGGTGCGCGCCATCCGACTATCGCTGGAGGCAGTCGATACGCGGTTGGAATCGGCCGCGCGCACGTTGGGCGCCGGACGGCTGGAAGTGTTCGTGACCATTACGCTGCCGCTCACCGCCCCCGGCCTGCTGGCCGGTGCGATCCTGGGCTTTGCCCGCAGCCTAGGGGAGTTCGGCGCCACCATTACCTTCGTCTCAAACATCCCGGGCGAAACGCGCACCCTGCCGCTGGCGCTCTACAGCCTGGTCCAACAGCCAGATGGTGAATCCGGCGCGCTGCGCATGGCGGCGATCTCGGTCGTGCTCGCTCTGGTCGCGCTCGCGGCCTCCGAACTCCTGGCGCGCCGCGTCAAAGCGCGGATCGCGGGCTAAGCGATGCTCGACGTTTCCGTCGTCAAATCCCTGGGACCATTCGGCCTGAACGCGCACTTCACCTGCCCGGCCAAAGGGATCGTCGCGCTGTTCGGCCGCTCCGGCGCGGGCAAGACCAGCCTGGTCAACGCGCTGGCAGGTCTGGTGCGTCCAGACGCCGGCCGGATCGCCGTGGGCGAGAGCGTGCTGTTCGACAGCGACCACGGGATCGATCTGCTGCCCGAAAACCGCCGCATCGGCTATGTCTTTCAGGAAGGCCGGCTGTTCCCGCACTATTCGGTGCGCGGCAACCTGCTGTATGGCGCCAAACGCGCGCCCAAGGACGCGGCCGGCGTCACGCTGGACCAGGTGGTGGCGCTACTCGGCCTCGGCGACTTGCTGAGCCGCCGTCCGCGCGACCTCTCGGGCGGGGAGAAGCAGCGTGTCGCCCTGGGGCGCGCGCTGCTCGCCCGGCCACGCCTGTTACTGATGGACGAGCCGCTGGCGTCCCTCGACCAGCCACGCAAGGAAGAGGTGCTGCCATTCATCGAGCGGCTGCGCGACGAGCTGGACCTGCCGATCGTCTACGTCACCCACGCGATGGAGGAGATCGTCCGCCTGGCGGACACGATGGTGTTGCTCGACGACGGCCAAGTCGCCGCCACCGGCCCGGTCGAGGAGGTCACCGGCCGCCTGGAACTGCGCCCCCTGACCGGTCGTTATGAGGCGGGCGCCACCCTGCCCGTCTCGGTCGCCCGGCACGAACCGGCGGACCAGCTCAGCGCGCTGACATTCGAGGGCGGAGAGTTGTTCGTCCGCCAACTCGACCTAGTCGAGGGCGCGCGCCTGCGGGTACGGATCCGCGCCCGCGACGTCGCCCTGGCGCTATCGCCGCCGCAGGACAGCAGCATTCTGAACGTGCTGCAGGGAACCGTCGCCGAGATCGGGACCGATCCGGGGGCGCTGGTCGACCTCAGCGTCCAGATAGGTGCCCACACCCTGTGGGCCCGGATCACCAAGCGCTCGCTGCGCCGGCTGGGCCTCACGGTCGGCACCCCCGTCCACGCGCTGATCAAGGCCGTGGCGATCGACCGCTATAACGTCGGCCGCGCCCGGGAGCCGACGCCAACTGAAACGGCGTCGTCCTAGCCCAAAGCGCCGGTTACTCCACGCCGGTGTAGGCCTGATGGCACTCACGCCAAAGCTGCTCGCCCAACTCGGCGGTATAGGCCTGGGAGGTCACGTAGTCGTGCAGGCGCCGGGCCGCGTCCTCGCAGATGCCCGCGTTACGCTGCGCCTGCCAGTTATCCTCGGCATGATCGGCCAGGGTCTTCTGCATCCGCTCGATCGCCGTGCGCACCGGTCTTGGCTTGTCATAGCTGGCCGGCTCACGCACATCGGGCAGCGTGGTCGCGGCCGCGCCCGTGCCGGCGGCTAACACCATCGCCGCCGCAAGACCGGCGAATACCCTATAAGTCTTCATGAATTGAGTCCCCAACCGGTCCGCCATGGCACCTCACACGCGAGTCTTGCGGGTGGTGTCCAGCAGTCGGCGCGCTCGAGAAGCGCGCAAAAAGGTGGTGCGCCCGGCAGGACTTGAACCTGCAACCACGCGCTTAGAAGGCGCGTGCTCTATCCGGTTGAGCTACGGGCGCAGAAGCAACAGGCAGGCTTGAACGCCCCTAGTGCGTCCAGACGCCCAGGCGGCCGTATTTGAAGTTGTCGGCATAGGCCTTGGGCTTGACCTCGCGCCGGCGCGGCTCCTCGACCGAATACATGTAGCCTTCGCGCTCGCAGAACGCGATCGCCTCCTCCTGGGAGGCGAACCACATGCGCACCTGGGTCTGGGTCTCGCTCGACGCGGTCCAGCCCATCAGCGGTTCCACCTCGCGCTTGTGTTCGGGCTCGAACTCCAGAACCCAGCGGTTGGTGTTGGCCTTGCCGGACTGCATGGCGGTCTTGGGTAGCTGATAGATGCGCGCTTGCATGACGTCTCGTTTGCCGTCCTTGCGTCAACGCGTCGTGCCGTGCCCATCGGACAAGCCCGGGCTGCCTGGGACCCCGCGCGCGGCGCCCGCTTCCGCAGCCTCGTGCCGGCCGAAACGGCGCACGCAGACGCTCCCGTCGATGGGCGCCCCTCCGCCAACCGGGCTGGTCCCGGACCGCGCGTTGCAAGCGACCCACCGCATTGCTCTCTTCCCCCTACCCCCGCGCTCAAGCCCGGTCAAGACAGCCGTCGGCGTGAAAGCCGGGGGAGACCACAAGGTCAATGACTGCTGAGCACCAGACGGATCGCCAGCGCGCACAATACCATGCCCGCGACACGGTCGATCACCGCCTTGGCCTTCATGTACTGGCGCTTGACGGCCTGACTGTTCATGACGATGGCCAGCACGGTGTAGAAGATCCATTCGATGACGAGGTGGTTGAGCACCACGACCGCGTTTTCCGCCATCGTCATCTCCGGAGGAAAGATCGCGATCAGGACGCCGGCGGCAAACAGCATCGACTTCGGATTGAACAGGTTGACCAGGAAGCCCTGCCGGAAGGCATGGCGGTCCAGTTTGACATCGGCCTTGATCGGCTCCTTGGCGTCCCGCCACATATGCCAGGCGATGTAGACGAGATACCCGGCCCCGATGTAAGTCGCCACGCCATAAAACCAGGGCAACAACTCGAACAGCGCATTCAGACCGACCAGCGCCAGACCGGTCCAGATCGATGCCATCAGGCCGAGGCCGACCCCGATCGCGACGCCGGCCCGCCGCCCACTGCTCAAACTTGTTTGCATGGCGATCAGCAAGGCAGGGCCCGGGCTCGCAATCGCCAGAAGCAAGGTGATGTTGAACGCGATCAGATGCTCGATCTGCATAGGTCCGGCTTTCCCCTCTGGTCTCGGTCAAGAAATCCAGGCAGGCACGTTAGCGGGCACCGGAGATCCAGCCGAGAACGGAAGATTGCCCGCCTGACGGGTACTTGGAGCCCGCATTCCCCGGATAGTAGAATACGCTAGACGATTTAGCGAGCGCCCCGTACACGGCGCTTCTCATCCACGTCGCCCGACTATCTTTTCACGTTACCGTTGACCGCGTATACGCGCGAGAAGGTGATGATAGGGACGTCCCAATCGCCAAGGCCACCCTTCGCATTGTCTGCAGGCTCGACCGTTAGCGTGACCTGATCGTGATCGTAATCGCGCAGCGGCTGGCCCACCTACGGTCGGACAATGGACATAAATCCCGCGCGCCCGTGCAAACCAACCGCAAGCTTGGGACAGACCGACGGCAGAACGATTAGAGCACGTTCCACGGCCGAGAGCTGGACGCGCCACGCGAGACTCTAGCTAACCATCTGATTTTATTGGTGGGGCGGCTGGATTCGAACCAACGGCCGCCTGCTCCCAAATCAGTCTCCTGTCGCAGTTTTCCGCCAGTTATCCAACCGCAATCCGTCCAATTTACCCCCTGATATGGGGCAAAGTTGGATGCGATCGGTCGGACGTCTAGTGGTTCAACCCAGACTGAACGATCCCTGTAGACAGCTTTCGGGGGCACTACGGACCCAGCGCTCGCTCGTTGCCGCGCCCGGTTTGGGCCACGAGCGGTCATCTAACATACCTGAATTAGAGGTGTTATCGTTGTCGCCATGGCCGATAGCTCGCAAAGCAGGGCACAGGTGCCGAACCACCTGGGACCCTATCTCCAGCATCCACCAGTTGCTGAAATAGAAAAGATTCTGTCTCAGTGTTTTGATGATTTTCATGAAGCACTAGGTGGCCATCTTCAATTAGAAGAGACGCCGCGACAGCACTTATTTACCCGTTTATTATATATTTCGGAAACAACGAGTGTCTCTGCTCGCCTCTCCGCTTCTTGGGCGTTATCTCTCCCAGCTATGTCGTTAATTAGGGATCGTTACGAGCAAACGGTTCGCTTGTCTTGGTTGGCTCGACAGCCAGATCACGCCGAAATGGTGAAATATATTGGTAGTTACTATGCAAAAGCGAACAAAATATTTCGAAACCTCACCTCTTCCCAACGCGAAGAACTCGAAAACAGTGGGGTAACTATAGAAGATTGGATGGTGGATATACCAACGAAAAAACAAAAAGGGTATCTGGAACGCTGGAATTCTCTGCCTTTAAGCGATATGGCAGACAAGAGAGATAAGCTTCAACCTCCATCCAGTACCGCCTTGGATCGACAAACACTTGGTGATTTATATGCGCCTATCTATCAGCAATTCAGTTCCGTAACACATTTTGACGCGTACGCGTTGAATATGATCGGCCTTCACAAAACTCCTTCCGACCAGCTTGTTTTGGCACCCGACCCTTCGTGGCCAGCTGTTTTATTCATGTATGATGCTCTTTTTAGTCTTATCCAATGTCACGAGTCGCTGCTTGCATTTTACGATATCGATTGCGCCAATAAGTTCGATGATCTTTTTCGAAGATGGCATGAGGCCAGTAAGCGGCTAACCGGAGGCTGACTGCCTCCGGTTTAAGACACAGCGACCGCTCTGGGTCAGGCCCTGAAGAGTGGTCCGTCTTCGTCGCCGTCCGGTGTCGAGGGAGTTCCGGACGCGGGTTGTGTGAGGCCTTCAGGCAGCTTCGGGCCAGGAGCGGACCTTCTAGGACGCGTAGACCTATGCTATTTTAAAGCTTTGGATTTTGAACACGGATTGCTTGGAGCGATGGACGAGCGCGACCCAAAAGGCAAAGATGGCTCGGGTCCCGGACGTGCAGCTTTCGTGTCCGCGATATTTTCAATTTTTGTTGCATTGATATTTATTTTCACTTGGTTCTTTGAGTACCTCTTACAAAATGATCCAATCTCGACTGAACTTGTTGTGCGCCAATTTTCTACAATCGTCGGATTGCCGATGGCGGCGATAGGTGCCTTTATTGTTGTGGTGTTTCTCCGGCAAGAGAAGGATGGTCCAATTGAAATTGATGCGCTTGGGTTTAAATTTCGCGGGTCTTCTGGTCCCGTCGTCTTGTGGATAGCATGTTTCTTCACGATTGTTTTTGCTATCAAAATCCTATGGAATGATTAAAGTTTAACGTCGGGCACCTCCGGTCAGTATAACTAAACCATGTTCCAATAGAAACTGTACGTCAGCTTCGTGCCAGGAGCGGTTACAAAAAAAAGGGGGGGGGGGGGGGCAACGCTCGACTAAGCATGTTACTCTTCTTCAATCTGTCGCTCGCGCGCAGAAGAACATAACCACGAGATAACGATTACACAGAGTGCGCTTTGCAACTTAAGAATCAAGATCTGCAAGCTGTCCGCAATCTTTGCGAGCTGATCGAAAACCGTCCGGCACTCACATCAGTCGAGAGCCAAAAGCTCAAGAAGCGGCACTTTAGCGAGGCTGCGTCCGGTATGCTTTCGGGCCAGACGTACGGCGAGGCAACGGGTCACCGCGGTATGGTTGACCCGAGCGGCGGCGAGGAAGAGTTCCGTCAACGTTTGCGTTCGATTGACAACAATCTGTCCGAGCACATCGAAATCGTCCGCGACGGGGTAACCCACTACTACGAATCTGGCATGTACCCAGCACCCTACTACGCTTGGCGCATCGCGATTATCCTTCGTAAGGCGAAAGCTTACTCTCTTGAACTTCGGTTCCTTGAGGCGTGGAACGCTCGGCGGAGCGATGGATTAGGCAAGCGCTACCAGGATCTCGCTGCTCGAGAGGAGAAAGCCCGTACGCTCGCAAAGAATCATGGTTGAGAGCGAGGGCACTGGTGCTGGCTGGCCATCGGCGGGTTACAATATCTCTGAAAGTACCGGTCATAGGAACGATTACACGAAGGAATACTGTCCATGAATGCGACGTTAATTATGGGTATTGTAACGGCGATCGCCACGGTTGTGATCGCCGGAAGTGCTATAGTTTCTACTCGTCTTACGAAGGCGCTTGTCGAAGAAAATAGACGACTACGACAGGCCGGCACTGAACCCAAAGTGATCGCATATCTAAGCATCGACCGAAGACATAAAACGTGCCTGAATATTGTTATCGGTAATGTCGGGAATGGCCCGGCATATAATGTGGAAATTGGCCGAGATGCGGATGAAGATAATTTCAATAAGTTTGTTTTGAGCTTTCGTCAAACACCTAGTCGACCACCCATACCCGTCCTCCCACCTGGCGATCAAATTGAAACCTTCCTAAACGTAGGCCATGAATTATTTGATGACGAAGACAATACGCTATTGAAACCCTTCACAATCATCGTAAATTACGAGAATACGTATGGAAAGAAGGAAACTACGACGCAGAAAATGGATGTTAGTGCTTTTAAGGGGTTGGTAACTCTAGGTACACCGGCGGAACATGAAATAGCGGATGCACTCACAAAAATCTCTAAATCCATACAAAAAATAATTACACCACAAGGTCGCGTTAAAATTGAAACAATGACAAAAGACGACGTACATCAGGAACTTCAGGCAATACGTGAGGAAGCCGAGGAAAAACGCGGAAAGCGCAACGGTTAACGGCCGCTCCGGGTCAGGGGCAGCCGACCATGACGGCGGAGGAGGTGGCAGCTGTTGGGGGCGATCCTGCTATGAGCGGCTACCTTCCGTTTGGGCTTCACCACTCGCGGTGTTTCAGCGCCGGCGGGGTCATGGCCCGCTCGCCGAACCACCAGGTCACAGCCGCCATCGCG
Organism: Rhodovibrio salinarum DSM 9154; assembly: GCF_000515255.1. Classification (NCBI taxonomy): domain Bacteria; kingdom Pseudomonadati; phylum Pseudomonadota; class Alphaproteobacteria; order Rhodospirillales; family Rhodovibrionaceae; genus Rhodovibrio; species Rhodovibrio salinarum. The sequence continues at coordinate 2,136,751 of NZ_KI911559.1, read as the reverse complement.
GCGAACACGGTGGAGTAGACAATATAGCGCAGCAGCGCGCGGACGTCCGTCTCGGACAGGATCATCAGCAGGTTGTCGTTGGCGCCCCTGCTGGCCGTGATCGGCGGCGCCGACCTGTTCACTGCCGGCGTATGGGTGGGACTGCGCATCGCCCACCAAGACGTCGCGGAGAGACCGGCACCCACGTTTCGGGGCCGACCAGTGCTGCACGTGATAGAACGATCGCGGAACGATTAGAGCACGTTCCACAATCATGCGTTTAACGTTAAACTCTTCCAGAAGTTTAACGCGCCTTTTACAGATGCCTAACCCATTGAAAAGTCTGGTCGGGGCGGCTGGATTCGAACCAACGGCCTCCTGCTCCCAAAGCAGGCGCTCTGCCAGGCTGAGCTACGCCCCGGACGCATTCCACGGTGTCGCCCGCATGCGGGACGCCCCGTGATCCTGACACGCCCCGGACATACACGATCGCCGGGTTGAGCGGCAAGCACGCACTGAGCCGTTTTGCTTTTACGCCGTGAGGTCTTGCTCGTCCGCCGATCCGGGGCCACGATTCCAGGCCGCACACGTCCTCTCCAATCGCACGAGCCACGACCGATGACCCGCCACACCCTGGGCCTGAGCGAAGACCTGCACGCCTATCTGCTGCAGACCTCGCTGCGCGAGCCGGATACGCTGACGCGGCTGCGCGACGAAACCGCGCGGATGGCCAATCCGGATCTGCAGGTCGCTCCGGAGCAGGGGCAGCTTCTGCACCTGCTGGCGGAGCTGACAGGCGCGCGCGCGATCCTGGAGATCGGCACCTTCACCGGCTACTCAGCCGCCTGGATGGCGCTGGCCCTGCCCGCCGACGGGCGGCTGGTCGCCTGCGACGTCAGCGCGGACTACACCCGCATTGCCCGAAAGGTGTGGGAGGAGTTGGGCCTGAACGAGCGTATCCAGTTGCACCTGCAGCCCGCGCTGCAGACACTCGATGCCCTGCTGGCCGCAGGCGAAGAAGCGCGCTACGACATGGCGTTCATCGACGCCGACAAGGAGAATTACGACGGCTATTACGAGCGCTGCCTCAAGCTGCTGCGCCCTGGCGGCCTGATCTGCGTCGACAACACGCTGTGGCACGGCCGGGTGATCGAGGCGGACGCGCGCGACGCCGACACCGAAGCGATCCGGGCGTTCAACGCCAAGCTGCGCGACGATGACCGCGTCAGCCTGTCGATGCTGCCGATCGGCGACGGGCTGACGCTGTGCCGGAAGCGATAAGCGCGCAGGGAGCGCTGAGGCACGCGAACGCACCGACGAGCGCCCCAGGCGCCTACATCTTCTTGTATTCGCGCAGCACCTTGGCCTTTTCGCGTTCCCAGGCCTTCTTCTTCTCGTCCTCGCGCTTGTCGACCTTGCTCTTGCCCTTGGCGAGACCGAGGGTGAGCTTGGCAAGCCCGCGCGAGTTGAAGTGAATATCCATCGGGACCAGCGTGTAGCCCTTCTGGTTCAGCGCCCCCAACAGCTTGTCGCGCTCGCGCTTGTGCACCAGCAGCTTCCGCGGGCGCTTGGGATCGTGGTTGAACATCGCCGGCGGATACTCGTCGATGTGCACGTTCCACAGCCACAACTCGCCCTTGCTCTCGCCGGCGTAGGCTTGGCCGACCGACGCCCGGCCCAGGCGCAGCGATTTCACCTCGCTGCCGTAGAGCTGCAGGCCGGCCTCGACCGTCTCCTCGATCTGGAAATCGTGGCGCGCCCGCTTGTTGCGCGCGACCGTGCCCGTTTCGGTGAACGGGTTCTTGCCGCGGCGCTGACGCTGCTTCTCCTTCGCTGTCGCCATGGATTTGGTCTGTTACTCTCTGGGCCCGCGCGGTTACGACAACAGGCCGACGTGCGACATCGCCTGACGCACCTGCTGCTTCGCAGCGTCGCTCAAGGGAACGATCGGCAGACGCACCCGCTCATCGGCGAGACCGAGCAGGCTCGCGCCGTACTTCGCCGCAGACGGGCTCGGCTCGCAGAACATCGCGGCGTGCAGTGGCATCAAGAGATCGTTGATCTCCTGCGCACGCTCCACATTGCCGGCTGCCCAGGCGTCGTGCATCTCCGCCAGCAGGCGCGGGGCCACGTTGCAGGTCACCGAGATGCAGCCATGCCCGCCCATCGACAGGAACGGCATCACCGTCGCGTCCTCGCCCGACATCTGCACGAAGTCCTCGCCGCAGGTCTCGCGCGTCTTGAACGGACGCTTGATGTCGTTGGTGCTGTCCTTGACGCCGATGATCCGCGGCAGCTGTGCCAGCCGGCCCATCGTCTCCGGGTCCATGTCGACGATGCAGCGCCCGGGGATGTTGTAGATCATGATCGGGATGTCGGTGGCGTCGTGCACCGCCTTGAAGTGCTGGTACATCCCCTCCTGGCTGGGCTTGTTGTAGTACGGCGTGACCACCAGCGCCACGTCCGCCCCGGCCGCGGCGGCATGACGGGTCATGTCGATGGCTTCCAGCGTATTGTTGGAGCCGGTCCCCGCAATCACCGGCACACGGCCGTTCGCCGTCTTCACCGCCAGCTCATTGATCCGCTTGTTCTCCTCGTGGCTGACGGTCGGGGACTCGCCGGTCGTGCCACACGCGATCACCCCATCGGTGCCCGCGTCGATCTGCCACTCGATGAACTCGGCATACGCCTTCTCGTCGACCCCGTTTTCGGTGAACGGTGTGATCAACGCACAAAAAGACCCCTGGAACATCGGCGCGGCCATCGTTCTTATCTCCGTTTCGCTGGTCTGCTTCGCACCGGCCCGTCCGCCAGCCACCACACCCCGAATGCGGACATGGGTAGGCGGCGCGCCTATCGCAACAGCGGCGCAACCACCCCGGGCGCCGCAGCGCGCGGACCATAGACCTTCGCCCAAAACGCGGCAAGACATGCGCCAACACCAGTCGGACGCCTTGGCCAGCCTGCGATTCCGGCGGGCCTGCGCAGCGTGCACAGCTGCGATCGGGACTTGTCATCGCCCGGCCAACAGGGTTCGCTTGGGGGCTCCCCCTGAACCGCAAGGCTTTCATACACCATGACCGCTTCCAACTTCGCCGACATCGGCGCCTGCCTGTTCGATGCCTACGGCACGCTATTCGACGTGCATTCCGCCGTCGCCCAGGAAGCCGGTGCGCTGGGGGACAAGGCTGATCCGGTCTCGCAGCTGTGGCGACGCAAACAGCTGGAATACACCTGGCTGCGCAGCCTGATGCACGCGCACGCCGACTTCTACCAGATCACCGCGGACTCCCTGGATCACGCGCTGGCCGCGCACGGTCTCGACGACCGGGAATTGCGCGAGCGCCTGCTCGAACTCTACCTCACCCTGGACGCCTATCCCGAAGTGCCGCAGACGCTGGACCGCATCCGGGCCAAAGGGATCGGCACCGCGATCCTGTCGAACGGCGAGCCGCGCATGCTCACGGCCGCGACCGACAGCGCCAACCTGCGGGAACGCCTGGACGACGTCATCTCGGTCGAACCGGTGGGCGTCTACAAGCCCGACCCGCGCGTCTACGAGCTGGGCGTCGAACGGATGGGCGTTGCAGCCGAACGGATCGCCTTCGTCTCCGCCAACGCCTGGGACGCCTGCGGCGCCGCGTATTTCGGCTTTCAGGTGATCTGGCTGAACCGTTTCGGCGCATCCCCGGAACAGCTTCCCGGAACGCCCAAAGCGGTCGCAACAACGCTGGACGAGATCGCCGACCTGCTGGGCTGCTGAGGGCGCGTCCCGAAACGGGGCTCAGAAGCTGTCGCTGACCCCAACGCCGAACGAGACGCCACTGCCCGCGCGATAGGGATAGCCGTACGGGAAATGGCGATAGTGGTAGTGCGGCCAGTACGGCAACGCCCTGCGTTCGGCCCGCTGTCGCTGTGCGCGGGTGAGCAGGCTGTCCTCGCGTTCGATCGTCCAGTCGCCGTTGGGAGTCCGACAGGCATAGGCATTGCCACTACGCGTCGTCTCGTCCGCAGAGAAGACCCGCTGAATACGCCGGCAGGGCTGGCCACGGCCGGTTTCTTCCGCAGTTTCGGTTTCCAGCACCGTGACGCTGCCGCTGTGCCCCGTTTTCGGATTATGCCAATTGACCGACTGGCCGGTCCGCGCATCCTCCAGCGCCTGCTGCTCAGCCGCGCGCAACTGCTCCAGGTCGCCCGAGGTCGGCTTGACCGGCGGCGGCCCGCTGGCACAGCCCGCGAGCAACGCCACAAGCGTACTAGCAACGGCAAGGTTCTTGGCGTGACTCATCGATCTCGCTCCTCACGCGACCGGGCCGCGCCACAACGCCGCGCGTTACCCCAATGCTTGTGACATGGGGACTCATCCCCTGCCGTTGAAGGCACAGCCGCCGATGGACACGACTGACGACGCCTCTATGGTGGGCGGGTGCACACCGCCCACGAGACCGTCATGCCCGAGTCCACTCCCCCGACATTCGATGACATCCAGACGGCCGCCCATCGACTGGACAAGGTGGCGGTCCGCACACCGCTCTTGTCCTTTCCGGAACTGGACCGCCGCACAGACGCGCGTGTGCTGGTCAAACCGGAAACGCTGCAACGCACGGGCGCGTTCAAGTTCCGCGGCGCCTACACCAAACTCACGGCACTCGATCAGACCGCACGGGCGCGCGGCGTCGTCGCCTTTTCCAGCGGCAACCATGCCCAGGGGGTCGCGGCCGCCGCGCAGCTGCTGGGCGTGCCGGCAACCATCCTGATGCCATCCGATGCGCCCAGGATGAAGATCGACAACACACGCGGCTATGGCGCGACCGTGCGCCTGTACAATCGCCACCACGAGGACCGGGACGCTCTGAGCGACGCCCTCGTGGCGGAGACGGGCGCAACACTGGTCCGCCCCTACGACGACATCGATGTGATCGCCGGTCAGGGCACTTGCGGCGCGGAGATCGCGCGGCAGGCCGATGCGGCCGGCCACAGGATCGACCACGCCCTGTTCTGCTGCGGGGGCGGTGGACTGACGGCCGGATCGGCGATCGCGTTCGCGGCGCTGTCGCCGCAGACGCACATCCACACGGTCGAGCCCGCTGGCTTCGACGATACCGCCCGCTCCCTTAGCGCCGGCACGCGGGTCGGCAACGAAACCGCCACCGGGTCGATCTGCGATTCCCTGCTGTCGCCGATGCCAGGCCAGCTGACTTTTCCGATCCTGCAACGGCTTGGGGTCAGGGGCCTTACGGTCAGCGACGCCGAGGTGCAGTCTGCAATGGCGTTTGCCTATGCCTGGATGAAGCTGGTGGTTGAACCCGGCGGCGCGGTCACGCTCGCCGCGTTGCTGTCCGGTAAGCTGGACGCACGCGACCAAACGATCGCCCTGGTGCTGTCCGGCGGCAACGTGGATGCCGCACGGTTCTCAGAACTGATCGCCGAGGGGTAGGAACGCAGCGGATTGCGCCCTGCCCCGCTTTTCAGGTGGCGTTAGACGCTGTGCCGTTGCCGAACGCACGGTCCTTGTCTGCTGCCCCGCTCTGCCGTTTCCCGGAAGCGGCGTCCTTCTCGGCTACCGGCGCCGTTTTGGCTGCGGTTTCCCGAGTGGCCGGCTGCGCGGCGGTTGTCGCGGCACGGCGCCGGCAATGACCTTCCAGGCGGGCGCCCGGTTCGATCGCCAAACTGTCGTGCACCACATCCCCCTGAACACGCGCACTTGCGGCGAGTGTCACCGTGCCACCCTCGATCTCACCTTCGACCGTGCCGCAGACGCGCACGCGCTCGCCCCGCACCTTCCCCTCGACCTGCCCCTGCTCGCCGATCGTCAGGGTATCGGCCGCGACATCGCCCTTCACCTGGCCATCAATCTGAATGTCGCCCGCCGAGACGAGGTCGCCGGTGATCGCGAGGTCCTTGCTCACAATCGATGGGACCCCACCGCCAGACTTCGTCGCGCGCGCGGAGGCCTGAGCCCCCGCAGGCGAGGTGGCCTGCGTGGAGGACGTGGCCGACTGCGACTTACTCTTTGAAAACATGTTTGCCTGCCTTGAGGAATTTTTTGGGATCCAGGGGCTCCCCCGCCACACGCACTTCGTAGTGCACGTGCGGTCCGGTGCTGCGCCCCGTACTGCCGAGGGCCCCGACCCTCTCACGGTTCCCCACGCGCTGCCCCTGCTCGACCAAGATCGAGCGCAGATGTGCGTAACGTGTCTTGATGCCGAACCCGTGGTCAACGATGACCACACGGCCATAGCCCGATTTGCGTCCGGCAAACGTCACCGTGCCTGGCGCGGTTGCCAGCACGGGGGAACCTGCCGTGGCAGCAAGATCGATCCCCTCGTGCATCGCCCAGCGGCCATTGACCGGGTCCTTGCGCTTGCCGAAATTGCTGGAGATCCAGAAGCTGTCGACCGGCGGGCTCAGCGGCATCGCGCTCATGGCCGTCTGCAGGGCTGCCAACCGGCGGGTCTGTCGGTCGAGCCGAACCAGATCGTCCGACGCCGCGTCTGATCCCGGGAGTTCGAAGGACGCCGGGATGAACGGCCCCCCGCTGGCAGTCTTGGTTTCCTGAACCCGCCTGACCAGCGCATCGACGTCCATCCCCGTCATCGCGACGGTCCTCTCGATCGCGGCTAGACCCGGCCGAGTGCGTTCGCTCAGTTGCACGACCAGTCCGCTCTGCCGGGCGCGCAACTGCTCCATCTTGGCGTGCAGATCGTCGATCTCCGCCATCAGGGCCTCGCGCACCTCGGCAAGATCGTCGCCGCGCTGTTCGGCCGCCATCAGCGCCTGTTCCAGCCCGGCAATCCGCTCCCCCAGACTCCCGCTAGAAGCGCCACTCGCGCGCTGACCCAGCGCATTCTCCAACCGGCTCACCTTGGAGGCCAGCTGCGCACGCTCACCTTGCAGCCGCTCGCGCGTCTCGCGAGTTGCCTGCAACTCGGATTCCAGGGCGCGTGCGCGGCCACTGCTCGCGGCCAATTCCTCACGCGTGATCTCCAAACGCTCGCGCAGCTTTGCCACACTGCTCTTCAAGCTCAACGCATTCTGCTGACTGGCCTGCTGGCGCGCCTGGGCGGCGCGCAGCTCCGCGCGCAACTCGCTCACCCGCGTATGCAGGTCGGTGCGGTTGAGTTGTGCGTCCGACAGCGCCTGCTGTGCGCGCTTGAGCGCCTTATCGACGCGGACCTGCTCGGCCTGCAATTCGGCGTTGCGTTGTTTCAGCGCATCGAACGCCTGCTCGCGCTCGGCGAGTTGGTCGTTCAGCCGGCCGTTGCGCTCCGCCAGCGCGTCGAGCGCCGCACTCAAGCGGCCGATCTCCTGCGGCAGCGGCGCCTGTCCGTCTGCGTCCGCACCCGCCTGCGGTTCGGCGGTCGGCACGGGAGGCGCGTCATCCAGCGTGCTTGCCAGATCGACCATCTTCTTCCGCGCCGAATCGACCTCGGCCATCAGGTCGGCGTAGGAGCGCTCCGCAGCTGCGAGTTCGCGCGTTGTCCCGTCGATCCGTTCGCTTTGCCAATAGAGCGCAACCCCGGCACCGGCGGTCCACAGCAGGGCCACGAGCACACCCGCCGCAACGGTCTGCTGCAGGCGGCTGCCCAGCGTGATCGCGTGCACCCCAGCCTCGCTGCGCAAAATCAGCTGACGTGACGGGAAGACACGATGCTGCCAGGCGCGCAGCCGGTCACGCCAACCGACCGCAGGACGTTCATGCGGGTGGAGGTAGCGGTGAGCGTGTTGGCCGGACCGCCGTCCCGGGCGGGAGGCGCGGTCGTCCTGTTCGTCGGCGCGCGCCGCCCCACCGGGGTCTTGCTGCGTGAGAGATCGATCATGGGATCGCTTCGGCATCGATCGGCTTCGTTCCTCTGGCGTCCTGAAGTGCACGCACTGCCATACCAAGCGCCAACCGAAAGATGACGCCCGCACCGCGACTAGGTAGCTTCAATCATTAAAGCCCGCCTAACTCCGGCCCGGGACGCACCAGAACGATCGAACCAGCACCGCGCGTCGGACGGGTGGAAACCTTAAAAGGCTCTGACATCGGTCCAGTCAGCGCAGCCGACCTGATTCCAAGTAACCACCCACCGGATACACCCCTCGCTCGCCCCGATAGCCTAGCGACCTAGGCCTAGAACGGCAAGGTAGATGTCTCATCACCCCCAAACGGACGTACGTCTTTTTGTGAAAAGCGAATGGGCTGCCCCGTTATTGGATAAACATAAATATCCGGTAAACAGGAGCGCCCGCTTATTAGACGTCGGCGTCCAGGGCGTACAGATATTGCTTGGTGGTCGCAGCCGTGTCCTGGGCACGCATGACCTCCCCCATCACCGCCACGGCGCTGGCGCCCGCATTCAAACAGTGCGCGGCGTTGGCCGGCGTAATCCCGCCGAGCGCCACCACCGGAATCCGCAATGCACTACAGAAGTCGCCCAGGATATCGAGCCCGATCGGCGGGCCATAGCCGGGCTTGCTGGGCGTCTCGTAGATCGGGGAGATGGTGACGTAGTCCGCGCCGTCATCCTGCGCGCGCTCCGCTTCTTCCCAGGAATGCACCGAAGCGCCGATCAGCACGTCGCCCAGGATCTGACGTACCGCACCCGGGGACGTGCCGGGTTCGACGTGCACACCGTCGGCCCGCGCCGCCTCCGCCGTCGCGAGATCGCCATGCAGGGTCACGGTGGCGTTGTGGGCGTGGCCGGCCTTCACCACCTGGCGCGCCATCGCCCGCCGCTCGCCGGACGGCAGGTCCTTGTCGCGGAAGGAAACCCAGCGCACCCCGGCTGCACAGGCGGCATCCACGACCTCCGGCAGCGGTCGGCCGGCCTGGTGGCGGTCGGTAATCAGCAGCAGGCGGGGCTTTGGCAGCATCATGATCCGATCAGACCCAGTTGTGGCGACGAAGGTTCGGCATGGTCGCGTTTGGGGATGCGGCCAGCCAAGCGGGCATCACGCCCCGCATCGACGGCCGCACGCATGGCGCGGGCCATGCGGACCGGATCGTGCGCCTTGGAGACGGCGGTGTTCAACAGCACCGCATCGCAGCCGAGCTCCATGGCCTGAACCGCATCCGAAGCCGTGCCGATGCCGGCATCGACGATCACCGGCACGTGCGCGCGGCTCAGGATCAACTCGATCGCAGCGGGATTGGCGATACCCTGGCCAGAGCCGATCGGCGCCCCCATGGGCATCACGGCCGCGCAGCCGACATCCATCAGCTTCTGCGCGGTGATCGGATCCTCGTTGGTATAGGGCAGCACGACGAAGCCGTCGCGCACCAGTTCGTCGGCCGCCTGCACCAGTTGCTCGACGTCCGGGTAGAGCGTCTCCCGGTCGCCGATCACTTCCAGCTTGACCCAGTTCGTCTGCAGCGCCTCGCGCGCGAGTTGGGCGGTCAGCACGGCGTCGCGGGCGGTTTCGCAGCCGGCGGTGTTGGGCAGCACGACCTTGTCGGAGAGCAGATCGACCATGCTCTCCGCATAGCCCTCCAGCGAGACACGGCGCACGGAGACCGTAATGATCTCCGCCCCGCTGGCCTGGATGGCGTCCAGCATCACCTGCTGGTTGGGATAGCCGGCGGACCCGATCAGCAGGCGCGAACCGAACGTCTGCCCGGCGATGGTCAGGTGTTCGGCTTCCGGGGCACCCTCACCGCGCGGTCGGCGCGCCGTTTCAAGTTGCGTCATGGATGGCGTCACTCCTCGTGAAGACGGTTCAGCCGCCGGCGAAAGGCTTCACGATTTCGATCGCGTCGCCGGTTTCGAGTTCCGTCGTGTCCCAATGCTGGCGCGGCACAACGCGCCCGTTGCACGCGACCGCCAGCCCGCGGCGGTCGGGGTCCAGCCCCTCCGCCTCGACCAGCTGGCGCAGGTTGGCCGGCGTCTCGCCGCGCGGCTCGCCGTTGACCGTGATCGTGCTCATGCCACGCCCCGTGCTCGATCCTGATTGTGGAAGCGCTCGACCCGGAAGGCCGCCAAGCTGTCGTGTCGCTGCCCTGTCAGGATCTCGGCAGCGACCGCCTGGCCGGACAGCGGCGTCATCAGGATGCCGTTCCGGTGATGACCGTTCGCAAGGTACAAACCTTCCACCGGTGTTGCGCCCAACACCGGTGCGTCGTCGCGCGAGCCCGGCCGATGGCCGGCCCACATTTCCTTGATCGCCAACTCCTCGATCGCTGGCAGTGCCCGCCAGGCAGCCTCCAGCAGGGCGAACACGCCTCCGGCGGTCATCGCGTCCTCGAAGCCCTTCTCCTCGACCGTCGCGCCGATCAGGAGCGTGCCGTCGCGCCGCGGCACCAGATAGACCTTGGGTGCCCACAGGACGTGGCGCACCAAGGGCTGATCGGGGTTCATTTGCAGCGACAGCATCTGTCCCTTGATCGGACGGATCGGGGCCTGCGCGCTGTCCGGGACACCGTCAATCTCCCGTCCCCAGGCACCGGCACACAGCACGACCGCATCAGCCTGGACCTGTGCCCCGTTGACGATCAGTCCGACCGCCCGGCCCTGGCGCGTTTCCAAAGCGTCGACGGGCGTCTGCTCATGGATCCGCGCGCCCGCCGCCCGCGCGGCTTCGGCCAGCGCCTGCACCAGCGCGCGGTTATTGGCCTGTCCGTCGTTCGGGCTGAACAGCGCGCCCGGCAGACCGGCGCGCAGATAGGGCTCGCGCCGCCGGGCCTCCGCGCCGGACAGCCACTCGGCCGGCACGCCTTGCCGTTGCAGGAAGGCGTGATCGTGACGTAGCTGCTCCACCTCGTCACGGTTGGTCGCGGCGATCAGGAGACCATCGGTGCGCAGTTCGGGATCGATCCCGCTTGCCGCCTGCAGATCGCGGGCGAAGGCGGGCCAAAGGGTCAGCGCCTGTCGGCCGGCGGCGGTCACGGCATTCTCGCCGGGTTCGGCCTCCGCGCCGGGGGCCAGCATGCCGGCGGCGGCCCAGCTGGCGCCCCGCCCGATCCGGCCGCGTTCGTAAACGTCGACCGCGCAGCCGTTGCGGGCCAAATTCCAGGCGATGCACAAACCATTGACGCCCGCCCCGACGATCGCGGTGTGCGGGCGCTGCTGAATGGCGATGTCGTCAAGTAAGCTGGTCATGTCCTCCACGGCTCCCTTCGCGGGGACGACCCCGATCAGGTTCAGCGGGTGTGCTCTCAGCCGCGCCAGTGCGGGCTCCTTCGCCCGGTCCAGCACGGCACCCCGGCCGTTATCTCGGCTCACGCAAGATGTAACCCTTGATGGCCCGAACGCAAGCCATCCACCTTTAATGCCTCAGCGGGCATGCTAGCTTTGCACCGCTTTTGGCTTTGCCCCACTGGTAGGCGGCATCACGGGAGCTCAGCGGCCACAGATGCGCGACGATCGCCCAGATCTTGGACCCTGTCCCCTATGCGGACGCCCGCTCGTCCCCGGACCGTCGGTCGATGCGCACCATCTCGTGCCACGCTCGGAAGGCGGACGGGAGACGGTGCAGATGCACCGGATCTGCCACTCCAAAATCCATTCGCTGTTCACCGAGCAAGAGCTGCGCGACCACTACGACACGCTGGACAAGCTGCGCGCGCATCCGGAGATCGCCAAGTTCATCCGCTTCGTGCGCAAGAAGGACCCGGAATACCGCGGCCGCAACGCGACCAGCCAACGCAAGCGACGGCGCTAAGGCGAAGGTGCAAAACGCCGAGGCGGCCCGAAATGCACACTTGCCGTTCTAGCTCGGACCCGGTGTGATCCGATAGCGACGGCCCGGTTCGATCGGTTCGCGGGTTGGGTAATCCTCCGGGTTCATCTGGCCGGCCAGCACGTGGCGGACGTCCGCGATCACCTCCGGACGCAGGCGATAATACTGGTGATTGCCGTGGGTCAGGTCGGTCGCGTCGACGTCGCTGCAATCGATCGCGGTGATCCGGTGACTAAGCCCGTCCAGGGTGCGTGGCCCATCCGTCCCCAACCGGTCGACGTTGAACTTGGTCCTGTCACTGACCTCCAGCGCCAGATCGCTGCGGGAATGGTAGACGTGGATCCGGCGGGCCAACTGCGGCAACAAGCCGAGCTTGTCAGTGCTTTCCAGGCAGTCCTCATCCTCGTCGGCGGCCATCAGGAAGGCGTTGTCGAAAATCTTCTCCAGACGGCCGCCGTCCTGCAAGGCGTGCAGGCCAAGCACCGCATGGCGCAGCGCCCAGTTGCCCATGGAGTGGGCGACCAGATGGATCCGTCCTGAACAGCGTTCGCGCGTGCTCAGGAACTCCAGGAACCGCCGCAGCGCCCGCGCCATCGCAATACCGGACATCGCCGCATCGTCGCGGTCACTGGCGTATTTCCACGGCGGCTGGGTCATCCCGTCGGACGGCCAGGAGAAAGCGAAGACATAGGGACTTTGCGCCGACCCGTCGCCCCGCTGGATCAGGTACGTCTCGCCCAGCCATGCCGCCCGGCCCAGCGCATTCTCGAAGCTGTTGGCAAAACCATGAATGAACACCAACGCATCGCGCGTGCGTGTGTCCGGCCGCTTCAGGGGCGCCTGTCGCGGCTTGTCGTTTGGCCGCATCTTTTCCTGCAGTTCCTTGAACAGGACATACGATCCGGGTTCCTCCCCTTCCGCCTGCTTACGGTGGGTCTCAGGAATTTCCTGTTGGCCGATCTTCTCCGGTTTCGGCCGGGTCCCTTCCTGTCTTTTCCAGTCGACCTTGAAGTCCTCGGGATCACTCGGCCGGCCGTCCGGTCCAAGCGTTCCCCAAGTCACGGTCGCGCGCCCGACCTCGTAGAAATGCGGACCTTCGGAATTGAAGCGGTCGCCAAACGACTTGCGGTTGCCGCGCGGTTCGGTGCGGTTGGTCGCGAAATAGACGTCCGTCATCCCCCACCCTTCCCTGCCCACTTGCACGTCGACGCGCCCTGCCTGCAAGCCAACGCAGGCGGCATACATTATGCCGTGACTTCGGCCGGATCGGATAGCTACGCGGAGGGGTTAGAAACATCTCCGCCCAATAGGTAGAAGCAGTTGACGGTCTGAGAGACAAGGCGACCGCCAACTTTCAAAGATAGCTCGTTACGCGGACAGGTGACTGCCCGGGAACTGCTCCTGTTTCGGGGCATGGCCGAACATCCGCCGGTAAGCCCGCGCAAAGCTCGTGGCCGAGGCGAAGCCGGTCGCCGCAGCAACCATGGTCACGCTGTGCGCCCCGTCCATCAGCATGCGCCGGCCCGCCGCCAGCCGGAGATATTGGTAATAACGCTGCGGCGTCACCCCGAGCGCCCGCTCAAAGGCCCGCTCCAGCTTGCGCTGGGAACACCCGGAGGCCGCGGCGATCTCAGCGACCGGTCGCGGCGTCTCGATCGCCTGTTCCATTTCGGCGATCGCCGCGGCAACGATCGGTGCCCGCCCGACGAATGGGGCCTGCACGAGCGCTTGCTGCTCGCCCTCGGCCGGCCGTTCGGCGTCGTAGATGAACAGCCGCATGATATCGAGCGCCAAGACGTCGCCGCCGTGCGCCCGCAAGAGCCCGAGCATCATGTCCAGAACCGTTGTGGCCCCGCCGCAGGTGATCCGGTTGCCATCGATTACGTAGCGCGCGCGGCTGAACGTCACCTCGGGGAAATCCGTCTGAAGACGCTCCTGCTCCTGCCAGTGGATGGTCGCGGTCCGACCGTCCAGGAGACCGGCCGCCGCCAATAGCCAGGGCGCGGTATCCATGCCGCCGACAACATCCGACAGGCCCGCAGCACGGCGTAGCGCCGGCATGAGCTGCGCGTGCGGCACATCGCGGAACCCATAGCCCGCCACCAGGAAGAAAACGTCGAGCCGGCCAGCCTCGTCGAGCGGGGCATCCACCGTCACCTCGATCCCGCTGGAACTCGATACGGGAGCGCCGTCGAGCGACAGCAAGCGGTGCACATAGCGCTGCGCGCCCGCGATCTCGTTCGCAGCACGCAGCGGCTCGACCGAGTTGGCGAGACACAAGGTGCTGAACCCCGGCAACAGCAGGAAGCCGAAATGCCGTCGCCCATCTGTCGGATCACGCGCGAACATTGACGATCTATGCACGATGCGCCGGGGTCTTGTCACCTAGCGTGTTGCCAGATCAACTGGCTGCACCGCCGTTTGCAGCCACGCGCCAAAGGCCGTGGAGACCAACCCGCCATGAACACCGACGTCTTCATCACCTGTGCCGTCACCGGGGCCGGGCCGAGTCATGAGAAGAGCGACCGGGTCCCGATCACGCCCAAACAGATCGCCGACACCGCGATCGAAGCCGCGAAGGCCGGCGCCGCCGTCGCCCACATCCACGTCCGCGATCCCGAAACCGGCGCAGCCTCGCGCAACCTCGCGCACTACCGCGAGGTCGTCGAGCGGGTGCGCGAGTCCGATACCGACGTGGTGCTCAACCTGACCGCCGGCATGGGCGGCGACATCGTCCTCGGCTCGGCGGAACAGCCGTTGCCGCTCAACGAGGCGGAGACCGATATGCTGGGCGCCAGCGCGCGCCTGGAGCATGTCGCCGAGCTCCGGCCGGAGATCTGCACGCTTGACTGCGGCACGATGAACTTCGCCACCGGCGACTACATCATGACCAACACGCCGGCGACCCTGCGCGCGATGGCCGCGCGCATCCAGGAACTCGGCGTCCGCCCCGAGATCGAGGTGTTCGACTTCGGCCAGATGGTGATGGCGAAGCAGCTCTATCAGGAAGGGCTGCTCGACGACCCGGTCCTGGTGCAGCTGTGCATGGGCATTCCCTACGGCGCGCCGGACGACCCGCGCACCCTGCTGAACCTTGTCGACCAGATGCCCAGCGACTGGACGTTCTCCGCGTTCTCGATCGGGCGCATGCAGTTGCCTTACGTCGCGCAGGCGGCGCTGGCGGGCGGCAACGTGCGCGTTGGCCTGGAGGACAACATCTACCTGTCGAAGGGCGTCCTGGCGTCCAACGGCGACCTGGTCGAGCGCGCGGTCAATATCCTGACCAACATGAACGCCCGCGTGCTGAGCCCGCAGGACGTGCGCGCGAAGCTCGCCCTGAACAAGGCGGCCTAAAAGCCCGCCTGCCCCAACGAAAGTCGCAACATGACCGAAGTCCGCAAAGCCGCCGTCGTCGGCGCCGGTGTCATCGGCGCCGGCTGGGCCGCCCGCTACCTTTGGAACGGGATCGACGTCGCGATCTACGATCCCGGCCCGGAGACCGAACGGCGATGCCGCGAGGTCCTGGAGGCCGCCGACCGCAGCCTGCAATATCTGTACGGTCGCCCGCCGCACCAGCGCGGTAACGTCAGCTTCGCGCCCGATTTGGCGAGCGCGGTGTCGGGAGCCGACATCGTCCAGGAGAGCGCGCCGGAGCGTGAGGACACCAAGCGTGCCGTCCTGGCGGAGATCGACGCCTCCGCCCCGGCCCATGCACCGATCGGCTCCTCCACCTCCGGCCTGCTGCCGAGCCGCCTGCAAGCCGATATGCGGCACCCCGAGCGCTTCCTGGTGAGCCATCCGTTCAACCCGGTCTACCTGCTGCCGCTGGTCGAGCTATGCGCGGGGGAACAGACCGACCCGGCGACGGTACAGGCAGCGGACGCGATCTACCGGGATTTGGGCATGCGCCCACTGACGGTACGCAAGGAAATCGATGGCTTCGTCGCCGACCGGCTGCTGGAAGCGCTCTGGCGCGAGGCCCTGTGGCTGGTACACGACGACGTCGCCACGGTCGCGGAAGTGGACGATGCCGTGCGGTTCGGCGCGGGCCTGCGCTGGGCCTTGATGGGCAGCTTCCAGACCTACCGGATCGCTGGCGGCGAGGACGGCATGCGTCACTTCATGGCGCAGTTCGGTCCAGCCCTGAAATGGCCTTGGACCAAGCTGATGGACGTTCCGGACCTGACCGACGCCTTTCTGGACAAGATCGGCGCGCAGTCGGATGCGCAGGCGATGGGCCGGGACACGGCCGAACTGGAGCGCGAACGCGACATGGGACTGATCGCCATGCTGCGTGCGCTGAAGCCAGAGGGGTTGGCCGCCGGCGGCACGCTGGCCGAACACCAAAGCCGTTGGGCCCCGCATCCGCCCGTCGACCTCGATGCGCAGCTTCCGTTGCATCTGCTGGATGCCGTGGTCCCGCCCGAAGCGGTGGACTACAACCGCCATATGACCGAAAGCCATTACCTGGCGCTGTTCGGTCAAACCGCCGATGCGCTGTTGGCGGCGATCGGGCTCGACGCCGACGCGCTGGCGGCCGGCCACAGCTACTTCACGGCGGAATCGCATCTACGCCATCTGGGCCAGCTACGGCTGGGCGATCAGGTTTATCTGACGACCCAGATCCTCGGGGCCGATGAGAAACGCATCCACGCCTTCCACCGGCTGCGCCGTGCCGACGATCACACCCTCGCGGCAACCGCCGAGCAGATGTATCTGCACGTGGACACGACGACCGATCGGGTCTGCCCCGCCAGCGCCGCGATCCAGGCGAACGTACGCCGCCTGGCCGCCGCCCACGCGACCCTGCCCCAGCCGGAAAGCGCCGGGCGCGCCATCACGCCGGTGCGCCGGCTGGCCGCGTGAGATGAAATCGCGGAAGGTGTCCGCACCTTCCGCGATTTTCGCCCGCACAGGCCATGCGGTTCGTGGGCGCTTTAACCCGGCCTTCCCGAATAGGCGCCTCTAATCGACCCTAAAACCGCCTCATCGGATGAATTGGACGAATTCAGAACGGTTCTTGTCGAAAACGGCGCGATAAAACTGCAACAGTCCCCGTATCGTTCTGCGTGTTGGTCCCGATCACGCGGCGGGCGAGGCTGATAATACGGGATCCGCGCAAACGACAACGTCCAACTCGCCTGTCGATCCGGCCTAGCGCGTACGCGCCGGAGGGGCCCGGCCCGACGATGCCTGCAGATGTTCAGCCTGCCCATAAACCAATCGGCAGGCACCGGTTCGCGACACTCTGCATCCGGGCCCTCGAACCATCAGCGAACCGGGCATATTCCCGAGGGAGGACTGATGACAAACAGCAACCATACCACCGAACCTGCCCGCGCGACGGGCATCTTCCGCCGCACCGTCCTGGCGACGGGCCTGGCGGTGTGCGCCCTGGGCCTAGCGGGCCCGCATCCGGCGGCAGCGGATGAGGCGCCAACCATCCGGTTCGGGACGCCAACCTGGCCGGGCGTCACGGTGAAGAGCGAAATCGCCGAACAGTTGCTCGTACACATGGGCTACCAGACGTCTAACGTGAATGGCAGCCCCTCGGTGATCCTGAACTCGCTCAAGACCGACGATCTGGACATCTACCTCGGCGGCTGGATGCCGACGGAAAAGGACATGATCGATCCGCTGGTCGAGCAAGGTGAGGTCAAGACCCTGACCACCAACATCGCGAACGCGACCATGGGCATCGCGGTGCCGACCTACGTCTGGGAAGCCGGCGTCAAGAGCGAGGCCGACCTCGCCGCCCACGCCGACAAGTTCGATTACAAAATCTACGGCATCGAGGCGGGCACCGGATTCAACAAATCGATCAGGGATGCCATCGCTAACAACCGCCACGGGCTCGGCGATTGGGAACTGGTGCCCTCGAGTACCTCGGCGATGCTGGCTCAGGTCGGCCGCCTGGTGGACCGCGATCAATGGATCGTTTTCCTGGGCTGGGAACCGCACTGGATGAACATCGCCTACGACATCAAGTACCTCTCGGCAAAGGGCGAGCCGAAGATCGCGGAAACGAAGTCCGACGTGCTGACGGTCGCTAACGTCAGGATGGTCGAGGATCACCCGATGGTCGCGAAGTTCTTCAGCCAGTATCAGGTGCGCAAGGACGAGCAGTCCAAGTGGGTGTACGAATACAGCTACAAGGACCGCGATCAGGAAGAGGTCGCCGCCGAGTGGATCCGCAACAACATGGACCGCGTCTCGGAATTCCTCGAGGGAGTCGAAGCCCGCAACGGGAAACCGGCCATCGAAGCGGTCCGCGCCGCGGTCACGCAGGGATAGACCGGCTCGGTTTTTTTAGGCAAGTGCGCCCGGGTCGGTCCGATCGAACTGACCCGGGCGTTCTCGTCTCCGACGCCGTGCGGCCCCGCTAAGGCCGCAGCCCACCGGCAGCGTCGTGAGCCGACTGGTGTGTTAGCGCCCGCCTTGCTGTTCGGCGCGGACGATGCGGGCTCCTTCGACCATCGCCTGCAGTTTGCCGAAGGCGGACTCACGCGGCAGGTACTTCATGCCGCAATCCGGCGCCACCACGATCCGCTCGGCCGGCACATACTCGAGACCGCGACGGATGCGGGCAGCGACCGTCTCCGGGGTCTCGACCGCATGATCGCTGAGGTCGATCACTCCCAGGATGACCGTCTTGTTTTCCAGTTCCTTCAGCACCGAGCAGTCGAGGTTCGACTGCGCCGTCTCGATCGAGATCTGGTTGCAGCTGCAGCCATTGAGCTGCGGCAGGAAGGAATAGCCTTCCGGCCGCTCGTGGATCAGCGCGGCGTAGCCGAAGCAGATATGCACCGCGGTGGTCCCGCTGACA
Source organism: Rhodovibrio salinarum DSM 9154 (assembly GCF_000515255.1). Taxonomy (NCBI): domain Bacteria; kingdom Pseudomonadati; phylum Pseudomonadota; class Alphaproteobacteria; order Rhodospirillales; family Rhodovibrionaceae; genus Rhodovibrio; species Rhodovibrio salinarum. Next base: position 2,118,285 of record NZ_KI911559.1, on the reverse strand, counting down.
CCCTCCAGCGCGCGGTTGAGCGCGGTCAGGCCATACTCCTCGGCCTGTTCGGGACGGGCCTGCATGTAAGGCTCGTCGATCTGCACGATGTCGGCGCCGGCGGCGAACAGATCCTTGATCTCGGCGTTGATCGCGGCGGCGTAGTCCATCGCCGCGTCGGCCAGGGTCGGATAGTGGTCGTTCTGCGCCTGCTGCGACATCGTGAAGGGACCCGGCACGGTAATCTTCGCCGTGCGGTCCGTATGCCGGCGCAGGAAGCGGACATCCTCCACCATGATCGTCTCGGTGCGGCGGATCGGGCCGGCGATGCGCGGCACCGGGTTGGGGTGACCGGAGCGGTCCAGCGCGGTACCGGGCGTGTCGATATCGATCCCCTCCAGCGCCGTCGCGAAGCGGTTGGAATAGCTTTCGCGCCGGATTTCACCGTCGGTAATGATGTCGAGCCCGGCTTCCTCCTGTTCCCGGATCGCCAACAGCGTGGCGTCATCCTGGGCCTCCTTGAGGTTGGCCTCGGGGATGCGCCAGAGTTCGGCGGCCCGGGTGCGCGGCGGGAAGCGCTTGCCCAGCGAGGCGCGATCGATCAGCCAATCGGACTGGGCGTAGCTCCCGACCAGCGAGGTCGGCAGGAGAGGAAGAGACATTCCGGAAAGCTCCCGTATATGACGTGAAGACAAGCGCGGCCTGCGGGAAGCGGGCCGCAGGGAGACGGGGCAAGAAACCGCCTACAGCGGCGCCCCGTCCTCCCGCCGCTCGACGCCGGCCAGCACTTCCAGAGTGTTCGCGAGGAAGGCCAGCCCAAGCGCGCCGAAACCGATCGGGATCAAGCTGTAGGGCAGTACCTTTGGCGTGCCCAGCACGGTCGACATGCGCTCGCCGTACAGCCAGGCGTCGTAGGCGATCATGCCGCCGCGCCAGGTCAGCACGACGCAGAAGGCCATGCCGCACAGGCCGATCAGCGTGGCCACCACACGCGCCGGGATGCCGGTGAGCTGATCCTGGATCAGACCGATGCGCAGCTGCTGACGCTCCCGCAGCACGTGGGCGGCGGGGATGAAGGCGATGGCCGCGACCAGGATGGAGTTGATCTCCAGGCTCCAGGAGGTCGGCGCCAGAAACAGGTAGCGCATCATCGTGTCGTAGAAGACCGACAGCGCCATGAACACCAGGGCCGCTGCGCCCAGGAACCGTAGTCCCCAGGCGCACACATCTATGATGCGAATGACGGCGATGCGGATCACAGCCATGTCGGCTAAGCGGACTCGCCGCGGGCGAGCGCGATCGCCTTCTCGCCGAACTCGCGGCCGGCTTGGTCCTTCCACCACTCCCAGACCTCCTTGGAGATCTCGGTGAACTGCTCGCGCGCGGCCTGGTCGGGCTCGACCGTCTCGATGCCGGCCTCGTCGATTTTCGGCCAGTGGTCGCGCTTATAAAGCACGTTATTGACCTGATCCGCGCTGTTGGCGTCGTACCAGGCGGTGGCGTTGTCGAACGCTTCGCGCGCAACCGGGTCCAGGTTCTGGTAACGGTCGGCGCGCATATAAAGGCCGATGGTGTAGGCGGTGATCGGCAGCTTGTAGACGTACTTCAGCTGCTCCTGCAGGTTCCGGGCGATCACCGTGGAAATGTTCGCCACCGCCGCGTCGACCGTACCGCGCTGCAGCGCCAGGTAGGTCTCCGAGGAGGGGATACGCACCGGCACCACCCCAATGCTCTCCAGGGCCGTCGAGGCTTCGTAGCCGACCACGCGAACCTTGCGGCCACGCAACTGCTCCAGCGAGGTGATCGGCTCCTTGGCGGACCATACGTATTGCGGCTCGATCACGCCGCCACCCAGGCTGAGCATCTCGATGTTATCCTGACGCAAGTGGTCACGCATCAGGTTGAACAACGGCGTGCCACGGCTAATACGGTCGCCGTTTTCATACAGTTCGCCAACCAGGCTGGGTAGGCCCAGCAGGCCAACCGCCTTGAACGAACGGCTGATGTAGGTCGAGGTGTGGAACATGTAGTCGATGCTGCGCGACCGCAGGCCAGCGATCTGCTCGTCGGCCTTCAGCAGCGTGGCGCTGTCGTAGAATTCGGCCTTGCCGGCATCGCCCATGCCTTCGTTCAACCGCTTGTTAAAGCCGTCGATGCCCCACATCAGCGCCGTGTAACTGGGCGGCATGTAGGTCACGCCGGTGTAGGTCGAGGCCGCGTTCGACAAGCACGGCAGGCCCATCGTGCCCGCGGCCAGACCGGCCGCGAGACCGTACTTCATCATGTCGCGTCGGCTATGCGTCGTCATATCAAACCTCCCTTGAACTGGTCTTCTTCTTGGCACGGCTCAGAGCAGTCCCGGCAACCAGAGGCTCAGGCCCGGGAACAGCACGAACACCAACAGAACCAAAAACTGGATCGCGACGAACGGCAGCGCAGAGGCGATCACCTGCTCCATCGAGAGTTCGGGCACGACCCCTTTCAGGGTGTAGAGATTCAGGCCAACCGGGGGCGTGACCACGGCAATCTCCAGGTTCATCACCAGCACGATGCCGAACCACAACGGGTCGTATCCCAGCGTGGTCACGATCGGCAGCAGGAACGGCGTGGTGACCACGATCAGCGAGAAACCGTCGATCACCGTCCCCAGCGCGATCAGCACGAGCATCACCAGCAGCATGACCAGCTCCGGCGGCAGCGCGACCGAGGTCGCCGTCGAAGCCAGCATTTGTGGAATCCGGATCAGGTTCAGGTAGTCGCCGAAAATCTTGGCACAGCCGATGATCAGCAGGATCGTCGCGCTGACCCGAAGGCTGTTCCACACGATCTCGATCAACTTCTCCAGCGTCAGCACGCGATAAACGACCCCGGCGATCGCTGCCGCACCGATGACGCCAAAGGAGGACGCCTCGGTGGGGGTCGCCAAACCCGAGTAGATGGTGCCCACCACCAGCACGACCAGGAACACCACATGCCAGATACGGCCAAGGCTGAGCAGCCGGGCGCGCCAATCCACCGTCTGTTCGACCGAGGGCGCTTCGTCCGGCCGCAACCGGCAGCGCAGGTAGATGTAGAAAGACAGCGCGAAGGCAATGGCGAGACCAGGAATCAGGCCGCCGATGAACAGCGACGAGACCGAGACGCCGCTCATCGCACTGTAGACGATGAACGGCACCGAGGGTGGGATCAGCATGGCGATCGCCCCGGCCGTAGCCACACTGCCGGCAGCCAAGTTCGCGGAGTACCCGCGTTTCATCATTTCCGGCACGGCCAGCTTGCCAACCGACGCCACGCCGGCGATCGACACGCCGCTGACCGCGCCGAACAGCGTGCAGGCCCCAACCGAGGAGATCGCCAGACCGCCGCGGATGCGGTTGAGCCATACCGAGGCCACATGAAAGATGTCGCGGCCGACCGGCGTCTCGGACAGCAGGAACCCCATCAAGATGAACAGCGGCAGGGCGATCATCTCGAAGCTGTTCAACTGGCCGAACACGGATGTCGGCGCCAGAAACAGCGCCATTTCGCCACGCGCCATGTACAGCCCGAGCAACCCGGCACCCCCCAGCGCCAGGAAAACCGGCGCGCCGAGCGCGATCAGACCGAGCAGGGTTCCAAGTGCAATGAGCGGTTCGATCATGGGGCCCAGGCGGGTCGCACGGTGCGGCCACCGACGCGACGCGCATCCAGGGGCCCAATCTGAACCAAGGCAGCGCTACTTGGCATGTTCCTCCCCTCCATCTGACCTATAATTGACTAGTGGGTCAGTTACGGGGTGTGTATAGCAATCCTGTAGCGAAGGCAAGGCACCGTTTCGAATCGGTACTGAAGGCACGATGACCCGACCCAAGGATCCGGACGAGAAACAGCGGGACCGCACGCGGACACGGGCGCGCATCGTGGAGGGCGCCCGCGCGGTGTTCGCGACCAGCGGCTTCAAGGGCGCGCGGATGGATGAAATCGCCGAACGCTCGGGCGTCGCGAAGGCATCCGTCTTCCACCACTTCGGCAGCAAGAACGCCCTGTTCGCGGAAGCGCTAGAAGCCGAAGTCCTGGCATTGCGACGCTACCAGCAGGACCTCGACCTGCGTGATCTGGAGCCGCGAACGGCGATCCGGCAGCTCGTGGAATCGACGTTCGACTACTTCCTGAACAACCCGAGCATCATCACTTTCCTGAACATCGAAAACCGGCTGGGCGGTGAGCACATGCGCCAGTCGACGGCCTCCGTGAAGGCCTACAACCCACTACGGGACTCCCTCGAACTGATCCTGGAACGCGGGGTCGCCCACGGCCTGTTCCGGCCCGAAGTGGACGCACTCGCGCTCTATCTCTCGATCGCCGGCATGAGCTACCACTATGTCGCGAACCGCCACACCCTCGGTGCGGTCTTCGCACGCGACCTCGGAGCCCCGGAAGAAGTGTCCAGACGCCGCGCCCAGATCGTGGACTTCGTGCTGCACGCCATCGCCGCGCCCAATGCGCCGCCCGAAGCATCGAGCTTCTAACCGGTCACATCGCCGGCATGTATCGCGCTACCAAACCAGCCGCTCGATCGCGTAGCCCCGGCTCTTCCCAAGATCCGCTTCCAGAGCGGCGGGGGCGGTCTCGTCCGCATAGATGCCGCCGGAGACGAACAACCAGTCATAGCCGGCCCGTTGAGCGCCCGCGACGTCGTGGTACGGGCTGTCGCCGATTACCAGCGTGCGGGCCTCCGCCGGAACGCCGAGCGTCTCGCGGGCAGCCTGGAAAATGCTGGGGTCTGGCTTGCCGATCCAAATGACGCGACCGCCAAGCTCGGCATACCGCTCGGCAACCGCGCCCGGCCCTGGAACGATGCAGCCATCGACGTACATACGGACATCCGGATTGATGCACACGCACGGCGTGCCTTGATCCGCATGCGCCCGCAGCGCCGTCTCGATTTCCGGATTATCCGTCGTGCTTGCACCCGCCCCAGCAATCAGCAGAAGTCCACTGTCGGCAGCACGCTCGACCTCGGTGAGCGGCAACCCCGCGATCACAGCCCGATCGTCGTCGGCCGACACGAAGTGAACGCCGGTGCCGCCTTCCAGTCGCCCCTCACGCAGCCAGTCCGTGAAGAACTGGCGCGCCAGCTCGCCCGAGGTCATCACCCCATCGAACAGCGCCTCCTCGAAACCGAGCGCGCGCAACCGCTCCTGATTGACGGCCGCGCGCTTGCCGGAATTCGAGATCACGGCCAAACGGGCGCCTTGATCCCGCAGCCCCAGGACGGCTTCCCGCGCGCCCGGCAATGCGGTTTTCCCGTCGTGCAGCACGCCGAACTGGTCGATCAGGATGGCCTGATAAACGCCCGCAAGCGCGCGCACCCCGCTCAGCTGATCGACCACGTCACACCTCCTCACCACGCAGAGACCGCACCGCCAATCGGGCCGTCCCGACGGCCGCTTCCTCCGAGAGCACCGACGCGCTGTCGACGCCCAGCATGCGTTCGCGCAGCCGCCGCCACACCGGGTTGCGAGCCCCGCCACCAACGCTGCGCAGGCGCGTCAAGACAGGCGCACCCAGTTCGCGCAGCCGCTGATATCCAAGCGCCTCGACCCGCGCAATGCCTTCCAGAAGCCCATGCAAAAACACCCCATCGTCGTCCGGCCGGGGGCTCAATCGGGGAGCCAGCGCCGGATCGGCAATCGGGAAGCGTTCGCCCGGCCGACGCAGCGGGTAATAGTCGAGGCCGCTGTCCTGCTCCGGATCGATCCGCCGCGATAAATCCGCGAGGCGATCCCCGTCGAAGTAGTCGGCCAGCACCCCGCCGCCAACGTTGGACGCCCCACCGGCGAGCCAGACGTCGCCGATGCGGTGGCTGTAGATGCCGTACTCCGGGGCGAACACTGGCGTGTGGGAGAGCAGCTTGATCGTCAGCGTCGTCCCCAGCGCGCTGACCCCGTCGCCCGGCCGGTCCGCACCGGTCGCCAGGAAGGAAGCACAGCCATCGGTGCAGCCCGCAACCACCCGCGCGCCCGACGGCAGGCCCGTGCGCTGCGCGGCTTCCGCCCCGATCCGGCCGGTGACGTGGCCGCAAGGCACCACGTCCGGCAGCAGTTCGCGGCGCAACGGGGTCTGCGCGAGCCAATCCGGCCAGTGCCGGGCGACCGGGTCGTAGCCGGTCTTAAGCGCGTTACTCTCGTCACTGACATCGGTGCGCCCGGACAGCAGGCTCGCGATCCAGTCCGCCTGGTGCAGCAGCCCGCGCACCCCAGGGCGGTCCTGCATCTCCAGCGCACGCGCCAACGCGGACGCAGCGCCGTGGGCCGCGCTGTCATGCGGTGCCGCAGCGGCGATCGCCTCCGGGATCGTGGGATCGCTCACCACATGATCGTACATCAGGGGCGGACCGACCGGCACCCCGTCCGCGTCCACAGCCAACAGCGTGCCGACGTGCCGTCCACCGATACGGCACCAACGGACGCCAGATCGGCGTCCATCCCCAGATCGGACACCGCGGCCTGAAACGCGGCCGCCCAAGTGCCCGGATCGGCCGGATCGCCGCCATGGTCGCAATACGCCGCGCTCGCCGTCGCGACCACGTTCTCGCGCGCGTCGAGCACCCCAGCACGCACGCCACCAGTGCCGACATCGACCCCAAGTGCTGTCGGATAGGCCGTCATCCGTCGCGCGCCGCGTCGAGCTTGCGCCGGTAAGCTTCGGCTTCCCAGCCCATCAGCGCGGCCTCCTCGTCGGTGGTCAGGGCCCGGCAGGGTGCCCCCGGATCCAAGCGCGCGGCAACCTCGCCCAAGCAAGCCGCGAGCGCCCGCGTGCTGGCCGAAGCGTCTTGCCGGATCGCCGCCCCAAGCCCGGGAAAGATCAATAGCGGCGGCGGTGCGTTCCCCGTCTCGGCCAAGCGCGCGGCGGCTGTAGGCGCCGTTTCCTCCGATCCGGCACACGCCACGCGTGGGCCCAAAAAGACGACGTGATCGGGGTAGTAAGACCCCGCTGCCATGACCTCGAGGCAGTCTGGATCCCGGGCAAGCGCGTGCAGGCGCGGCGCGTCGGCAGCGACATAGTCCGATCCCGCAAGCCGCACTTCGAGATCCGGGTGCGGCGCATCACCTGCCGCTGGCCGACGGTCGAGCCGGGCGCTCGCCGTACGCAGCAGTGCTTCGGCGTCGGCGGCGTCCGCACCAGCCGCGACCAGTCCGTGGTTGCCGAGCACGATCAACCTGGTTTCGGGCCCGATCCGCTGTTGGATCGCATGCGCCAGATCAAGCCCAGGCTGAACGTAGGGCACGAACACCGCACCCAGATCCCCCAGACACTCGGCGACCACCTCCGCCGCATCCTGGCGCAAGGCCACGGCGATCGTCGCCACGCAGTGCGTGTGCAACACCACGGGGTGGGACAGAACCGCGTGAACGGCCGTCTCGATCGAGGGGCGCAGGCCACGGCGGTTGGCGGCGGCAATCGCGTGCTCGACCGGCCGCTCGGCACTGTCCTCCCCGGCCGCGACCGCCTGGATCAGGGAGTCCAGGTCGACCGGCACCATGACATCGCTGTCCGTCGCATCGGCCAACCAGGTGCCCGAAGCCTTGATCCACATGACCCCGTCGCGCTTCAGCGAGGTGTTGCCACCCGGGCCCTGCACCTGCAGCGGATCCGCCCCCAACCGGGCGGAAACCTGGCACAGCGCCGCGAACGCGGGCGACGCACGCAGCAGTTCGGCAGTGTCCGAAAGGTCGCGTCCGCTCACGCCGCCGCCCTCCGATCCAGCCAGTCGGCAAAGCGGGCACGCTCGTTCTCGCTCAGGAACAGCCCATGCTTGGTCCGTCGGTCCAGGATGTCGTCGGGCGTGCGCGCCCACTCACGCTCGACCAGCCAGCGGGCCTCCCGTTCATAGAACAGGTGGCCGAAATGCTGCCCCAACTCCTCGGTGGACCCTGCCCCGGACAGTAATTGCTCGGCATCGCTGCCGTACAGCCGGGCGTAGTGCAGCGCGAGGTCGTGCGGCAGCCAGGGATGACGCTGCTTGAACCCCGCGAACCAGCTGTCGAAGTCCGCATCCGCCATCTCCCCGCCGGGCAGCGGGGCCCGTTCCGTCCAGGCATCGCCCATCTCGGGGAAGACGTGCGCCAGGCGGTCCAGGGCATGCTCGGAGAGCTTGCGGTAAGTGGTAATCTTGCCGCCGAAAGCGGACAGGATCGGCGCGCGCGCGCCGTGACCGCCGTCCAGCTCGAACGAATAGTCACGCGTCACCGCGGACGCGTTCTCCGTGCCGTCGTCGAACAGCGGACGCACGCCGGAAAAGCTGCTGAGCACGTCCGCCGGCGTCAGCTCGACCTCGAAATAGCGGTTGAGAATGCCCAGCAGGTAGCTGATCTCGTCGGCATCGATCGCAACGTCCTCCGGCTGACCATCGAAGGGAATGTCGGTCGTGCCGATCAACGCCAGATCGTCCTGGTAGGGATTGACGAAGATGATCCGCCGGTCGGTGTTCTGCAGGACGTAACCGTGGTCCCCCTCCCACCAGCGCTTGGTAACGATGTGGCTGCCCTTGACCAGCCGGACGCGATAGCTGGTGTTGATCCCCGCGACCGAGGTCAACACCTTCTCGACCCACGGACCGGCTGTGTTCACGATCGCGCGCGCCCGCACCTCCCGCGTCGCACCGCTGGTCTCGTCCCGCAGCTCCGCGCGCCAGCCCCCCTCCTCGCGGCGGGCAGAAGTACAGGCCGTCCGGGTCACCACCTCCGCCCCATGACGGGCGGCATCGACCGCGTTCAGGATCACCAGCCGGGCGTCGTCGACCCAGCAATCCGCGTATTCAAACCCCTTGGTGAACTGGGCCCGCAACGGCTTGCCCTCGGGCGCCGTCCGCAGGTCGAGCGCCCGGGTCGCGGGGAGCTTCTTGCGTCCGCCCAGATGGTCGTACAGGAACAGCCCGAGGCGGATCAGCCAGCGCGGCCGCTGCTCGGGGCTGTGCGGCAAGACCAGCGGGATCGGCCAGACGATATGCGGCGCGGCGGCCAACAGGACTTCCCGCTCGATCAGCGCCTCGCGCACCAGACGGAACTCGTAATATTCCAGGTAACGCAGGCCGCCATGGATATACTTGCCGGAGCGCGACGAGGTGCCTTCGGCAAGATCGCCCTTCTCGCACAGCAGCACACGCAGCCCACGTCCGGCCGCATCGCGGGCAACGCCCGCGCCGTTGACGCCGCCGCCGATGACCAGCAAATCGACGTCGCTTTTGTCCCCCGCGTGCGCAGGCATCGCGCCCTCCCCTACTCGACGCGCGCGGCTTGGTCGGCGTCCGACTGAATACGCTTGTAATCATCCTGCACGCCGTAGGAGCCGAAGGATTTCGCCGTTTCGGCGATCTGGTCTTCGTTCAGCAGGTTCGGGCCACCGATCAGCAGGCTGAGGTAATACTGCTTGGCGATCGTCTCCAGCTCGACGGCCAGCCACATCGCCTTGGCCAGATTTGCGCCCGTGGCGATCATGCCATGGTTGGCGAGCAGGCAACCGGTACGGCCTTCCAGCGCCTGGATCGCGTTTTCCGATAGTTCCTTGGTCCCGAAGGTGGCATAGGGGGCGCAGCGGATGGTCATGCCGCCGAAGGCTGCCATCATGTAGTGGCAGGCCGGGATCTCGCGCCCGGTGATCGCCAGCGTGGTGGCATAGGTGGAGTGGGTGTGCACGACCGCCCCGGTATCGGGTCGGGCGCGCAGAATGTCGAGGTGGAAGCGCCATTCGGTCGAGGGCTTCAGCGGCCCCTCCCAGGCACCGTAGTCGCCTTCCAAGGGCATGGCAGTGATCATCTCCGGCTGCATTTCGGCATAAGGTGTGGCCGAAGGCGTGATCAGCATCCGATCCTCGAACCGGGCGGAGATATTGCCCGAAGTGCCCTGGTTCAGGCCGCTGTCGTTCATCCAGCGCGCCTGCTCGCAGATCGCCTGGCGTAGCTCGCGTTCTTCCTGTTTCATCGATAGCTCCTCTCGGTTAGCACGGGTTGCGCGGCGGCTCGCCGGCAAGGTGCCGGCGCACCTCCTCGGCTGCCATGCTGGCCGCGCGTTTAACGGTGGTCAGGGATGCCCCGGCGATGTGCGGGGTCAGGGTGACGTTGGGCAGCCGCAGCAGCGGCCAATCGGCCGGCGCGGGCTCGACCGCGAAGGTTTCCAGCATCGCGCCCCCCAGATGCCCACGTGCCAAGGCATCGTGCAGCGCGTCGTAGTCGACCATCGGCCCGCGCGCGGTGTTGACGAAGACCGCACCGGGCTTCATCGCGGCGAAAGCCGCGGCATCGATGAACCCGGTCGTTTCCTCGGTCACGCGCGCATGCAGCGTGACCACGTCGGACTCCGACAGCAGCCGCGCCCGGTCGACCAGTTCCACGCCATCTGCGACGTCGACCGGGTCCAACTGAACGTAGGGGTCGGCGACCAGAACCCGGGCCCCGAACGCGCGCAGCAGCCGGACGACCCGCGTGCCGATCGCGCCATAGCCGATCACCCCGACCGTCAGGGCCGACAGCTCCTCCCCGGTCGTGTCGGCGCGATACAGGTCACCACGCCAGGTGCCCGCGCGCAGCGCATCGTGACCACGCGTGATCTTGCGGGTTTCGGCCAGAATCGCACCGATCGTAAACTCTGCCACAGCGGAGGCGTTGCGGCCGGGGGCGTTGACCACCTTCACGCCGCGGGCCCGCGCGGCCGCCATATCGATGTTGACCGGCCCGCCGCGCGAGACCGCCACCAGCTCCAGACCGTTCAGACGGGCAAACATCTCCTGCGACAGGGGCGCCAGATGGGTGACCAGGATCGGGGCAGTACCGATGTGGTCGATCACCTGCTCGGGATCGCCCAGATACTCCTTCAGACCGCCCATCCCCGGCTCCGCGTAGCCGTGCTGCATCGGCGCGTCCGGCCACTCGAGGTCAAGGCCGCGGCATCGCACCGCGGTTCCGCATGCCTTGGTCAGGGCCTCGGCGAACAGTTCAGACAACATGAAGCGATCGCCGATGATCGCGACGTCCACGCTCATGACATGCTCCGCAGTTCGGCCATGCGCGGCCATACGGGGGCCAACGCCTGCCGGGTCTCGAGGTAGCCCTGGAACAAGGGCTCGTAGGTGCCAGCAAGCTGCGCATCGGGCATCTCGGGCGCGCCGAGATAAGGCGTCACCCAAGCCGCCGCGCAGGCCGACATGTCGGGATAGAGGCCCTGTTGCACGGCGGCGATCATGCAGGCGCCGGCCGCGCCGCTTTCCGCCCGATCGGCCACGCGCACCGGCCGGTCCAGCACCGCCGCCAGGATGGCCCGCATGGCCGCCGATCGCGCCGCCCCGCCGGTCAATCGGATTTCGGATGGGATCGGCCCCATCGCCACGTAGCAGTCGCGCGCCGACAGCGCGAGCCCCTCGTAAACGCTACGCATCAGATCGGCGAAACCGATGGTATGATCCAACCCGGTGAAGCTGGCCCGGGCGTGCGGATCGGTAAACGGGCCCCGCTCACCCGCGGTCGAGATGTAGGGGTGGAACAGGGCCGCCCCAGGCCGCGCGTTGATAACCTGGCCGTCGAGGGCGGTCAGCAACTCCTCCGGCTCCGGGGCCTTTTCTGCCAACGACAGGACCTCCGCGGCGAGGTCGCGCAGCCAGCAGATGTTCAGGGTCGCCGCCATGTTGGTCTGCATCTGCGCGCACGCCGTCCCGGGCAGCGCCATGGTATAGCCGCAGCGCCGCGCGTTCAGATGCACATCCTCGGCCGTCGCCGCAAAATCGATGTGCACGCCGGTCGAGCCAAGGATGGTCAGACCCGGTCGTGTCGTGGGTTCGTAGAGCCCGCCGCCGAGCGCCGCGCAGACCACATCGACATACCCCAGGACCACCGGTAGCCCCTGCGGTAGGCCGGTTTCCGCCGCCGCCGCGCCGGCCAGCGATGCCGACTGACATGTCCCGTCAACTATCGGCGGGAGAAGATGGCCCAGATCCGTCAGCTCCAGTGCCGCCAGCACATCGGGCGAATAATCGCGGGTCCGGAAATCGCCAAAGGTAAACACCCCCTCGCTCGGACAGGTCGCCCGCTCGCCGGTGAGGCGATAGTAGAGCCAGTCCTTGGGATGCAGGGCGGTCGCCGCACGCTGGACCTGATCCGGCATGTGCCGGCGCAACCACCGTAGCTGCGCCCGCATCTGACAGCCGTTCATCCCGGTGCCGGTCGTTCGGTAGACGGTCTCCGCACCCGGGCCCGTATCGACCGCCCGCGCTTCCCCGGCCGCACGCGCATCGAGCCAAAGCAACCCGTCATGCACCGGCTCACCGTCCCCATCGATCAGCCAGCAGCCGTCGCCCTGCCCCGTCACCGCAAGCACGGCAGCCCGCGCCGCCACTTCTGGCGCGTCGGCCAGCAGGTCCTGCAGCACGGCCACGACGTTGCGCCACGTGCGGTGCATGTCCTGTTCGGCCGCACCATCAGGGCCGATACGGTAATCGTTCGGCTGGCTGGCGACCGCGAGCTGCTGGCCGTCCGCGGTGAATGCGACCGCCTTGATCACGGACGTCCCGGCGTCGAGACCGATCAGGATCGGGCCGCTCATGCCTGACCCCCGCCGTGCATCAAGGCGGCCCCCGTCTCGGCATCGAACAGATGCAGGTCCTTGGCCTGGATCGTCACCGCGATCTCATCACCGTGGCTAACCGGCTGCCGGTCATGCTCGACCATCACCAGCGTGTCACCGGCGAAGTCGGCCACGATGTGCGACTGATCGCCCAGCCATTGGTTGGCAACCACACGCGCCGGTGCCCCGGCCCCGGTCAAGTGCACCGCGTGCGGCCGAACGCCCAACGTCACCCGATCGCAAGACGCGATGCGCGCATGCACCCCCGGGGCGAAATCGGCCTCGGCGTAACGCAGTTCCGTCCCGTCCTGAAGGCGCAACCGGACCTCGCCATCCGCCGCCGTGGCCCGCGCGGGCAGCACGTTCATCGGTGGCTCGCCGATGAACGTGCCGGTGAACAGGTTCGCGGGCTGATCCTTGAGCTCTGCCGGACTGGCGAACTGCTGCAGGCACCCGCCCTCCATCACCGCGATCCGGTCCGCGAGCGCATTGGCCTCGGTCTGGTCGTGGGTCACCAGGATCGCGGTCAGGCCGCGTTCCTTGATGAAGTGCTTGATCCGACCGCGCAGCAGCGCGCGCAACCGCGGTTCCAACTGGCCCATCGGTTCGTCCAGCAGGTGCAGGTCGGCATCGCGGATCAAAGCCCGTCCCAGGCTGGCGCGCTGCTGCTGACCGCCGGAGATCGCGGCCGGATAGCGATCCAGCACGTCGGACAGCTCCAGAATGTCCGCCACCTCCTCGACCCGGCGGCTCACCTCTTCGCGCTTGAAACGGCTGGACTTGAGCGCGAAGGCGATGTTCTCGCGTACCGTCAGCGGCGGATAGAGCGAATAGCCTTCGAATGCCATCGCGACGCCGCGCTTGGCCGGCGGCAGACGATGGATCGCGCGACCATTCAGCATGATCGTCCCGGCACTGACCTCCTCGAAGCCGGCGATCATGCGCAGGGTCGAGGTCTTGCCGCAGCCGGAAGACCCCAGCAGCGCCACGATCTCGCCCGCCGCGACCTCCATGTCGAGCGCCTGAACCGCGTGGACGGCGCGCGCGCTGCCGGGGTTGTAGACCTTGTCGACCTGCGCGATGGAAAGGATCGGATCGCTCATGCCGCCGCCCCCGCCTGCTGATCTGCCGCCGCACCGGGCGCGATCCGCTGACCGCTGTCGCGATCGAACAGGAGCGCGTGGGCCGTATCGATCGCGATGTGCGTGGCCGTGTCACTCGGGCCCTGCGTTTCGGAGGGGCGCGAGACGAGAATTTCCCGACCACGCTTGGTAACGGTCAGGGTGACCGCCTTCTCATTCAACGGGGTCTCCGCCTCGACCGTGACCGCGATGGCGCCGGGGTCGTCCGGCCCGACAAAGCGGATCGCCTCCGCCCGCATGCCGATCCGGCACTTCCGCCCAACGGCGTGGCGCAGGCCGGGATCGAGCGGCATGCGCCGATCGGACAAGCAAACGAACGGGCCGCGGTCGTCCAGTTCGGGCGTCACGTCCAACAGGTTGATGGTGGGGTCGCCGAATAGCTGGGCGGTTTCCACGTCCGCCGGGGTCAGATAGATGTCTTCCGGCTTGCCGACCTGCACGATCCGCCCGCCCGACAGCACCGCGATCCGGTCGCCGAGCGCCATCGCCTCCTTGTAGTCCTGCGTCACGTAGATCGCCGTCGCCTGCTGGCGCGCCAGGACCTGCGGCAGTTCCAGACGCATCTCGAAACGCAGCTTGGCATCGACGTTGCGCAGCGGATCGTCGAGCAGCAGCACGTCCGGCTCCCCCGCCAATGCACGGGCCAGCGCGGTACGCTGTTTCTGGCCGTTCGACAGGGCGCGCGGTGAATGGGTCAGCACGTGATCGATCTTCAGTAGCCGTGCGATCTTGTCGACGCCCTCGCTTAGCGCCGCGCCGGCCGTCCGCCGGGCCTTCAACGGGCTCGCGATGTTCTCGAACGCGCTCATGTGCGGGAACAGCGCGAAGTTCTGGAAGGCCATCCCGATACGCCGGTGCTCCGGTGCGACGTCGGCCATGTCGTGGCCGCCGATCAGCACGCGCCCGGCGTCCGGCTCGATCACGCCGGCGAGCAGGCGCAGCAGGATCGTCTTGCCGGCACCCGAGGGCCCGAACAGGGCCAGCGTTTCGCCGTCTTCCACGCTGAGCGAGACATCGTCGAGGACGACGGTGTCCTTGAAGCGCTTCGTGATCCGGTCGAGTTCGATGCTTGCCATGTCTCAGCCTTTCACGGCGCCGAGGGAGAGCCCCTCGACGAGATAGCGTTGTGCGTAGATCGCCAGGGCCAGCGTCGGCGCGATCGCGAGCACGATGGCCGCGGCGATCTGCCCGTACTGGATGCCGGAGGCGGTGACGAAGGCGAGCGCGCCGACCGTCACCGGCTGCTTGTCGGCGGAGGCGAGCACCAGCGCGAACACGAAGTTGTTCCAGGCGAAGATGAACGCGAGCAGGCCCGCGGCCGCGATTCCCGGTCCCGCCAACGGCAGGGCAATCTTGCGGAAGGTCGCCAGCCAACTGTGCCCGGAAATCCGGTAGGCGTGCTCGATGTCCGGGGAGATGTCCTCGAAGTAGCCCCGAACAATCCAGAGGATCAGCGGCAGGCAAATCAGTTGGTAGACCCAGATCAGGCCGATATAGGTGTCCGCCAGACCGATGTCTTGGAAGTAAAGCGACAGCGGCAGCACCACCAGAAGCGGCGGCGCGAAACGGAAGGACAGCAGCGTGAAGGCGATATCCTCGCTGCCGCGGAAACGGTGCCGGGCGAAGGCGTAGGCCGCCGGCACGCCCAGCAGCAAGGCGACCACGACCGAGCAGACCGACAGGATCGCGGAGTTGCCCAGGTTCTGCATGAATTCGATGTTCAGCGAGCCGGCCTGGGTGTCGAGCTGGCCCGTAATCAGGGCCGTGTAGTTCGATAGGGTCGGCGTGAACGCCAGGGTCGGTGGGTCGCTCAGGATCGTCGCGTTGGTCTGCACACTCATCAGCAGGATCCAGACGATCGGGAACATGAAGAACACGACGATCACGGTGAGCGCGGCGGCCCGCAGCAGGCGTTCCAGGATGCTTGTGTGTTCCATGGCCTCAGGTCTCCCCGCGCGCTTTCTCGCGCAGCCGTAGCCAGTTCTTGATGAAGCTGTTGGAGATCACGAACGTGATCGCCCAGAGGATCAGCAGCAGCGCTGCCGACCGGCCCACGTTCGTCGACTGGAAGAAGTTCAGGTACGCCTCGACCTGGAACACCGTCAGCGTGTCGCCGGGGCCGCCCTGGGTCATCGCGTAGAGGATGTCGAACTGCTGGATGGACTCCAGCATCCGGAACAGCGAGGCGGTCAGGATATAAGGCATCAGCATCGGCAGCGTGATGCGCCAGAACACGAAGGTGCGCGGCACTCCGTCCAGCGCCGCCGCCTCGAAAGGCTGGCGCGGCAGGCTACGCAACCCGGCAAGCAGCAGGATCATGATGAACGGCGTGTAGACCCACACGTCGACCAGCACGACGGTGAACAGCGCCGTGTCCGGCGACGACGCCCACTTGAAGTTCTCCAACCCGACCACCCCGGCGAAATAGCTCAGGACACCGAAGTTCGGGTTGGTCATCAGCTTCCACATCAACGCCGCCAGCGCCGGCGCGGTCATCAGCGGCAGCAGCAGCGTGATCGACAGGAAGTTGTTTAGCTTCGTGCGCTTTTGCAGCAAGAGCGCGATCCCGAGGCCGAGAACCAACTCGACCCCCACCGTCAGCACGGTATAGCTGAGCGAGACCTTCAAGGTGTTCCAGAAGGACGGATCGCTGAGCAGATTGAGATAGTTCTCGCCCCAGTTCATCTGCCGCGCCCACGGCTGGCTCAGCCGGTAGCGCTGCAGGGAATAGAACACCGAGGTGAAGAACGGGATCAGAATGCCGATGCACACCAGGAGCGCCGGCAAGCTGAGCAGATAGGGCAGCAGCTTCGGTCCGACGCGTCGGCGTCGACGCGGCGCAGCCGCAGCCTCTGGCGTAGTGACAGTCATAGGCGCACCCGTTGGCTAGCGTGCGCGGCCGACCTTGGCAGACATGCGAAAACAGGCTGGCGGCGCGGGACCGGGGACCAAACGCGGTCCGGTCCCGCGTACGCCTTTACGATGCCGGCCGGCCGTCTAAGCGGTCAGCCCAAGCCGGCGTCGGACAGCTGACGATTGATGCTGTCGGCCAGCTGGTCGAGGCCTTCGTCGACCGGCACCTGATCGGCCACCATTTTCTGCAGAGTGGCGGCCCACTGGGTGGTGACGTCGAAGAACAGCGGCTGCGGGGTGAAATAGATCTGCGCCCCGGGCGAAGATGCTTCGTACTGCTCGACGTAGCCCGGATAGGCGGAGGTCATCCGGTCGCGGAACTGCTCGTCCTGCCAGACGGACTGACGCACCGGGTTCACGAAGTCCTTCTCGCGCGCACCGAACAGGGCATGCTCAACCCCGCTCGCCCACTGCAGGAAGTACCAGGCCGCGTCCTTGTTGCGCGAGAACTCCGACATCGCCAGCGACCAGATCCACACGTTCGGCGTCGGGGCGTCGGCGTCCGGATTGGCGGCGAACGGGGCGTAGCCGAGGTTGCCGGCTTCCTTGTTGTCGCCGCCGTTCATGAAGAAGCCCAGAATGTCGGCGTCGAAGATCATCGCCGAGGCGCCGGCCCCAAGATCGGTCCCCACCTGATACCAGGTGTAGTTCGACCAGTTGGTCGGGCCGCTGTCCTGGATCATCTTGACCCACTTGCGATGGAACTCCTTGGACACCTCGGTGTTCATCGCCGCTTCCAGGCCACCGCCGTCCTTCACCTTCAGGTCGCGCTGCCCGAAGTTGGCGTAGCCGGACAGGAACCCCGGGTGGATGGTCGCCCAGGAGCGCGACCCACGCACGCCGATGCCATAGGCCCCGTCGATATCGCTATTCAGCTTCGCCGCCGTCTCGACCAGCCCGTCCAGGTCCTGCGGTGGAGTCACACCGGCCTGATCGAACATCCGGCGGTTGTACGACAGATTGTTGAGCTCGAAACCCCAGGGGATGCACCACTGCTTGGCGTTGTCCCCGCCCAGCGCCTCGCCCGGCCGGCCGCTCCAGGCGGTGGAAGCCCGCAGGCCCGGCAGCATGTCGTTCCAGTTGTACCCTGGCGCCGTCTTCTCGGAATCGCCGATCCACTCCTGTAGGTCGGTAACCCAGCCGGCGGGCCCGTAGGTCCAGGTCATATAGGCGCCGGTCATGAAGGCGTCGTAGGTCGATGAGCCGGACGCCAGCGCCGCCGTGACCTTGTCGAAATAGACGTCCTCCGGAAACACGTCGTATTCGACCTCGATGCCGGTCATATCCTTGAAGGATTGCAGATTGGCCAGCATCGCGTCGGTATAGGGGTGCTTGTTCAGCAGCAGCTTGATGCCGGTCCCCTTGTGCTTCTGCCAGTCGAAGTCAGCGGCCAGCGCCTTCGACGTGGCCATTCCGATCAGGGTATCGGCCGTAACGGCGGTAACGCCCATCGCCGCCAGACCCCGTAACAGGCTCCGCCGGCTCATCTGGCCGCGCATGAAGGCGTCGACCAGATCCTTCTCTTTCTCGTACATGATTCTCCTCCCACATTGTTTTATTTATCCTTTTTTCTTTTTTATTGGCCGGCAGGGTCATTTCTGGCGCCGACATCGTCGACGAGCCGACGTGCTGTCGCCTCGTCCGTGATCAATCCCGTAAAGACGCCGCTCAGCATCGCGGCATCGATCGCCTCCGTTTTGTTGCTGCCACCTGCGAGCGCATAGACCTCCCGGCCCCGCAGATCGTCGAGGTCGACCGCCATCACCCGCCCATCATAAGGGGTAGGGACTCGCGCCCCGTTGGCATCCAGGAACTGACCGAGCACTTCCGCGCGCGCCCCTTCGGCCTGCAGCTTGTCGAGCGGGGTATCGGGATCGAAGACGTTGGCCCGGGCAAGCGAGCCCGGCAGCTGGACCGAGCCGATGCCGACCACGCTCACCTGGACGCTTTCGATCGTCTTCATGATCTCGCGCAGGCCATCCTGCGCCATCATCACGCGCCGGTCGTCGGCCGAATTGGCAAACAGGGGGGCGGGCATCAAAAACGCCTCGGCGCCGGTCTTCTCGGCCAGCTTGTGAATGACGTCGAACGGGTTGGCGGCGAACTTGCGCGTCAGCCCGCCGAGCAGCGAGACAAAACGGGTCTCCCCGCCCTCGCACCCAGGCAGGTATTCAACCGCCGCCGCCAGCGTGGTGCCGTGGCCGATTCCAATCGCCTCGCCCGGATGTTGGGCGATCAGCCGCATCAGCAGCGAGGCGCCCGCCTGCCCCAACGCCCGCATCGGGGTCGGTGTCGTCTCCGCCAGGTCGGGGGCTACCGTGCAGTGCGCCAAGCCATAGCGGGCGCAAAGCCGGTCCTCCAACGCGATACAACTCGACACCGAGGCGTCGACGAACACGCGGATCAGCCCGTCCCGGGTCGCCCGGGCAATCATGCGGTGCGCACGCGTCGTGGAAATGCCGAAACGCTGGGCGATCACACTCTGCGTCAACCCGCCGGCGTAGTGCAGCCACGCCGCACGCGCCGCGAGATCAGCATCGCTGATCGAGTCCAAGCCGTTCGACATGTCATTCGCCACGGCAAACTCCTGCGCACATCCATGCGCAATTTTTTTGATCTCGCGCATTATTTTTCACTACAGCCCGCATACGAGTCAAGCCGACACGCCCAAAAACGGATCGATCGACAGACCAGTTGTGCGAAGCAGACGGCAAGACAGGTGATGCTGTGCGGTTTTGAGACCGGCGGGCTCGCCGCAGAACCTTCACGCCCAAATGTTCGGTCGCATTAAAATGCGCCCGTATGTTCGGAAGAGACCAAAAGGATAGATGCGCGGTCTCGCGCCTATGCCTTGGCGCGGTGCCCCTAACCCTCAAACAGCTACCCGATGAAGCGGTCTGCGGGCATTACTGTCGACATCGCAACGTCGTTCAAGGACCCCAACCATGGGCCAGCTCATCGCCATCGACTTCAATGCGGGTAAGGTCGTTCCGCAATTCGCCGCCCATCAAGACGCCGACCCGATGACCAACTTCACCCCGGCCGAGGTGGATCCGCAGGACGCGATGGTCGCCCCGTCGAACCACCCCTCACACCCAGTCACCGCTCACAGCGCCTACCACCGGGCTAACGTTTCGAACGCAATCGGTACGCCTGCCCAGACCCGACACGCCATGTCGACCCTGCTCACTGGCGCCGCCGATCTCGAGCAGGCAACCGTGCGTCTGCGCACGGACACGCAAAACCTCCACGCGGCGGTCGCAAAACTCAAAGAAACCCGTGATGATTTGATCAAGTTGCCAACGGAGATGCGCGCCCTGCTGGCAGCAGCGCTATAAGCGTGCTGGGCGCTTTACGGCTGTGGGCGGACGGCTTCCTCCAGCCGTCCGACGCGTCGTGACATCCCAACCCAAGGCATTACCATCGCGGTGCGCGCGTCAGCCGACGTACCAGCCAGTGCAGCAACGCACGCACCGCGAACGGTGCGATGGCGGCGGCCACACCGCCAACCACCAGGTTCCGTAGCCAGCCGAAGTCCCCCGCCCACAGGCCCGGCAGATCGTCCGAGAGCAGGAACGCCCCCACCCCGGCAATGAACGCGGCATAGGTAGCGGCCAGACGGATCGCCTTCGGCATCTCGCCCAAGCGGTCCACTTTCTGTTGAACGCGTTCGAAATGCGCGGCGACCAAGGCATCGTCGCGTGCCGCATCGGCACGGAAAGTGGTGACCACGTCGGCGTCCAGCGTTACCACCGTCCGGGCGTAGCGCACCGGCTGCCCGTCGCGCAGAAGCTCGGACTCGATGGTCAACCCACCTGCCAACAGCAGGTCGCGCACCAGCCAGATACCCGGCGTCTCGTCACGCTCGGCAAAGACCGCGCTACCCGCCTCGTCCATCGACCTGACCTCCGTGACGATGCGGCCGGCTAAGACCTCAAAACGGCCGTCAAACCGCGGCCGATCCCCTCGGCCAACGCGCGAACGGTCGCCACCAACTGGCTCCACATACCGATCGAACTGCCCACACCGCGGCGATGCAGGTCATGCAACCAATCGCTTTCGCGCCCTGCGTAGCTTTCCTGCACTCGGGTGACCACGTCCCCATCGAGTTGAATGACGCTTTGCATCGTCACGTACTCGCAACGCACCTCCCAGATCTTCCGGATCGTTGCCCGATCCTGCGGGCGCAGCACCATCTCCTGCAGCTTTCCACGCACCTGCAAGGCGTAAAGCTGTGCCCGGTCGGCATTCCAAAGCGGACAATTATCATCGACCAAGCCCACCAGATCGTCGAGCGCGGCCGCTTCCTGTCCGCGCGCCAGATCCAGTACGCCAGCGATCCGGAGCAGTACAAAGCACAGGTGGATGGAGCTGCGCCGGATCCGGTGGACAACACCCCGGTCAGCTGTCTCCAACGGCTTGGCAAGCGCGCCCTGCCGGTCGGCTTCAATCAGCTCCTGGGCGGCCTTGGCCAAAGTGTTGAAGGTGCGCGGGGCCGTCGTGATCGGTCCCGGTAGGCTGTCACACGGCACCCCACGTTTCCCCAGGAAGTCAGCGTAGGCCTGCGCAATGTCGAGCACGGCATGGAGCGTGGGGGGCATGCTGCGCGCCGTGATCTCCCGACAGACGATCGTGTTCGTCTCCAAGCTGAACACGTCGTACAACGTATCCCGCAGGCTATCGGCGAACAGCTTGCGTTCGCTCATCTGATCCGCTCCACCATTCGCACACGCATCGCCTGATCCGCCTACGTTTCTTTGGTCAGGGCGGCGTTGACCGAATTGCCGAGCCATTCGGCCAGCTCGCCCAACAACTCGACGTTGGACTGAACGATCTTCTGGGCGTTGGCGACCTGCTCGCTATGCAGGGCCTGCAGCGGGCTTGGCTGGTTGGGATCGTAAAAACTCCCATCGACGATCGTGCCGATGTCGCCCTGCAACAAATCGATGCGGGTGTGGATGCCCTTCACGTCCTGCGGCGACTGGGTCGTCACCTTGAAGGCCCCGTTTTCCGGAACGGTGACCATGAAGTCCCCCACTACCGTGGTGATCTGCAAGCTGGTTGCGGCCTTCAGCCCTTTCGCCAACTGGTCGATTATCGTGTCTGCCATCGTGCATCCCCCATGACTGCCGTTGCGCCCTATGAGGCAGGCCAACGTTCCCTTAGAACAGCACCACCTGAACGGCCTGCGTGATCGTGTCCCGCACGGCATCCAGAATCTTCCTGATCGCAACCTGTACTTCCGTGATCACCAGCTCGGTCGCCGCCGCGATGGTCTGAGTGGCCGCGGTCACGCACATCTGCACCAGCACCTGAGCCCCCGCGACCGTGTAGTAAGGCGGCTCGACGGTCAGGCCGGCGGCCACGTCGACGATCGCGGTCGCGATCTGTTTCAGCTGCAACAGGACGACGTTCTTCACCGTAGCCCACACGCCATCGCGCAGCTCGTTGAACGCCCCGACAGCTGCTTGAGCAATCGGATCGAACACCTCCTCGAAGGTGAGTTCGGACATCGACCGGCACCTCCCGGGCCACCGCACCGTGTTGCGACCGGACTACAGCAGCCCGGCCGCCGCCTTCTGCTGCTTGACGGCCTGCACCTTGAGCACGTTCTGGATGGTCACGTTCATCAGAATAACCGGGGCCTGCGCCCGTGCGGGTACGCCGATCGCGCCCTGCGCCTGGTGAAAGCGCTCGAAATCGGTGAACTGCTGATCGAGTTTGGCGACCACGATGGTCGAACAGCCGCCTTCGGGCGCCGACACCTGCGATACCGCCATGGCGTTCGCGACGCCCTGCAATCGGGCGCGCTTCGCTGTCCATGCCGCGCGCTTGGCACGCAGGGTCTCGATCTGGCTGGGCGTCAGGGTTCCGGGGGGTTGGTTCAGCTCTGCCGACAGCGCATCGAGCCTGGCCGCGACCCGGCTCAGCGCAACCTCGATCAGCTCCGCAAGGTCGCCGCCTGCCCCCAGCGCCTGTCCACCGAGCGCCCCGGAGGTTTGCGCCAGATCCGCGAACGCCTCCGCCGTGGCGCCGGACAAAGGGCAGGCATCCGCTGGGTCGGTCGCGACCGCGCGATTACGCAGATGCGCAAGCTCCCCGCGCCACGTGTCGTAAAAGTCCTGGTGGCTTGCGTATGCGCCGGCTGGCGTCCCGGCGGTGCGATTCAGCTTGATGACGAACGTCTGAAAGGCCCTGTCGAACTTTGTTGCCGTGTCCTGAATGATCGGGTCGTAGGGCGCCGCGGGCGGCACCGCGCCGCAAGCCGCGAACGCAAGCCCGATGGCGATGAACAGGCCGGCGAACCGAACACGCACGCCACCCTCCCTGTCTCCGTCTCCCCCTGGCGCGGGCTGTCGCCCGTTCTTTATTGCAATCTTGCGGACCGGCTCCCGACCTGCCGATCCGACCAAATTTCAGGAGAACCTGACCGTTAAGCCTAACCCGCTTATAAATGAAACGGCAAGCAACCATTTATTATTAGAGCACAATACGACGCTTTTTGACCAAAGATCTGCTTGAAATGAAATGAATACCTAATACGGGTTACATCCCTTTCGGGATAACAAGCAGCAACCCAAACGCTACTCAACCAGCTGTGCACGTCCGATCGGCTCGAGACATGCCCGCATTGATCCCAGGACAGCTGACCACGGCCGCCGCCCGCACGCTCCCACACCGTCGGTCCCATACCGCCAGCGCGGCGCCCCCAGACATATGCGGGAGCGGTAGATCGACATCGTCGCCTAAAGCAACTGCGCAAGCAGGTGCCGCAGCTCATCCCGGTTCAGCGACGCGGTAATGTCCGCTCCGTGCCCGGTGGTTTCATGGGCACCTGCGGCGGCGGCCCGTTCGAGCAGGTCGGTCGGAACCGGGGCGACATATTGCTGGCCGTCCCGACCGCCCGGGGTCGGATGCCCAGCGGACTCGACGATCGCCGCGAGCAGCTGGCGCAGCATATCGTTCTCGGCCTCCAGTCGGGCGAGCGCATCGCTATTCGCCACGGGCAAGGCACTGCACACATCCGCCTGCTGCGTGAAGCGCGATGGCACTTCACAACGGGTGTCTGGGGCCACAGCCTGCGCCTTCCCCTCGGCATCACTCATCATACCATCCCTCATCCTCGTGCCCGGAAACTGAGTCCTGACACGATCCTGTTTGCCATCATCCGGGCCTTAGCGATCATTCGACGCGCAGGCGCACGACGTCCCCCACCAAGACCCGCCAACCATATCCGTGACGTCCGAATTTCCCTGCCGAGCCCAGAGCAGTCCGACAAAGCTCTGCAAGATGCCCCAGGTGCTGTAATAGGGACGCATCTGAAGGCGAACGCTTGTCGGCTGCCGGTTGTCCTCGGCCATCGCGAGCGTGACCGCAACGGCCCGCCGTTGCTCCAACGCATCCCGCAGCCTTCCGATCTCCGCCCCCGGTGTCCGGGCGGAATCGGCCAGGCTGTAGAGCGACCGGCCGATGAGCGTATGCGGCAGCAGCCCCGTGATATCTCGGATCCCGGCGGAAATGTAGGTGACCGGATAGGTGTCCCGATAAGCACTGAGCCGCAAGGCCGCCGTGGGCACGCCGGCGGCGGTCTGCTTGCGTGCCAGTTCGAGCGCCATCAGTTGATCGTCGATCGGATCGCTGGACAACGAGTCGTCCAGGCCCTCGGGGGCAAGGATGCTGTTCTGCTGCAAGTGGCCAGTCGCCACTTCCCCCGCCGCCAGCATCGGCTGGTCGAACAGCCGCTCCAGGATCCAGGCCACATGCTCGACGGCATCGGTGGTCGTCAAGATGGCCGCTGCGAAGTCCAGATCTGGCGCCCCCGGCGCCTGCAACTGGCCGGGGTCAACGAAAACGACCACGATCAGGTTGTCGCTGATCCGGGTCAGCACTTCCGAGAATCCTATCGGCGCCTGGCGCAGGCCCTCGGGACTGATCAGCAGGACCTTCGCATAGTCGGCATCAAGCTTCCGGAACAGGTTGTCGGAACTGCGCACGGTATGCACCGCGCGGCCGCGCCGCGCAGCAATTTCCCGCACCTTCTCACCGAAACAGAAGGGTTTCGGCGCATACAGCAGGTACGACATGGGACTGACGCTCCAATCCTCAGAAGGAGTTATGGACATTGCAGGTTCCAGAAAGACGCGTCGGCTAGCGAAGCTGCGCGGTCACCGCCGGCGCAGCCCCCCGCTTCATCAAGTAATCCACCGCTGCCAGCAATTCGTCGCTGTCAACGGGCTTGGCCAGCGTGACGTCGGCTTTGAGCGCACGAGCCATCTCGAGAAGATCCGGCCCACGCATCGACCCGCCACCGGACAGCACGACCACCGGCAGTTCCGGCTTGTGCCCGTGCAGTTGCTTCAACACCTCGAACCCATCGCGTTCGGGCATCAGCAGGTCGGTGACAACGATGTCGACATCGCGATGCGCGATCTCTTCCAGGCCGATGTCGCCATTTTCAGCTGGGACGACGGTGTGCCCCACGCTTTCCAAAGCGTCGCTCAACGCATCGCGCACGACGCGGTGGTCTTCGATCAACAATATATTCGCCACGGTTCGACTCCCTCGCCAAGACAGTGGTGGTTTATCGCCCGTCGGCATCGGCAACAGGGAAGTACAGGTCGAAGCGGGTGCCACGGTCCTGCTCGGAACGCACGCGGACCTGCCCGCCACGCCCGGTCACGAGTCCGTGCACGATGGACAGGCCAAGACCCGTCCCGCGACCGACTTCCTTGGTCGTAAAGAAGGGGTCGAAAATACGCCCCTGGTGTTCTGCAGAAATACCGCAGCCCTGATCCTCGACGCTGAGGCGTACATACTCCCCCGGCGCCAAGGACTCGCGCTCGGCCACGCCCTGGTCGATACTCACATGCGCGACCCCAATCGTGAGAATGCCGCCGGACGGCATGGCGTGGCGCGCATTACTCGTTAAGTTATCGAGGATCTGCTCAAGCTCCCCGGTATCGCTCTCGACCGCGGGAACGTCCGGGTCGATAGAAGTGCGGATGCAGATCGTGTCGGGCATCTCGTCCCGGATTTCCTCGACCTCCCGCATTGTGGCGGCTGCCAGACTGATGAGCGTGCCTTCCACCGGAGACTTCCGCGCGAACGCCAGGACGTTGCGCACCACGTTGCGCGCCTTGCGGGCGTTCGTCTCGATCTGGCGCATCCACTGCGCGAGCTTGGGCGTATCGGGATTTCTTGCCGCCAGCTGGGCGTAGGTCATCACCGGCTGCAACCGGTTGTTGATGTCGTGCGCCAATCCGCCGGCTAAGTTCCCCATCGCATCCAGCTTGGCGCGTCGCAGCACTTCGTCCTGACGCTGCTGAACGCCGGTCACGTCGCGCACGGTCATCAGCAGCGTACGCGTCCCGTTGCCGGCGCGATGGATCTTGCGCGCGCTGATCTGCAAGTCCCGGGGGCCACGGTCGGGCAAACTGGCGCTGCATTCATAATCCAGCACCTCCCCTTCCGCGGGCACAACGCTCGCCAGCTTGGACAACAGCGCCCGTTGATCCCACAGGCCATTGTGAATAAACGCCAGCGGATTGCCGACGACGTCTGCCTCCTCGACCTGGAAAGCCGAGAGATAAGCCTGGCTGGCTCTTAGCACCGTGAGCTTGTCGTCGAGCACAAGCAGCATGTCGTCAATCGTGTCGAAAACGCCGACCAGCAGGTTATGCTCGCGCTCCGTCCGGCGCTTTTCCCAGATGTACCACCCCGCGTCTTCGGCCATCACAGCCGTGACCTGACGACCGCCGAGGCTGACGTCGCAGCGCCTCAGGAAGACCTCCACCACGGTACCGTCGCGTTGGACGAGCTGGGCAAACTCCCGGCCCCGACGATGCACCTCGCGCAGCAGGTTGCTCGGCGGACTGACAAGCTCCGCTCGCTGAATGGCACATCCATCCGTAACGTGGCGGCCAAGATCGATCTGCTGCGCGGCAGTGTTCTCAGATAACACACGACCATCTGGCCCCGTTATAACGAGCGGCACCGGCAGCCCATCCAATAATTCCTGCTCGTCAATCCGGGTTTCCAAGACGCCTCTCCAATCTCGTACTATATGTATCAATGATCTCCCCCCTGCATAAAAGGTCAACCCCTCATGCTTCCGGTCATAATTTGGTTAATATTTAATTCCTCATGAGAGATATATAAATAAACTCAAAACACAGTGGACTGACCAGTGACACTCGCATGCGCGCTCAGCGGCAAACGGCGAAGAAGTTACAACTCGCAACCTTGTCGCAGGATAAAAAATTCAAACGCCACTCATCCGCCGAACCACGACCCGGCGATGACAAAAAACACATCTACTCGCCAATTAGGCGTACACGAAAAACGTTTAGTGCCCCAAAAGGCTTAGACACAATGGTTGTGTACAACCAAGAGCCCATCCTCAGTGAGAAATTTTGCTAAAATTTTTTTTAAATTCTGCCGCAGAGCTTTAGATTAACCGAAACGACATTAGCCTTTCTTGCTCTCTCACTGACCTGGCGCGCGCACGCTTTGCTTACCTCCTACACTTTCCTGCTACGACCGCGGGTCAAGTATCGCCATGAGGTTGGTAAGCGGACCTGCCGCAGACGAACGGCGCGCGCGTTCCGCTCACCGGTACGCACCAGCAGACAGCGCCTACGATTTGGCGCGATGGCCGAAGCACAGCGTCTGTCATCCCGCAGCGCGCCAGCTGTTGCGGCGGCTGTCGCGCGCGGTGGACCCGGCTCGGGCTGCTTTAAAATTTTATTAGAGTTTGATCTTCAACCTACCCTCGAACGACACGCACATCTGAGGCAATCAGATCATGCGTCGTGAAGGAGACCGGAATGGCCCGAACACGGAATCGCCTCCGTTTTCCGACCCCGCCCAACATAGGGATCGTCGCTGATGAAACGGGGCCGGCTTTAAGGGTCGGCGCTTTCCGAGCTCGATCGGGCTCTCGTTCGGCAGCGCACAATGGGTGACGTGGAATTCGGCGCATGCTATGCGAGTCTTCCTTGTGGCCCTACGCTAATGCGTGCGGCCTTGGGGCGGCGCGCCGGGCCAGCCGGTCGTGGCCGTTCCGTCGCTGTGCACCTGCGAACGTGCAATGCGTCGCAATTGGGTCGAACGGCGATGCCTTGAGCCCTAATCAACGCGTCGCACTGCTCCATTCGCAAGCGGTGCGATCTCGCGGTCCCGGAACGGTTTCTCCGCCACCTGCAACGACCGGGACTGCCTGCACGAAGAAAGGTGCGGCTCGATGATCTACACCCTGCACCACATGCGCCAACGCATGCTGGAGCCTCTCAACCTCGCCGCCGAAACCGGCCAAATGATGCTGCAGCCGGCCGCAAACTTCTTCGCGCCGGCGCGCTTCGCGCAGGCCTCGTTGGAGATGGTGGGCCGGGTCACCCGAACCTACGCCAAGCCGGACTTCGGTCTGGATATCGAGGAAACGGTCGTCGACGAGAAGCCGTTCTGCCAGCTGCTGCACTTCGCCAACCGCTACGGCAGGACCGATGGGCGCAAGATCCTGCTGGTGGCTCCTTTGTCCGGGCACCACGCCACGCTACTGCGCGACACGGTCGACGCGTTCATCGAAGAGGACGAAGTGCTGATCACCGACTGGACCTGTGCCAGTCAGGTACCGCTCAGCCAGGGCAGCTTCGGCCTCGACGAATACACCGCCTACCTGATGGATTTCCTGCGCCAGACGCACGAACTGGCCGGCGAGCAGGGCTTCCACACCGTCGCGGTGTGTCAGCCCACCGTGCCGCTGCTGGCGGCCGTGTCGCTGATCGCGCAACAGGGCCTGCCGCACCAGCCGCGTAGCATGACCCTGATGAGCGGACCGATCGATCCCGCGGCCGCCCCGACCGAAGTGACCGAGCTTGCCGGGCGCCATTCCATGGAGTGGTTCGAACGTAACGTCATCCACAAGGTCCCGTTCTCGCACCCCGGCGCCGGTCGCGGCGTCTACCCCGGCTATCTGCAGCTCGCGGGGTTCATGGCGATGAACCCGGACCGTCACCTGGAACAGCATGCCAACCTGTTCTACGACCGGTTACGTGGCGACCATGCCTCGGCCCAGCGTCTGACCGACTTCTACGACGAGTACCTGTCGGTGCTGGACATGGACAGCGCATTCTATCTCGAAACGATCGACCGCGTGTTTAAGCGCCGCGAACTCGCGTGCGGCAACATGACCTGGCACGATCAACCGGTCGACCCGTCCTACGTAACCGAGACCGCGACCCTGACGGTCGAGGGCGGCCGCGACGACATCTCCGCCCCCGGCCAGACGGTAGCCGCCCTCGACCTGCTGCGCGGCCTGCCGGACTCCAAAAAGGCACACCATCTAGAAGAAGGCGCCGGCCACTACGGCTCTTTCGCCGGCAAGCGCTTCCACAACTCGATCCTGCCGCGCATTCGCAGCTTCATGGACGAACACGCGTAAAGGCGGCCCGGCACAGGCGGCCAGCCGCGCCCCAGATCAGTAGCCGCCCTGAGCGTCCTCCGCGAGTTCGCTCAGCACCGCGCGGTCGCCAACCGCCCGACGACGGGTCGCCCAGGCGTCCGCGTCTTGCGGGCCGGCGCACGCCCGCCGGGCGGTTTCAACCACATCCAGGAAGGTGGCCAGCGCCGGCCCCGGCAGGTCCGGCAACTCGGCGACCACAGCGACCCCCCAACGCACGTAGGCCAACTTGCGTGCCGCGTCCCATCCCCGGGGCGGCGACATCGCAACCGAGCGTAGATTGCTGGTCTTATCGGCAATCTTGATCAAAGTCGCCTGCGGGCTCTTCTCTGGGGCTTCCTGGACCTGCAAGCGCCGACGCTCCGCCCGCGGCGTGCGCGGCGGATCGGTCAGCTCGCCGACCAGCTCGGCCACCGTATCGCCGAAAGCCGCGCGAATCTCCGCGTCGACCACCGCACAATCCTCGATGCAGTCGTGCAGCCAAGCAGCGGCCACCGTGGCATCACTGCCGCCGAATGCGCGCGTCAGGCTCGCAACCTCGGCCAGGTGCACGACATAGGGTTCCCCTGCTGCGCCCTTGCGGGTCTGGCCGGCGTGGGCCTGCATGGCGAAAGCTTCGGCGCGCGCGATCAGATCGCGCGCTGGCGTCTCAACTTGAGAGTCGGTCATGGCTCGATCAGATAAGACTATTTGATCAGCGGCGCCAGTCGGCGGAAGGCATCGGTACCCGCCCGTTCCAACCACTCGAACACCACCATCTCGCTGGTCGCGATCTGACAGCCCAGGTCGCGCAGCCGATCCAACCCGGCGATGCGGTCATTCTCGCGGCGCGAGCCCACGGCATCGGCCACCAAGGTCGTCGCATAGCCCGCCGCCTGCAACTCGGCGGCGGTCTGCAGCACGCAGACGTGCGTCTCAGCGCCGCAGACGACCGCTTGTCGGCGCCCAGCCGCACGCGCTTCCAGCGCCTCGCGAAACGCCGGCTCACGCATCGCCGAGAAGGTCATCTTCTCGACCACCGCGCCTTCCGGCAAATAGTCCGCAACCTCCGGCACCGTAGGCCCCAGCCCCTTTGGATACTGTTCGCTGGCGACGACCGGAACCTGCAGCTGGCCCGCGGCGCGCAACAGGAACTGCACCCGGGCCTGCACGTGATCCGGGTCGCTCAGAACCGGAACCAACCGCGCCTGCATATCAACGACCACGAGCAGTCCGTCGCGGGCACTTAAAAGCATTGTCACTCCAATCCGAACGGGAAAGAACCGTTCGGGATCAACGAACGGCAAGCAAGTTCTGCAATGCTAGGGCACAACACGCCCCCGGCCAAGGCCATCACGGTCCTGGAACGCGCGGCACTGCTAGCCTTTCGATTGACAGTACGGCTTGATTTCCGATACACAGCGGCCACCTGAAAGGCGGATCAAGCACACGGGCAATCGTGCCCGGTTCCATCCGGTTTAAAGAAAAATCTGCATGAGTTTTAAAGACCTCGGTCTTAGTTCCGAAGTTCTCGACGCCCTGTCCGACAGCGGCTACTCGAGCCCGACGCCAATCCAAGAAAAGGCCATCCCCTACGTCCTGATGGGCCGCGACGTTCTGGGCTGCGCCCAGACGGGCACCGGCAAGACCGCCGGTTTCGTGCTGCCCATGATCGACATTCTGGCGGAAGGCCGTGCCAAGGCGCGCATGCCGCGCTCGCTGATCCTGGCACCGACGCGCGAACTGGCTGCCCAGGTGGGCGAGAGTTTTGAGCGCTACGGCAAGTACCACAAGCTGTCCAAGGCGCTGCTGATCGGCGGCTCCTCGATGAGCGAGCAGGAAGCGAAGCTCGACCGCGGCGTCGATGTCCTGATCGCCACCCCGGGCCGCCTGCTCGACCTGTTCGAGCGCGGCAAGATCCTGTTGGCCGACGTCAAGATCCTGGTGATCGATGAGGCCGACCGGATGCTCGACATGGGCTTCATCCCGGATGTCGAGAAGATCGTGGGCCGCCTGCCCAAGATTCGGCAGACGCTGTTCTTCTCCGCCACGATGCCCAAGGAGATCCGGCGACTGGCCGATCAGTTTCTGATGAATCCGAAGGAAGTTTCGGTGGCCCCGCCCGCCTCCCCGGCGGAGACGGTGACGCAGGGGCTGCTCCGCATCCCCGGTCACGACAAGCGCAAGGCCCTGAACGCGCTGCTGGATCAGGAGGACGTGCAGAGCGCGCTGGTGTTCTGCAACCGCAAGCGCGACGTGAGCGCGCTCAACAAGGCGCTGCAGAAGCGCGACCTCGCCTCCGCTGAGTTGCATGGGGACATGGCGCAATCCTCGCGCATGGAGACGTTGGAGAAGTTCAAGAACGGCGAGATCGCCATTCTGGTCTGCTCCGACGTGGCCGCGCGCGGGCTGGACATGCCCAAGGTTTCCCACGTCTTCAACTACGACGTCCCGAACCACGCGGAGGACTACGTCCACCGGATCGGCCGCACCGGTCGGGCGGGACGCTCCGGCAAGGCGTTCATGCTGGCCACCCCGGCCGACGGCAAGTCGCTGGCTGCGATCGAACGGGCAATGAAACGTGCCATCCCGACGGTCGACGTACCGCAGGTTCGTATCCTGAAGCCGGAAGAGGTCGAGGGCGAGCTCCCGGTGCCCGAGGAGACGTCGGCCGATAGCAGCGAGTCCCCAGCCGCCGAAGCGGACCAGAACGCTGGGCAACAGGACGGCGGACAGCAGCAGGACAGCGGCAAGAGCAAGAACGGCAAGCGTCGGCGCCGTGGCGGGCGCAGCAAGTCCCGCAAGACCGCCGATCAAGCCGCCCCGCAAGATGCCGAGGCGCAGCCGTCGACGGCCGAAACGGACAGTGCGCAGGGCGACCCCGAGTCACCAGCGCAACCGGCTGCCGCGAACGACGACGCGCAACCGGAAACCGTCGAAAGTGCCGACACCCAACAGTCGCCCGAGGCCGCCCCGGCCGATGGCGGCAAAAGCAAGGGGCGCAGCCGTAGCAAGCGCGGCGGACGGAAGACCAAACAGGCCGACAAGCCGGTCGCCGCGAATGCTGACGCGCCTGAGAGCACAGGCGAGGCGCAGCAGACGGCGCCTGCAAAGACGGACGACAAGAACGGCCAACAGAAGGGTGGCGGCAAGGACAAGCGGGGCGAACGGACCGATCAAGCGTCCAACGGCCGGCAGTCCAAGCCGTTTGGCGACCACACGCCGGCCTTCCTGCTGAAACCCGTGCCACAGCGCGCCACCGCCTAATCGCGGAGATCCAACGGATTGGCGGTGTCAACTATCCTCTTGGGGACCGGCGATCCGTTGGCTAGTCTTGCGGCGTGCCGTGTCTTTCAACCGGCCACGAGGGCCCGTTCATGAAGACCATCTTCATCCAGGTGAAGTGCGACCTGGGCAAGGCCTATGAGGTCGCCGACGATCTGATCCAGCAGGTCGAGGAGGTGTCTGAGGTGCACTCGATCTCCGGCCAGTTCGACCTGATGGTGAAGTGTTACCTCCCGGATGAGGCGGACATCGGCCATTTCGTGAACAAGAAGGTCCAGACCCTTCCGGGGATTGCCGACACCTTTACCCTGATTGGCTTCAAGGCGTTCGGGTAAGCAGCTCTCCCCGTTCTGGGCGATCGGGCCTTGTCCCACCGTTCAAGGCCGTCAGGACTTCGAAGCGCCACTCTTTAGACGGTTCCCGCGCCGGGTGCTGTAATCCGAGCCAAGCCCTGCGGCAGTTCGACCCGTTATTTCAAAGCAGACCCATAACGCGCCTATCCTGCGACGATGTGGCTCTGCAGCACAGTCATTACTGCGCTGCGAAAACTGCGCTGTGTCCCTATAATCAGTAGGGCCATCTATACGGCTAGCAGGATGAAGGAAGGACGCCCGCGCACCGAAGGCCACGGTTCACGGGGCTGGGCGCGATCGATTGAGCCGCGGATGAGATATCGACGGCTTGTGATGATTGCGTCTCGGGACGTGGGTGCCCGTCTGGAAACCGTTCATCACGATCTTCCAAGATGGGGAAACACCATGGCGCGATTCACCCAAAGCGAACAGGACCAACTGGTCCACGCGCGCGTACACGCAGTCGAGCAGATTGCCCAGCGCGAGCAGGCCACCGATGTCGATGCGAACCGCTTGGCGCGTCGCACGCACGCGGCCCGGGCAGACACGGTGCGCAGCCTACGCAGCCGGCTGCAACACGCCCTGACACGCGCATTGCCGGCCCTCGCCCGCGCGCGTGTGCGGGCCCGCGTCCGCCGCGAACTCGGCGAGCTATCGCCTGAGATGTTGCGTGATGTCGGGATCACCCGAACCGAAATCCGCCGCGTCGCGAAGGAGAAGGCGGAGCTTGCCGTACCGCCGAAGGGGGGAGTCGAAGCAACCGACACGCCCTATTTCAAGACCAAGCCGCACGGCGCCTTCGACATCGCGCGCTACGCCTAAGGCGTATTCTGCGCGGCGCGGGCGACGCGGCTTGCGGGCCGGGCCAGGGAGCAACACCCTGGCCCGGCTTCTTTTTTTGGCGACTACATACCTGACAAACCCAGCCGATTCGCTATGACCTTCTATAAGGATCGGAGAGTCGCGTTGAGCGTTCTGATCACCCCCTACTTCCATGACGACATCGTCGCATTCGCGAACTTAGAGGCGATCATGTGGCCCAAGGGTCCGGTCTGCCCTCACTGCGACAGCATGGAGAATATCTACAAAATCGACCCGACCCCGGAGAAGAAGGTTCGGATGGTTCGGATGGGCCTACACAAATACGGTCACGGCCACAAGCAGTTCACGGTAAAGGTCGGAACGGTCCTCGAGTCCAGCCACACCTGCTGCACAAGTGGTTCCAAGCGGCTTACCTTCTCCGATCCAACAAGACAAGAAGGGCATGAGCGCCCACAAGCTAGCTGAAGATCACGTACAAGTCCGCATGGCTCATGGTGCATCGACTGCGTGAGGTAATGCGGCTCGGGGACCTGGAGCCGTTCGGTGAGCATAGCGGTGCGGTCGAGGTGAACAAAACGTTCATCGGTCAAGACCGAAGCATCAAGCCGAAGGACGGGAAGAAAGGTCGGGGCTACCATCACAAACACAAAGTGCTGGCGTTGGTTGACCGCAACACCGGCCAAGCCCATACGATGCTGGTGAATGCTCTGAAGGCTGCCACGCTGGCACCATCATCCATAAAAACGTGAAGCGCCAAAGGCAAGCGGCTAACCTATCAGAGGGCTGATCAGCCGACGACGCAAAAAGTGAATCGAAACAATGATTTGCATCAAACCATTGATTCCAAAGACTGAATCCTACACTATAGTCATGGTGGGAACGCCGGAATGCTCCCGGGCTGTGGGTAGCCAGTCCCACGGCGTCCATAGGACGCTCGGTACTTAGGAGACCGCTGGGCTAAAAGGCCGATGGATTAGACGGGGCCGGGGCCCACCATTCTTTCGGGTAGCCATAATGGCGAAATATGGCTTCTTGCTCTGGCCGGAGTTGGGCCTTTCGCATGTTCGGCATGAGTTTAAGTCCGTAGCCCGAAATTTGGCCAGTTGCTGTGTCTGGTGCTCGGCCCATTCTTTTACCCAATGCCATTGCAAACTGCGGATCGCATGCACCTGTATCGTAGACATCACATCCCTTGAACACGGAGCCCGCCACTGCATCAGCGAGTTGTAGCCCTGCACGTTCTGTGTGGTTGTAGACGTCGAGCAAGTCTCGGTGCATGACGCTCCAAGCAAGGTCACCTAGCGGTAGATAGAGGTTATTGGCTGAACTTTTCATCTTCAGCCATTCATAATAGGCAGTCATCTGGGAGTAAGAGAGCCCGCCCCGCTCGCTGTATTCAATTTTCAACTTCTTGACGCTGCCATACTTATCAATAGACTTACTTTCAACGAAGTGTGTTACCCGTTCGAGTAAGATACGAGTCATCCAACAGTAGAACCAGTTTTTGGATGGAATTTTTGCGGCATTAGGGTTCGTGTATCCCCTCATGTTCTTCTTGTTCGAGGCGACTGCGAAGCACCGGACAGGCAGATCAGCGATCGATTTGCACGTGACTAATTTTTTTGCAGGGTTCAAGCCAGAGAAATGAAGATCGCATCGTTGGTGGTTTCGGAAGTTACCAATGATCTTTCGTACCCATTGGATCGTCTCCCGCTCGTTCTCCGCATCAACGACAACCGCTGCGAGGACGAGCCATTCGCTCGAGCCGTTCTCGTCAATAGGCTTCACCTTGGCCAAGCCGTCGTCGCCAGACTCATCAATATAGGCGACAAAGCCATATTCAGGGCGTTCGGGCGAAGAAGACATCAAATAGCAAGCCGAAAAGCACTAGCGAAAGGCAACGAGAGAAATTCGTCAAAACCGCCCGCGAACACGGCTGCGCGGAAGACGAAGATGAGTTCGAGCGCAAGTTATGAAAGGTAACGCAGCAGAAGCCAAAGAAGGACCCCCCGGGTAAGTGAGCCTGGGTTTCTTGTAGACAACCTGCTCTGGTGAGTTCTCTATAATGTGGTTCATGGTGTTGTCAGCCATTCTTCCCTCCGTTTGAGGTGACCACGAAGGGCTTTATACTACCAAACGGCAGTGAATTTGCGAACTATGCAACCGCCTTTTTGTCGCATCCCCCAGGCTAATTGTTCGGGCGCTTGGGCGGCCAATCGGGGTTGGGCTCGCTCTGCTTGAGGTCGCCCAGTCGCCCGAACAGGCCACGCAAAAAGCCGGGCGCGAGGGCGGACAGCGGGTTCACCGACACGTTCGGCTCTCCGAGCGCTCCCGTAACCGCATAGGATACGGCGAACAGCCCCTGCCCCTCCCCACCGGTCAGCAGCGTGCCCAACACCGGGATGTTGCCCAAGACCCTGTTCGTCGAGGCGGCCGGCACGACCACGCCGCTCAGATCGAGTTCTTCTGAATCCAGATTAACCGCGCCCTGAAGCGTTACACCCAACGCGGAACCATAAGCGTGCAGCAGATCCGTGGTGAGCTGGCCGCGATCGTACACAACCTTCCCGGTCAGGGATTGGAAGGTGATGCCTTCTCCCTGCATGACGTTGCGAATACCGGTGAAGGAGCCGAGAGTGAGGATCCGCGCCATGGTCGGCGCATCGACCAGACGGAAGTCGCTGATCCGTACCTGGACGTCGAGCGGGCTGGATGGCGACGAGCTGCGGGCGGTCCCGTCGATGCGCATCGTTCCGCCCTCGATGCTGTCATAGATGTTGAGCGCCCGCAGCATGGCGCCACTGTCGGCGGCATGAACCTTCAATTGCCGTGGACCATCATTCGGGCCCGGGCCGTAGCTCAGATCGAACGGACGCGCGCCACCGGCGCGTCCCGCGTCCTTGTGGGCGAAACGCGCAGGCGCTTCTCCCGCGATCCGGATCGCCCGCCACCAGCCTTCCGATCCGCGCCGGGCCGACAGCGTGACGTTCTCGACATAGCGATCCCGGGCAAAGTGAACACGCCGCAGGTCTGATGGCCGCAACTCAAGCGTCGGGGGGCGGTCGACGTCGGCGCCGGAATCCCGCGCGCCTGCCAGCGCGGTCTCCAGATAGGGCGCCAGATCCAACACACCACCACCAATCTCCGCCGACCAGCCGGTCTCGGTGCGCGACAGTTTTAGCTCCTGCAGATCGTTCCGGCCCAGACGTAGTTCTGCGAGCTGAACGCGCTGCAGCCGCCGGCCGCCGTCCGAGAGCCGCGCGCTGCCGCTTGTCGCGCGCAGTTCTTTGCCATCCTGCGCGACCGCTGAAGCCTCGACCTCGGTAAGCGCAACCGGGGCGCCGTCCTCAAGATTAAGCGTGGCGTCAAGGCGCCCGGGATTGCCCGGCGGCTTCACCCACTGTGCAGCTTCCAGCGCAACGCGCGCGGGGCTTAGATCGGCGCCAAGCCGCACGCTGGAGCGCGCGCCCCGGAACGACCGGTAGGTGACGTCGAGCCCGACCGGACCGTCCAGGTAGGGCCGCGTCTCGACGCCCAGGCGGGCGCGCGCAGGCGCCGACAACGCCGGAACCTCGGCGTCGATCTGGGTGACCACCTCGGCATCGGCCTCGAAGCGTTCCCGCCAGGTCATCTCCTCAACCTGAACGCCGCCCAGGCGCACCGGCCCGGTCACCGTCATGCCTGTCTTATTGACCGACAGATCGAGATCGCCATCGCTCGCGTCCTGGCCCAGCACGAAGTCCGCCACGCCGACATCGGACAGCTCGGCATCGGCCTGGACCTCCGTCTGCTCGAACGTCAGCGCGTCGATCAGCGGGAAGGCGAAGGTCACCTTCCCCTGGTCGATCTGACCCGAAACGCTGTCGGGGTTAAGGTCGAGCCGATCCAGCAGGTCGAGCCGCGGGTGGTCGAGCAACTGCAGCGCCTGGCGCAATTGACCCTGAAGACCGAAGGCGATGTCGATGAACTGGTCACTGTCCTGCATGCCGGTGATGGCAATATCGCCCGAGGGGATCGTCAGATCCCCCAACCGGCCGCCTGCGATCTGCAGGTCGAAACGGTCCGCAGTGAAGCTGGCTGTGCCGGCCACGTCGGTCACGGGCGGCATCGGGCGCAGGTAGTGCACGTCCAGGCCCGTGTAATCGATCTGCCCGTTCAGCTCCGCCAGCTCGATCGATTCCAGCCCGCCTTCCGCCGGCATGCGCAGATCCGCGGTCAGTTCGGCGCGTTCCGCCGTGCCGGTCCGGATGTTGGGAACCACCCAGTCGCGCGCGTTGGCCGCCATCCCGACCGGCCAGTAGTCGCCCAACCGGTCCAGGTTCAAACCTGTCGCGGACAGCATGACGTTGGCCACGCCGGCGCCCGCCGGCGTCATCTGGGCCGACGCGCTGGCCGTGATGGTCGGACCGCCGTCCGGAGCGTCGCCGAAGGCGACCTCGAAGGTCTCCAGACTGCCTTGCCGGGCCACCGCATCATAGCTGACCTTGGCGCGCAGGTTGCGAACCGGTCGCGGTTCCGGCAGCAGCTCCGGCACGGCCAGCGTGCCTTCGCCGCCGGTCACCTCAGCCGCGGCCGCGCGGATTTCGCCCGATAGCGCCAGCGTCGCCTCCGCCCGACCTGAGAGCGGAAGTGCGATTTCCCGCGCCTTGGCCAGCTGCGGCAGGCGTGCGGCCAAGGCGTCCAGGCGCAAGCCATCGAAGCCCGCGGAAACGTCCAGCCGACCACTACCGCGCACGTAAGCGATCTCTGCCTGCGCGTGCAGGTCCTCGCGACCAAGCGCCACCGCGAGATCGGCTTGTCCGTCGAGTCCGGCCTCCGTCCGGCGCAGTTGCACGGACGCATCGGGCGCAACCCAGACCACGCCCAGAGTCTCGTCGCGCAGGATAATTCGCGTGCCCACGACGCGCAGGCTTTGCAGATAGCTGAGCGGCCGG
Source organism: Rhodovibrio salinarum DSM 9154 (assembly GCF_000515255.1). Taxonomy (NCBI): domain Bacteria; kingdom Pseudomonadati; phylum Pseudomonadota; class Alphaproteobacteria; order Rhodospirillales; family Rhodovibrionaceae; genus Rhodovibrio; species Rhodovibrio salinarum. The sequence continues at coordinate 2,079,828 of NZ_KI911559.1, read as the reverse complement.
TCCGGGCCCGGCTCCGCCATCAGGTCGGTCAGCAGCGCCGGCACGACGGCTGAAACACCCTGACCTGTCGAACGCCGTTCCGCCGTCGGCGCATCCCCGCCGAAGCGCACCCCCTCGGCATCGCGCACGATCGTGAGAGTCGCCCCGCGGCCGGTCACGGCCGTCGGCGCCACCGTCCCCTGGGCCAGGGCCGGCAGGCTGAGCCGTAGGTCCAATGCCGGCAGGCTGGCCACCGGCTGCCCATCGCGACTCGCCTGTACGTCACGCACCCGCAAAACGAACGTCTCGGGCCAGCCCTCCCACGCCAGAACCGTGGTGCCGACGTCGATGTCGAAATCGCCGCTGCCCTCGCTCAGCGCCGTCTCGATGCGGGGGGTCAGAAAATCAAGCTGCACCGGGCCCTGCGCCAAACGCCACACCAATACGCCGCCCACGATCAGGGTGAGCGCGGCCAGGCCGCCGATGAGGTCGAGAAAAATGCGGGTCGTACGCTTAACCATCCCTCTTAGGTTCGCATGACGCATACATCGTCGCCTAGATGCCTTGACCCCACGTCACGGCCTTCGCACGCTCTCCCCTTACGATGCCACACGCCGGACCCCCAGATGACCGCTGGCCACCCCCTTCCTTACCGCGCCGACAACCTGCCCCGCGCCACCAACCAGCAGCAGGTCGACCTCGGCTTCCAGCACTGGCAGGAGCGTGTCGCCCGGCTGGACGACACCGAACTCGCAGAGTTCTGTCGCGCACTTGCCAACGACCCGGACGGCCGCGCGCTCCTGGAGGGCATCTTCTCCAACTCGCCCTTCCTGAGCGACTGTGCCATGGCGGACCTCGCGGGCTTCCGCGACCTGCTGCAACGGGGACCGGACGCGGTGCTCGCCGAGCAGCTAACGCGCGTGCGCACGGAAGCGGATACCGACGACCCCGCAACCTGCATGCGTGTGCTACGCCAGTGCCGGCGCCTGACCGCGCTGGGTGTGGCCCTGGCCGACATCGCCGGGCTGTGGGATCTGGACCAGGTGACGGCGGCGCTGAGCGCTTTCGCGGACGCGGCCGTCGACACCGCGCTTGCCAGCCAGATACGCAAGTACGCCGAACGCGGCCAATGGGAGATCGCCGACCCGGACAATCCGACGCAGGGCTGCGGCATCGCAGTGCTGGCGATGGGCAAACTGGGCGCGGGAGAGCTCAACTACTCCTCCGACATCGACTTGATCGTGATCCACGATCCCGACCGCGCGCCCTATACTGGGAGTAAGGATTTCCACGACGTCGCAGTGCGCATCACGCGCGAACTGGTGCGTCTGCTCGAGGAGCGGACCAAGGATGGCTTCGTCTTCCGCTGCGATCTGCGGCTGCGCCCCGACCCGTCGGCGACGCCGCTGGCGCTGTCGTTCGACGCGGCGGAGACCTACTACGAAAGCCTGGGCCAGAACTGGGAACGCGCGGCGATGATCAAGGCGCGCGCCCACGCCGGTGACATCGCGCTCGGACAACAGTTCCTGCAGGTGCTGCGCCCGTTCGTCTGGCGCAAACACCTCGACTTCTGGGCGATCCAGGACGTCCATTCGATCAAGCGGCAGATCTACGCGCACAAGGGCGGCAGCACGGTCACGGTCGCCGGCCACAACGTGAAGCTCGGCCGGGGCGGCATTCGGGAGATCGAGTTCTACGCCCAGACCCAGCAGCTGATCTGGGGCGGACGGGAACAGCGCCTGCGCAGCCCCCGCACGCAGGAGGCGTTGGCGGCGCTGGCCAAGGCCGGGCACATCGATCCCGACGACGCCCGTGCGCTATCCGATGCCTACGCCTACCTGCGCCGGCTGGAACACCGGCTGCAGATGGTCGAAGACCAGCAGACGCAAAGCCTGCCCGAGGACGATGCGGGTTTGGACGAGATCGCAGGGTTCATGAACTATCCCGAGAGCGACTCCTTCCGACGGGAACTGCTGGGCCACCTGCATACGGTGGAGGACCGCTACGCCGCCCTGTTCGAGGAGGAGCCGTCGCTGTCCGGGCCGGGCAACCTGGTATTCACCGGCGGCGAGCCTGACCCGGAAACGCTCAAAACGCTCGCCACCCTGGGTTTCCAGGACGGCGAGAAGGTGTTCCACGTCGTCGCCACCTGGCATCGCGGCCGCTACAAGGCGACCCGCTCGCGCCGCTCGCGAGAGTTCCTGACCGAGTTGATCCCGGCGTTGTTGGAGGAACTCGGCAAGACGTCGCATCCCGACAGCGCGCTCACCAAGTTCGATGAGTTCCTGGCGGGCCTGCCGGCCGGCGTGCAGCTGTTCTCGATGCTCTACGCCAACCCGCGGCTGTTGCAACTGCTGGCCTCGATCGTGGGCGCCGCGCCGGCCCTGGCCGACCATCTGAGTCGCCATCCGGGCCTCTTGGAAGCTGTGCTGCAGCCGGGTTTCTTCGAGAGCATCCCGGAACGCGACGCCCTGTCAGACGAGTTGACCGGCCTGCTGTCGGACGCGCGCGACTTTCAGGATGTGCTCGACATCTGCCGGCGCTGGGCGAACGACCGGCGCTTCCAAGTCGGCGTGCACCTGCTGGAGCACGCCGCCGACGTCGACGAGGTCGGCCGGGCGATGAGCGAGATCGCGGAGGTCGCGCTGGAAGGCGTCTGGCCGCATGTGCAGGCGGACTTCGCGGAGAAGCATGGCCGCCTGCCCGGCCCCGGCATGGCGGTGGTCGCAATGGGCAAGCTGGGCGGCCGGGAGATGACGATCTCCAGCGACCTGGACCTGATCTTTGTCTATGAGGCCGAGGATAAGGACCAGGAATCCGACGGCCCGAAGCCGCTGGAACCGACGCGCTATTACGCCCGTCTGGCGCAGCGGCTGATCAACGCGATCTCCGCGCCAACCGGCGAGGGCAAACTGTACGAGGTCGACATGCGCCTGCGCCCGTCCGGCGCCTCGGGGCCGATCGCGGTCACCTTCAACGGCTTCCAGCGCTACCAGCAGGAACAGGCCTGGACGTTCGAGCACATGGCCCTGACCCGCGCGCGCCCGATCCTGGGCGACCCGGCGCTCTGCGCACGGCTGCGGGAAACGATCACGGGCGTCCTGACCGCCCCGCGCGACCGCACCAAGCTGCTGGCGGACGCCGCCGACATGCGCCGGCGGATCGCCCAGGAGCACAAGGCCAGCACGATCTGGCAGGTCAAGCATCTGCGCGGCGGGATCGTGGATCTGGAGTTCACCGCCCAAGCGTTACAACTCACCCACGCCCAGGACACGGCCGAGGTGATCGACGGCAACACCCAAGCCGCCTTCGACAAGCTCGCCCAGGCCGGCAAGCTCGACCGCGACCTGGCCGACGAGTTGATCGCCGCCACCCGCTTCATGCGCCAGATTCAGGGCATCCAGCGCCTGACCGCCGGCCAGGCGGTGGACGAGGACACCGCCCCGGAAGGCGTACGTCAGCGCCTGGCCCAGGCGGTCGGCGCATCCGACTTCGCGGATTTGCGCGACAAGCTCGTGGCCACGGCCGAACGGGTGCGCCATATCTTCGCCGAGATCGTCGAGACGCCCTCCGGCGTTTCTTCCGAGCCCGCCTGAGACGTTCATATCAGTCATTCAATAACAAGGAGTTACGCCTCACCATGACCATCGACGTCGGTGATCCCGCCCCGGACTTCTCGAAGCCCCGCGATGGCGGCGGCACGCTGTCGCTGGCCGACCTGAAGGGCCGGCCGACCGTGATCTACTTCTACCCCAAGGACGACACGCCCGGCTGCACCAAGGAGGCTTGCGGCTTCCGCGACGCCTGGGAAGACGTCACGGACGCCGGAATCAACGTGGTCGGCGTGTCCAAGGACACGGCTGCGAGCCACGACAAGTTCAAGGCCAAGCACGAGCTGCCCTTCCCGCTGATCGCCGATGAGGACAAGGAGCTCGCCCAGGCGTTCGGCGTATGGAAGGAGAAGAACATGTACGGCAAGAAGACCATGGGCGTGGAGCGCTCGACCTTCCTGCTGGATTCCGAAGGGGTGGTCCGCAAGGCCTGGCGCAAGGTCAAGGTCGACGGCCACGTCGAGAAGGTCTTGGAAGAAGCGAAGAAGCTGCAGGGATAAGCGGCCGGACCGGCGCCCTTCCGACCACCCAGGCGGTGCGGACGCGCCCTATCCGATAAACCTGAGAGTAAGAGCCGCGGGCAAGGTGGATACCCTTGCTCGCGGCTCTAACTTTTGTCGGATGGATGTCCGGCAGCCACGAACCCACCGCCCTGATAGATCACCGCCGGATCGCGCGCGTCCTGGCGGCTGGCCGACGCAAGGACTTCGGCGCGCCATTTCGCGGAACTATGCTTCGGCCGCCAGCCCAGGAAATCGGCGTTCCGGTTGTCCCACCAGCTTTCGGCGTTGTCGGACGCGCCATAGACGATGGTGTGGCCGAGCCGGGGCGCGGCAAAGGCGCACGCACACAGGTCGGCCAGATCCTCGACCGCCAGCCAGGTCGCCAGCATCCGCGGGTCCGCCGGCTTCGGAAAGCAGGAGCCGATGCGCACCGACAGGCATTCCTGACCGAACTTGTTGAAATACATGCTGGCGAGGCTCTCGCCGAACACCTTGGAAACGCCGTAGAGCGAGTCCGGCTTCGGCAGCACCGTGTTATCCAGCTGCTCGTCGCGCCGGTAGTAGCCGACCGTGTGGTTGGAACTGGCGAAGATGATCCGCGGCTGGCCGTGATGGCGGGCAGCCTCGAACAGGTTGTAGGCGCCAACGAGGTTGGCATTGAGGATCAGGTCGAACGTCTTCTCGACCGAGACGCCGCCCAGATGGATCACACCATCCACGCCCCCATCAAACAGCGCCGCCACGGCCCCGCTGTCGCCCAAGTCGCAGAGCTGAAAAGACTCATGCGCTGCCAAGTCGGTGATCTCGGTCACGTCCGACAGCACGACGGACGTCGCGAACTCTGCCAGCAGCGGGCGCAACGCCGCGCCCACGCCGCCCGCAGCGCCGGTCATCAACAGCTTGCTCAGCATCGGATATCGCTTTCCCCTATTCGATCAGACCTAGCAACCACATCGAGACTGCCGGTACGTCGGTGACCAGCATCAGAGCTACCAGGATGGCGCAATAGAACGGCCAGATGGTGCGTACGCCTGCTCAATGCCGAGACCACCGATCCCACAGCCGACGAACAGCGTCTAGGAGGCAACGGTCACCATGTTCAGGCCGCCGCGCATGTTGCCGACCGCAGCGGAAGAGAGTCCGGCCACGGGCGTCGCGGCCTCTTGCCCGGTCATGCTCAGACCGCGCGCAGCCAACTCTCCCAGCGCGGATCGTGCATGACCTGCCGGGCGCGCATGTGCTTCCAGACGCCGTACTTGTGGAAATCGAAGTCCAGCTTGGAGACGCAGCTCTGCACCATCGCCCAGGTCGACCACTTCATGTCGGCCAGCGCCTTGCCGATCCAGACCCGCGCCTCGATCTGCGGGTCGAGACGTCCGAAATACTCCTCCAACAGCTCCGCCTCGATCTCCGGCGGGAAGAACATCTCGCCGAACCAAAGCCCAAGCTCGTAAAAGGGATCATTGTTGGAGGCGTACTCGAAATCGACCAGCATGATCTCCTGGCGGTCGTTCAGCATGAAGTTGCCGGCCAACGTGTCGTTCATGCAGGGAACGTGGCCCACGCCCGCCGCCTCCAACGCCGCGCGCGCTTCGCGGTAGCGGGCCAGCAACCAGCCGATGTCCGGGGGATTGTGACCTAGGCCGTACCGCAGATTCGGTTGACGACATTTCAGATGCCGCTGCGGATAAACCTCGCGCCACTTGTGAAGTGAGGCAGTCCGCAACGCCGCTTGAGGACAAACCTCGCGCCGTTGCGGACCTAGCGAAAGCGGCCTCAGCTACACCCGCTCGTCGAGCCGCAGGTGTCGCACTTCATGCAGGTGCCGTTGCGCACCAGGGTGAAGTTGCCGCAGGAACCGCAGGCGTCGCCTTCGTAGCCCTTGAGGCGGGCCTGCATGGCACGCTCGCGGTTCTTCTCCCCGGCTTCGCTGACCGGCTCCTCGACGAGTGCCGCATTGGCGGCGCCACGGCTGGCGGTGGTGACCGTCTGGGTGCTGGCGCTCACCGTCTCGCGGGTCGCGGCGTAGGTCGTGGCGCCCTGAGCCTCGGCCACGGCCCCGTCGGTGCCGGTTGCCTGGGCCCCGCGGCCGCCGTCGTAGACCAGCAGCGAGGAGCGGACGTAGCCGGTCGAGGCGTAGCGGCGAACCGTCTCCGCCACCTGCTCGCGCTGGCTTTCCGCCTCGCCCCGGCCGAGCTCGTCCGGCGCCGTCTGGTCGCCGCCCACGTGGGCCAGGTCGTCGCGGCCCAGATAGGAGATCGCCAGTTCGCGGAAGATGTAGTCGAGCAGCGAGGTGGCGAACTTGATCCGGTCGTTGCCCTGCACGCCGCCGGCCGGCTCGAAGCGGGTGAAGGTGTAGGCGTCGACGTACTCCTCCAGTGGCACGCCGTACTGCAGGCCGATCGAGATCGCGATCGCGAAATTGTTCATCAGTGAGCGGAAGGCCGCGCCCTCCTTGTGCATGTCGATGAACACCTCGCCCAGGCTGCCATCGTCGTACTCGCCGGTGTGCAGGTAGAGCTTGTGGCCGCCGACCACCGCCTTCTGGATGTAGCCCTTGCGCCGGTCGGGCAGACGCTCGCGCTGGGCGCGCTTCTCGACGATCCGCTCGACCACGCGCTCGGCGACCTGCTCGGCCTTCTGCGCGGTCGGCGCCTCGGCGATCTCCTCGACTTCCTCGTCGACGTCGTCGAGGTCGGTGTCAGCCATCACGCTGGACAGCGGCTGCGACAGCTTGGAGCCGTCGCGGTACAGCGCGTTCGCCTTCAGCCCCAGGCGCCAGGACAGCATGTAGGCGTCCTTGCAATCCTCCACGCCGGCCTTGTGAGGCATGTTGATCGTCTTGGAGATCGCGCCCGAGATGAACGGTTGCGACGCCGCCATCATCCGGATGTGGCTCTCAACCGACAGCGCCCGGGTGCCCTTGCGCCCACAGGGGTTGGCGCAGTCGAACACGGAATAGTGGCTGACCTTCAGGTGTGGCGCACCCTCCAGCGTCATGGCGCCACAGCAGTAGGTGTTAGCGGCGTCGACCTGATCGCGTGTGAAGCCGAGCGCCTGCAGCATGTCGAAGCTGAAGTCGTTCAGCTGCGCCTGCTCGAAGCCCAGCACCTTGGTGCAGAACTCCTCGCCCAGGGTCCACTTGTTGAAGGCGAACTTGATGTCGAACGCGCTCGCAAGCGCGCTCTCCACCGCCTCCAGCGCGGCCTGGGTGAAGCCGAGCTGCTTCAGGCTCTCGTGGTTGACGTAGGGCGCGTCCTGCAGCGTGCCGTGGCCGACCGCGTAGCGGATGATGTCTTCCACCTGGCCGTCGTCGTAGCCCAGCGTCTGCAGCGCCTCCGGCACGGTGCGGTTGATGATCTTGAAGTAGCCCCCGCCGGCCAGCTTCTTGAACTTCACCAGCGCGAAGTCGGGCTCGATGCCGGTGGTGTCGCAGTCCATCACCAGGCCGATCGTGCCGGTCGGCGCGACCACGGTCGCCTGGGCGTTGCGGTAGCCGTACTGCTCGCCGAGTTGCACCGCCGCGTCCCAGGAACGCTTGGCCGCCTCGGCCAGATCGGCGGTCGGCACGTTCGCCAGGTCGAGCGCGACCGGGGCCATCGACAGGCCTTCGTAGCCCTGGCTCTCGCCATGGGCGGCCCGGCGGTGGTTGCGCATCACCCGCAGCATCGGCTCGCGGTTCTGGGCATAGCCCGGGAAGGCACCCAGCTCGCCCGCCATCTCCGCGCTGGTGCGGTAAGCGACGCCGGTCATCACCGCCGACAGCGCGCCGGCGAACGCCCGGCCTTCGTCACTGTCGTAGGACAGGCCGTTGGCCATCAGCAGCCCGCCCAGGTTGGCGAAGCCGAGGCCCAGGGTGCGGTACTCGTAGGACAGGCGCGCGATCTCCTCGGAGGGGAACTGCGCCATCAGCACCGAGATCTCGAGCACCATGGTCCACAGCCGCACGGCATGCTCGTAGCTCTCGACGTCGAACGAGCCGTCGGCGTGGCGGAACTGCATCAGGTTTAGCGACGCCAGGTTGCACGCCGTATCGTCCAGGAACATGTATTCCGAGCACGGGTTGGAGGCGTTGATCCGCCCGGAGTTCGGGCAGGTGTGCCACTCGTTGATCGTGCTGTCGTACTGCAGCCCCGGATCGGCGCAGGCCCAGGCGCTATACCCGATCTTCTCCCACAGCTCGCGCGCCTTGACGGTCTTCACGACCGAGCCGTCGACCCGGTTGGTCAGGTGCCAGTCGTCGTCGTTCGCGACCGCCTCCAGGAAGCCGTTGGTCAGGCGCACCGAGTTGTTGGAGTTCTGGCCGGAGACCGTCAGGTAGGCCTCGCTGTCCCAGTCGGTGTCGTAGGTCTTGAACGCGATCTGGGTATAGCCCTGGCGCGCGAACTGGATCACGCGCTGGACGTAGTTCTCCGGCACGTGCGACTTGCGCGCGTCCTTGATCGCCTTCTTGAGGTCGGGATTGCGCTTGGGATCGAACGCCGCCTCGCCGTGGTCGCGGGCGACGTTGATCGCCTCCATGACCTCGCTCATGTGCTTGCGCGCGGCCTTGGAGCCAGCGACCAGGGCAGCGACCTTCTGCTCCTCGACGACCTTCCAGTCGATGTACTCCTCGATGTCCGGGTGATCGATGTCGACCGTGACCATCTTGGCCGCCCGGCGCGTGGTGCCGCCGGACTTGATCGCGCCGGCCGCCCGGTCGCCGATCTTCAGGAAGGACATCAGACCGGACGACTTGCCGCCACCGGCCAGCCGCTCGCCGGAACCGCGCAGCTTGGAGAAGTTCGTGCCGGTGCCGGAGCCATACTTGAACAGGCGCGCCTCACGGACCCACAGGTCCATGATGCCGTTGTCGTTCACCAGATCGTCGTTGACCGACTGGATGAAGCAGGCGTGCGGCTGCGGACGCTCGTAGGCGCTGTCCGAGGGCTTCACCTGACCGGTCTTGTAGTCGACGTAGTAGTGGCCCTGGCTCGGCCCGTCGATGCCGTAGGCCCAGTGCAGACCGGTGTTGAACCACTGCGGGCTGTTCGGCGCGGCCATCTGGTTGGCCAGCATGAAGCGCATCTCGTCGAAGAAGGCGCGCGCGTCCTCCTCGCCGTCGAAATAGCCGCCCTGCCAGCCCCAGTAGGTCCAGGTGCCGGCCAGCCGGTCGAACACCTGGCGGGCGCTCGTCTCCCCGCCGTAGCGCTGCTCGGCCGGGACGGACTCCAGCGCCTGCTCGTCCGGCACGCGGCGCCACAGCCAGGACGGCACCGAGGTTTCCTCGACCGCCTTGGTGGCTGCCGGCACGCCGGCCTTGCGGAAATACTTCTGGGCCAGGATGTCGCTGGCGACCTGGCTCCAGTGCTCGGGCACCTCGACACGTTCGGCCTGGAACACGACCGAGCCGTCCGGGTTCCGAATCTCGCTCGACGTCTCGCGGAAACCGATCGACTCGTAGACATCCTGCCCGGCCTCGGTGAAGCGGCGCTGGATCCTCATTGCTCCTGTACCCCCGGTCTAAAAGACAGACTCCACCCGTGCCGCGGAAAACCCATTTCCCGCCGGTTAGGAAGTCAGATTGTCCATTGTTGGTGTCGGCCTATTTCTCGCGCCGGACACCTTTGAAAGGCTTGTTGTCGGACTTCCGGTCCATGAACCGGCCAGTCTCTGTGTCTCGCTTTGTCCACCGTCCATCGGGATGTTGAACCTGCGAGCGTCCGCGCACCGCACCGTTGCGCTTACCGTCGCCTTTCGGTGGGTTCGTCGCCATCACCCGTATCCCTTCACAGCGGCACAAACTGTACTGAGCACTATCTGTAGCGCTGCCACTGGTGTCAACCACAAGATCGTGGGGCACCCTTCTTGTGGAAAACGTGAATACGGTGCACAACCCGCGCGAAGCCGCCAAAACCCTAGACTGTGCAATGTGGATATCGTTGCCGGGTTCACGCGACTCTGCAGTCTCGATCGCGACGAAAACAACGAAGCTAATACAGCCCGCATGCACGCCATGGAGTCGGCGATGCAAACGCGGTTCCAGTCGCGCGGATGCCCCCTACCCCGCCAGCCGCTGGCCGCTGTCGCGGTCGAACAGGTGCAGCGACTCCGGTTCGACCATCAACGGCACGCGGTCGCCTTCCGCCACCTGGTGCGTGCCCGGCAGACGGGCGGTCAGTTCGTGCGGCGTGTCGTCGACCCGGCCGTGGGCCAGGGTGTCGGCGCCCAGGGTCTCGACGAGATCGACCGATAGTTGAAAGCCCGGCGACTCGCCGTTCACGGTCGGGCGGATGTGCTCCGGGCGTACGCCCAGCGTCACCGACCGGCCGGCATGGTTGGCGAGGCTGTGGTGGCGGGCCAGCGGCTGAGCCATCGAGGCGAGACGGACGTCGCCGCCATCGGCGACCTCGGCGTCCAGGAAGTTCATCGCCGGGGATCCGATGAAACCGGCCACGAAGCGGGTCGCCGGGCGTTGATAGACTTCCAGCGGGGTGTCGATCTGTTCGGCGACTCCGCCATTCATCACCACCAAGCGGTCGGCCAGCGTCATCGCCTCCACCTGGTCGTGGGTGACATAGAGCGAGGTGGTGCCCAGACGGCGCTGCAGTTGCTTGATCTCCAGGCGCATCTGCACGCGCAGCTTGGCGTCCAGGTTGGATAGCGGCTCGTCGAACAGGAACACGCTGGGATCGCGCACGATCGCCCGGCCCATCGCCACCCGCTGACGCTGCCCACCGGACAGCTGGCCCGGCCGGCGTTCCAGATAGTCCTGGATCGCGAGGATCCGCGCGGCCTCCTGCACCCGGCGGTCGATCTCGTCCTTCGACTTGCGGGCGATCTTCAGGCCGTAGGCCATGTTGGCGTAGACGCTCATGTGCGGATAGAGCGCGTAGTTCTGGAACACCATCGCGATGCCGCGCTCCTTGGGTTCCAGTTCGTTGACGCGCTTGCCGGCGATCGAGATCTCGCCCTGCGAAATCTCCTCCAACCCGGCAACCATGCGCAGAAGCGTGGACTTGCCGCAGCCGGACGGGCCGACCACGACGATGAACTCGCCGTCGGCGACGTCCAGGTCGATCCCGTGGATCACCGGCGTCTTGCCGAAGCTTTTGCGGACCTCGCGGATACCGATTTCGCCCATGGCGTTCACTCACGTAATCCAAGCGTTGGGTAGGGTTACTTTTCCTGTTCGACCAGCCCGCGCACGAACTGCCGCTGCATCAGCACGATCACCACCACCGGCGGAATCAGCGCCAACACCGTGGTCGCCATCACGTAGGGCCAGCGCGGCTCGGCCTCCGTCACCTGAACCAGGTTGCTGATGCCGACCACGATGGTGCCCATGTCCTGATCCGTGGTGATCAGAAGCGGCCAGAGGTATTGGTTCCAGCCGTAGATAAACAGGATCACGAACAGCGCGGCGATGTTGGTGCGCGACAGCGGCAGGACGATGTCGATAAAGAAGCGGATCGGCCCGGCGCCATCGATCCGTGCCGCCTCCAGCATCTGATCGGGAATCGTCAGGAAGAACTGCCGGAACAAGAAGGTCGCGGTGGCGCTGGCGATCAGCGGCAGGATCAAGCCCTGATAGCTGTTCAGCAGCGACAGATTGGCGGCGACCTCGTAGGTCGGAATGATCCGCACCTCGACCGGCAGCATCAGGGTGACGAAGATCAACCAGAAGAACAGCGGGCGCAGGGGAAAGCGGAAATAGACGATCGCATAGGCACTGATCACCGAAATAGCGATCTTGCCGATCGAGATTCCCAACGCCATCACCAGCGAGTTGGCGAGCAGCAGCAGCACCGGCGCGCTGCCGAAGTTGGCGACGCTGCCGGTGAGCACGGCCGTATAGTTCTCGATGAGCTGGTCGCCCGGGAGTACCGGAATCGGTGCGCTCAGCACGTCCTCCAGCGGGTGCGTCGAGGCGACGAAGGCCAGATAGACCGGGAGGATCACGGTCAGGATGCCGCCCCACAGCACGGCGTGGGAGAAGATGGTCAGACCGCGGCGGCGTTCGATCATGGTTCAGCGCCCCTCACGTCCCGTATTCCACGCGCTTTTCGACGTAGCGGAACTGGATGATCGTAAGCGCGATCACGATCAGCATCAGCACCACCGATTGCGCCGCCGACGACCCCAGATCGAGCCCTTCGAAACCATCGCGGTAGACCTTGTAGACCATGATGTTGGTCGCATTCGCCGGCCCGCCGGAGGTGGTGGCATGGATCGTCGCGAAGGTCTCGAAGAAGGCGTAGACGAGGTTAACCACCATCAAGAAGAAAGTGGTCGGCGAGAGCAGCGGGAAAATCACCGTCCAGAACCGCCGGAACGGCCCCGCGCCGTCGATCGCCGCCGCTTCGATCAGGGATCGCGGGATCGACTGCAGCCCCGCCAGGAAGAACACGAAGTTGTAGCTGATCTGCTTCCAGGCCGCCGCGATGATCACCATGACCATCGCGTCCGACCCGTTGACCAGCGGGTTCCAGCTGATCCCCAGGCCGTGCATCAGATAGGCCAGGATACCCACGGTGGGATTGAACATGAACAGCCACAACACGCCCGCAACCGCCGGCGCCACGGCATACGGGGTGATCAGCAACGTCCGGTAACCGGTGGCGAAACGGATCACCCGGTCGGCCATGCTCGCCAGAAACAAGCCCGAGCCGATACCGAGCGCCGTGACCGAGACCGTGAAGACCACCGTCACCTTGATCGAATTCAGGTACTGCGGGTCGGACAGCAGGGCGAGGTAGTTCTCGAACCAGACAAACTCGGTCGAGAGGCCGAAGGCGTCCTCCACCAACATCGACTGCCAGAGGGCCTGCCCGGCCGGCCAGATGAAAAAGACCAGCGTGACCGCAAGCTGCGGGGCAACCAGCAGGTAGGGCAACACCGGGTGCTTGAAGTGAACACGTTTGAGCATGGCGCCCGTGGAAATGAATGATCGCGCGAAAGGATGTGCCCTCTCTCCCTTACGGCAGAGAGGAAGCTACCGACACGGACCTACCCCGAACCCTCGAAGCGGGACGCGCCCGCACGACCGTAGCTGGCCATGCGGGCGCTCATCCGCGTACGTGGAACGGCGTTAGCTCGCGTTCTGACGCTCGAACTTGCGGAGCAGCTGGTTGCCGCGCTCAACCGCGGAATCGAGGGCGTCCTCGGCCGACTTGTCGCCGGACCAGACCGCCTCGAGCTCCTCGTTGATGACGTCGCGGATCTGCACGAAGTTGCCGAACCGCAGCCCCTTCGAGTTCGGGGTCGGCTCGTTCAGGCTTAACTGCTTGATCGCGGTATCGGTGCCCGGGTTCTCCTCGTAGTACCCCTCCTCCTGGGCCAGCTCGTACGCCGCGGTAGTGATCGGGACGTACCCGGTGTCCTGGTGCCAGGTGAACTGCACCTCCGGCTGGGAGAGGTAATCGAAGAAACGGGCCACGCCCTGGTACTGCTCGTTATCCTTGCCGCGCAGCACCCACAGCGTCGCGCCCCCGATGATCGAGTTCTGCGGCGCGTCCTCGACGTCGGCGTAATGCGGCAGGAACGCCTGGCCGAACTCGAAGTCGGCCTGCGATTTGATCCCGCCATAATACGCCGAGGAGTTCAGCCACATGGCGCACTTGCCATTGATGAACATCGGCAGGCTCTCGCCGCGGCGACCGCCGTACTGGAAGATCCCCTCCTGCTGCCACTCGCGCAGGTCGGCGATGTGCCGGGTCACCAGATCGTTGTTGAACACCAGCTCGGTATCCAGACCGCCGAAGCCGTTCTGCTTGGTGCCGATCGGGCTGTTGTGCCAGGCCGAGAAGTTCTCGATGGCGACCCAGGACTGCCAGCCGATCGAGAAGCCGCACTCGTAGCCGTTGTCCATGATCTTGCGGGAATACTCGGCGACCTCGCTCCAGGTCTCGGGCGGCTGGTTCGGGTCCAGCCCGGCAGCCTCGAAGGCGTCCTTGTTGTACCACATCACCGGCGAGGAGCTGTTGAACGGCATCGAGAGCATCTCGCCGTCGGTCGTCGTGTAGTACGAGGCGACGGCGGGGATGTAATCGTCCTCGTCGAACGCCACGTCCTGGTCATCCATCAGCTGGTGGACCGGGTAGATCGCGCCCTCAGCGTTCATCATGGTCGCCGTGCCGACCTCGAACACCTGCACGATCGCCGGCTGCTCCTGCGCGCGGAACGCGGAGATCGCCGCGGTCATCGTTTCGGTGTAGTTGCCCTTGTAGACCGGCTTGATCTGATAGGCGTCCTGGCTCTCGTTGAAGCCGTCGGTAATCTTCTCCAGCGCCTTGCCGGTATCACCGCCCAGGCCATGCCAGAATTCGATGGTAATCGGCTCCGCCTGCGCGGCGCTCGCAACGCCGACGATGGCGGTGGTCGTCAACGCGGCAAGCCAACGCTTTGAAGTGCGCATCCCTCGAGTCCTCCCTTATGTGATGCGGGCGCATCTTATGTGTTTTGAGCCCATGCTCGTGTAACACTAAGCGCGGGTTTCGGGCACCCAAAATACCCGCCCCCTTTGCGCAGCACCCGGATAGCGAACGAGGCGGAAGCTAGGCCGGCCCGCAGGACAGCTTGGTTTCAGACATGTGAAGCTTCTGTTTCAGCCATGGTTCGCACCGCCGCGGCGCGAGACAACTCGGGACGCCGCCGCCCATACCCTCTAGTCTGCGCGCCCATGGCCCCGCGCGACCTCCTCTCCGTGATCCTGATCATGGCCGTCTTTGGCAGCGCCTACGTTGTCGGCAAGCTGGGCGTCGGCCACTTCCCGCCGTTCGCCTTCGCCGCACTGCGCTCGGCGATTCTGGCCCTGGCGCTGATCCCGCTATTTCGGTTCGAGCTTCCGGACCGCACACGCTGGCCGGCCCTGGCCGGCTTCTGCCTGACGATGGGCACGGCGGTCTACGCGGCGATGTACCTCGCGCTGATGCTGACCCATACGGTCGCCCCGATCATCATCGGAACGCAGCTGTCGGTCCCATTCGCCGTGCTGCTGGGGCTGCTGGTTCTGAAGGAGCCCGTTGGCTGGGCTACCTGGATCGCGATCCTGGCGGCCTTCTCGGGCGTGGTGGTGATCGCCTTCGACCCCGCGCTGGTGAACGACCTGCCCGCCCTGGGCGCGATCGCGGTCAGCGCGTTCAGCTATGCCCTCGCCACGATGTTCGCCCGCGCCCTGCGTGGGGTCAGCGCGTTCGCGATGAACGGCTGGATGGCGATCAGCGCGATCCTGCCCCTCGGCCTGCTCTCGCTCATGTTCGAAGACGGACAGTGGCAGGCGATCCGTACGGCCGGCTGGCTGCAGTGGGGCGTGCTGCTGCACTCCGCCCTCGTGGTCTCGCTGGTCGGGCACGTCTGGATGTTCTCGCTCTACCGCCGCTATGCCGTGGCGACCGTGATCCCCTTCTACGTCCTGATGCCGGTGTTCGGGGTCGCGATGAGCCAGCTCGTGTTCGCCGAAACGCCCACGCTGCAGACCTGGATCGGCGGCGCGATCGTGCTCGCCGCGACCTATGCGGTGAACCGGATCACCACCCGCGACCGCGAAACCCGGGTGGCGCGCGCCCGCTGACGCGCCGATCACGGGGGCCGTGCCTTGCCAGCACGGCAGCCGACGCGTAAGCCATGCCGCGAACCGAACGAGTCAAAGGGCAGGCCCGCACCATGGCGAAGACGATCGACTATTACTTCTTCACCATCTCGCCGTTCGCCTATCTGGGCAGCGCGGAACTGGAGCGGGTCGCACAGGACACCGGGGCGCGGATCAACGTGCGCCCGATCCAGGTTAAGACAGTGTTCCAAGAGACCGGCGGTGTGCCGCCAGCTCAACGCCCGCAGCCGCGCCAGGACTACCGCTTCGTCGAACTGGACCGCTGGTCGCAGGCGCGCGGTCTGCCGCTCACCAAGCAGCCGGCGCACTTCCCGGTGCCGGACCTGCTGTCCTGCGCCGCGATCTACGCCGCCGAGGAGCAGGGCGGCGATCCCCTGAGGCTGGCGCACGCGATCCTGAAGGCCTGCTGGGCGGAGGAGCGCGACGTCTTCGACCGCGAAACCCTGCATGCAATCGCCGGCGAAACCGGTCACGACGCCGATGCCCTGATCCAGACAGCGGAGGGCCGGCCAATGGCCCAGAAAGTCGAACAAATGACCGGCGAGGCGATCGACCGCGGCGTGTTTGGCTCCCCCTGGTACATCGTCGACGGTGAGCCGTTCTGGGGCCAGGACCGCCTGGACATGGTCGCGCGCAAGCTGGACTAGGCGACGGGCGGCAACGTGTCGGACCACAAAGACAGCACACCGATCGCCCACGGCGGCAATCTGGCCACCGCCCGGGCGCGCTACGGCATACCGGCGGACGGCTGGATCGACCTGTCGACCGGGATCAACCCGCACGCCTATCCCCTGCCCGACCTGCCGCAGGCGCTTTGGACCGCCCTGCCGCAGGCGGACAATACGACAGCGCTGACCGAAGCCGCCGCCCGGGCGTACGGTGTCCCCAATCCCGCGACTCTCGTGCCGGCGCCGGGGACGCAGGCGCTGATCCAACGGCTGCCGCGTATTCTGGGCAGCGACCACGCGGCCGTGATCGGGCCGACCTACGGCGAGTACACCCCCGCCTGGAAGGCCGCCGGGGCGGTCGTGACGGAGGCCTCCGAGATCGACGCCGCCCTTGACGCCTTGTCGGGCGCCGCCCGCCCGGCGCTGATCCTGTGCAATCCGAACAACCCCGACGGCCGCACCACGGATCCCGCCCGACTGATCGCACTCGCCGACCGCCTGGCCACGGCAGGCGGCACGCTGGTGGTGGACGAAGCCTTCGCCGACGTCGCCCCGGACATCTCCGTTGGGCCTTGGGGCAGCCGGCCGGGGCTCGTCGTGCTGCGCTCGTTCGGCAAGTTCTTCGGACTGGCCGGGGTACGGCTCGGCTTCGCCGTCTGCCCGCCGGCGCTGGCTCACGAGATGAGCTGTGACCTGGGCCCCTGGGCGGTGTCGGGGCCTGCGCTCGCCGTCGGTCGCACGGCCTTGGCCGACGACGCCTGGCAAACCGCAATGCGCGTGCGCCTGAGCCAAGAGGCCGAGCGCCTTCAGACACTGCTGAGCCAGGCTGGGTTCAAGGTGGTCGGCGGCACCCCGCTCTATGTCCTGGTCCAGAGCGTCGAGGCACCTGCTTGGCACGACCGGCTGGCACGTGCCGGAATCTGGGTGCGGGCGTTCCCGGAACGCTCTGAGCTGCTACGTTTTGGCCTGCCGGCAGACCGCGACGGCTGGCATCGCCTCTCCGCCACGCTGGGCGTGTCGTTGCCGGCGACCGCCGGGTAACAACGTTTCATCACTTCGGCCCCACAGACAAAAAATCGGTCAGTTCCCCATCGTTCCGGCGTTATCTCTGGTCTTTCATACGCACCAGCACCGGTTTTTCATTGATCTCCTGCGGTGTTGTCCAAAATCATTCCTATAAGAACGTAGTCGTTTATTGGCGAGGAGGGCCGTACCAAGATGCCCGTCTTCGATGATCCTGCCTTCGACCATCATGAACAGATCGTCTTCTGCCACGACCCTCAGTCGGGCCTGCGGGCGATCATCGCACTCCATAACACCAACCGTGGACCCGCCCTGGGCGGCGCGCGGATGTGGAACTATGCCGACAGCGCGGCCGCGCTGACCGACGTGCTGCGCCTGTCGCGCGGCATGACCTACAAGTCCGCGCTGGCGGGCCTGCCGTTCGGCGGCGGCAAGGCGGTGATCCTGGGCGATCCAAAGCACGACAAGTCACCGGACCTGTTCCATGCGCTCGGCCGCTACGTCGACAGCCTGGGCGGCCGCTACACCGTTGCAGAGGATGTCGGCATCGACGTCGCCGATATCGAACAGGTCGCGCACGAAACCGCGCACGTCGCTGGCGTTCCGGCCGGCGGCAGTGGCGACCCCTCGCCCGCCACCGCCTACGGCGTGTTCGTCGGGATCCGCGCAGCGATCAAGCACCGTCTGGGGGCAGACCGGATCGCTGGCGACAAGCTGACCGGCATCTCGGTCGCGATCCAGGGCGCGGGGCACGTCGGCTACGAACTGGCGCGCCATCTCACCGGCGCAGGCGCGGACGTGCAGATCGCCGATGTCGACCCGGCCCGGGTCAAGCGCGCGCAGGACGACCTCGGCGCCACCCCGATCGCAACCGACCATTTCCTGGAGGCAGAGGTCGATGTGCTCGCCCCCTGCGCGCTGGGCGGGCTGCTGGACGACACCACGATTCCGAAGCTGCGCACGTCGATCGTGGCCGGCGCGGCGAATAACCAGCTGGCCGAAACGCGCCACGGCGAGATGCTGCGCGAACGCGGCATTCTCTACGCGCCGGACTACGTCATCAACGCCGGCGGGATCATCAACATCAGCTACGAGGGCGCGAGCTACGACCGCGCCCGGGCGTTCAGCCACGTGGCGCTGATCCACGACACCCTGCTGGCGATCTTCCAGCGCGCAGAAGCCGCCGGGATTCCCACCTCGCAGGCCGCCGACCGGCTGGCGGAGGAACGCTTCACCCACCCCAATCCCGATCCGGCCCAGGCGGCTTGAAAGCAGCTAGGCTCCCCGAAAGGGCCGCCTTGGACACGCTTGACGAGGTCTCTCGGGTAGCCGACTAATATTCTGAACCGCCTATGTGTCTATGGACGCAAGCGCGGCAAGGATCGAGGAGGATGTCCCGATGACGCTGGACCGGATCGTGATGGCGCTGATCGGCGCAATCGTGGTGGTAACGGTGATTCTGAGCCAGGTGCACGCTGGCGGCTGGCTGTGGGTGACCGTCATCTTCGGCGCCCATCTGTTCCAGATGGCCTTCACCGGCTTCTGCCCGCTGGCGAAACTCCTGAAGTCGGTCGGTATGAAACCGGGCGCGGCGCTGAACTGAAAAGACCGTCAACGATCCTCGGGTTCGCCTGGGTAACAGACCGCGCCTTCGGGGATTATCACACCGGGCAGCTTGTGGGTTGTCCAGATGTGGACCGCCGCGGTGAGGTCCAGCGGCACGTCCAGCGTGCCGCCCTTGAGGGTCATGCGGCCATCCGGCGGGTCCGCGACATGCCAAAGCCGGCCGCCGCAGGTCGGACAGAAATGGCAGATCAACCTGCCCGTCGGCGTCGGCCGGCACCAGCTCTGCGTGGTGCCCTGAAGAACATGCAGGGCTGACGCCGGAATATCGACGGAGATTCCGAACGCGGATGCCGACTGCCGGCGGCACTGCGTGCAGTGACAGACGAAAACCCCATACGGCTCGGCGTCGACCGCATAGCGGACCGCGCCACACTGACAGCCGCCTTCCATCATAGCGCGACCTCCCGGCACCGTTACGCTCACCGTTCGTAAGCCGGAGGTCAGGGTACGACGCATCGCCGTGCGCCGCACCCTTACAATCTACAATCAACTGCGACAGCCGCGATTAGGCAGCCCGTGTTACCAGCTGCCGGTGTTTTCCATCGATGCCCAGGGTTCCTTCGGCTCTTGGGAATCCCCCTTCTGCAGCAGCTCGATCGAGATGCCGTCCGGCGACTTCACGAAAGCCATGCGGCCATCGCGCGGCGGCCGGTTGATGGTCACGCCGGCGTCCATCAGGCGCTGGCAGGTTTCGTAGATATCGTCGACGCGGTAGGCGAGATGGCCGAAGTTCCGGCCGCCGGAATACTCCTCCGGCTGCCAGTTGTAGGTTAGCTCCAGCATCGGCGCCTTGTCCTGCTTGGCGCGCTCGACATCCTCCGGCGCGGCCAGGAAGATCAGGGTCGCCTCGGCCTTTTCCAGGTCCGTCCGGCTCATCTCCACCAGGCCGAGCTTGTTGCAGTAGAAGTCCAGCGACTGCTCGATGTCGCTGATCCGAACCATCGTGTGCAGATATTGCATGGTGTCTTCAGGCGCTCCCATTGGTCTGCGGATTGCCGTGTTGGGTCGGCGGAACTGTCCGACAGGTTGGCATCGTCCAGCGCCGTGACAAGGCGCATCAACTTTCCTAGCGCTGCGCAGCGACCGCCAGCAAGTGGCCGAGCCAGGCGGCGAGCAAGCAGAGCACGGCCGAGGCACCGACGTAGGCCGCCGCTTTCACGACCGCGCCGTCGCGCAGCAGGTTCACCGTTTGCAGCGAGAACGAGCTGAAGGTGGTGAAGCCGCCGAACAGGCCGAGCAGGAAGAACTGCTTGGTGAGCGGGTGCGCCATCCAACGCCCCTCGGGCACGCTCAGGCTGGCGACCAGGCCGATCAGTAACGAGCCGAGTACGTTCACGGCGAAGGTCCCCCAGGGCAATCCGTCCCCGGCCAGGCGCTCGACCAAAACGGTGCTCCAGACCCGGCCAACGCCGCCCAGCGCGCTGCCCAACGCCACCACAAGCGCGGTACCCCAACTCATCTGTTCCGGTTCCTCTCCGGCCGTTCGCGTTCGACCGGGAATAATGCGTCTGCGACGGCCACGCAAATGTGACGGCGTCGCTCTGGACCGTCGGCGCGGGCGTGATACCTGTCCGGTGTCGCTGAGCAACAAGTGCCAACAGCGACCACAGACACGGGGAGAAATGTGCCATGACGAAGACGATCACAGCCTTGGCCGCTGCCGCGGTCGTCAGCCTGCCGCTCGTCGCAAGCGCGCAGATGGAACGTACGCCCGCTCCCGAGGACGCAAACGTCTACATTATCACGCCGAACGAGGGCGAGCGGGTCACCAGCCCGGTGACCGTGCGCTTTGGCGCCAATAACATCGGCGTCGCGCCCTCCGGCGTTGAGCATGAGAAGACCGGCCACCATCACCTGCTGGTCGACACCGACCTGCCGGACCTGAACGCGCCGATCCCGGCCGACGACCACCACATCCATTTCGGCGGCGGGCAGACCCAGACCACCATCGAGCTGGAACCGGGCGAGCACACGCTGCAGCTCCTGATGGGCGACGCCAAGCATCTCCCGCACGATCCGCCGATCACCTCCGAAACCGTGACGATTACCGTGGTCGAGTAAGCGGTCACACAGCTCTAATTCAGATGCGTTCTGGACCCGCGACGGGGGACCGTCGCGGGTCCTTTGCCAAATCTCGTGCCCCTTAATTGCACATTGCGTCACATATCCTGTGCCGGCTCTAATGCACGAACCGACGGGGCGACCTTATGCACGGGCGTGGCCTTGGCGCAGGTACAGCTGCGCCCTGCGGCCCGGTTGTAGTGATTGAGCGAGGGCTTCATGCGTATTTCGACGACCGCAGTCGCGCTGCTGGCTGGGCTGGCGCTTACCGCCTGTTCCACCGGCATCGAAAACAAGCCGGGAACACCCACGACGTACCAGGATCCGGACACGCGCGGAGCCGTCAGCGGGGTCGGCATCGAATCGCAGGACATCATCTCGATGACCGACCAGATGATGCGCGACATGCTGACCAACCCGCAGTTGACCGACGATGACGGGACACCGCCGCGGGTGATCATCGACGATGCCTATTTCGAGAACCGCTCCAGCCAGCGGATCGACAAGCAGTTGGTCGTCAACCGCCTGCGCGTCGGGCTGTCGCGTGCGGCCAACGGGCGAATGGTTTTCGTCGGCCGGCAGTATGCGGATGCGGTGGAAAAGGAACGCGAGCTCAAGCGCGACGGCGTGGTCGACAGCGCCACCACCGGCCTGACCCAGGCGACGGCCGGGGCGGACTACCGGCTAGTCGGCACGATCAACTCGCTCGACGCCCGCGACCGCAGCACCGGCACCGCCCAGCGCTACAGTCAGATCACCTTCGAGATGCTAGACCTGGAATACGGGACGATCGTCTGGAGCGGCATTTACGAGTTCTCAAAGGCCGCTCAGGACGACGTGATCTATCGGTAGGACTAGATGCCCCCTGGCCGTGTGGCGGGTACGGCTTTGGGGAAATGACGTGCGGCAACGCGGGGGCCGGCATGGGCAACACAGGGCGGCGACGGACGTTCCGGGCGCGTTTGGCGGGGGCGCTGCTGATGGGCACGGCACTCACCGGTTGTACGTCGGTTCAGGAACATGAGCGCGAGATCGACGTCCCGAAAGCCGAGATGGCGCTCTATCTCTCCGACAAGCCGGTGGAACTGCACCGCCTCTACGCCAAGGTGCTGACGCAGGGCCCCCGCAACGCCGTGCTGAACCAGATGCGCGCTGGCCTGGCGGCGATGCAGATCGGGGCCTGGGACCTCGCCGAGCGGTCGTTTGACAAGGCCCTGCTCGGGATCGAGACGGTCTATGCCGACAGCGCGCAGGCCGAGGAAGCCCGCAGCACCTGGATCAAGGAGAACTATAAGGCGTTCAAGGGCGAGTCTTACGAGCGCGCGATGGCCTATTATTACCGGGGTCTGCTGTACCTGCGCGCGGGCGACTACGAGAACGCGCGCGCGTCCTTCAAGGGCGGTCTGTTGCAGGATACCCTCGCCCAGAACAAAACCTACAGTCAGGACGTGGCCTTGCTCGCTTACCTGTCCGGCTGGGCCTCGCACTGCGCGGACGATCCGGGTCTGGCGTTCCAGGCGTTCGAGGAAGCTCAGGAGTACAATGATGACCTCGATCCGCCAGGCGAGGACGCGAACCTGCTGCTGATTGGCGAAACCGGTTTGGCGCCGCGCAAGGTCGCGGTCGGCAGGTATGACGAGGCGCTCGCCTTCAAACGCGCGGGCGGTTTCCGTGACCGGCGCGTGGAGATGGGACTGGTCGGATCCGACGCAGATGCAGATGAAGCGCCGCGCACGGTCCAGCTCACCCAGGCCGAGGACGTCTACTTCCAGGCGTCCACCCGCGGCGGGCGGGAAGTCGACCGGATCCTGGAGGGGCAGGCACAGTTCAAGGGAACCAGCGATGCCGTCGGCGACGTCGCGATTCAAGGCGGCGCGGCGGCGGTGACCTACGGTGCGTACGACGATAACAACAATGCGATGGCGGCCGGTCTCGCGGTCATGATGGCCGGCTTGATCGCCAAGGGCATTTCCGCGGCCACGCGGCCGGAAGCGGACCTGCGCACCTGGGACAACCTGCCGGACCGCGTCCATCTCGCGGCCGTCACGGCGGAGAACATTCCAGGGCAGATAACCGCCCGCTTTACCGACTACGGTGGCCAGACAGTAGCGCGCACAACCGTCCCGGTGACACAGGCCGGCCCGTGCGCGATTGCCTGGGCCCGCGCCCACAGCGCGACCGACATCCCCGATGCTGCCCCTGGCAGCGCAGCCGACTAGGCGGTGCCTTCAAAGCCGCCCCTAAACGATGGAGCCAGTCCGCCATGACCGCGTCGAACCGCCGTTCCGCCTCCCGCTGGACCGCCCTGGGCGGGCTTCTGCTCGCCGGCGGGGTATTGGCCGCCTGTAGTAGCACCGTGACCCCCGGACCGGCCTGCAACTTCCGAACCTACAAGCAACAACTCGCCGAAGCGGAGCAGACCGGCCCCGTGATGGTGCCGCAAACACCGGGGTCAATCGCGGACATCCCGCTGAACGCGGTCAACGTCACGGACAAGGCGATCAGCAACAAGGTCCTGGTGCAGTCGACCAATGCCCGACGGCTGGACGGCGGCCAAGTCGAGGCGCGCGCCCGGATCGTCAACTGCACCGATTATGCCCTGCAGGTGGAGGGTCGGACGCACTTCCTGGACGAAGGCCAGGGCGAGGTCGAGCCGCCGACCGCTTGGCAGCGTTTGCCGATGCCCCCGCACACGATCGGCACCTACAGCGCGACCTCGGCGCGCACGGAGGCGGTCGACACCTACTACATCGAACTGCGGGAGGGGTCGTGAGCGCGCGCCGCGCGGCGGTCTGGCTGGCCGCGACGCTTCCATTCGTTCTGCTGAGCGGTCCGCTGACCGCGGCGGAGTACCGGACGAACCTGCCGACGGTTCTCGATCGACCGGAAGCCAGCGCCCCGACGGCCGACCCAGCCCCACAAGCGGCGACGATCCGTGCCGATTTCGCCCGTGGATACGCCAATGCCGGGTCGCCGCGGCTGGCGGTCTACTGGAACCGTCCGTTCTCCGCCCGGCTCAGCCAATGGGTCGCGTTCGGGCGGCTGCGTATCGACCGCACCGCCAGTGTCACCGGCCAACTGGATGACCAGGATGGAGGTGACCAGCGGCTGCAACTGGACAGCGCGGAAAGCGGCAAGGTCGTGCTGGAACGCAACGCTGGACAGGATGCGCGCGCTCGGCGCCTGGACCCGCTCGCGGCGGCGGAATTCGAAGCCGGCTTCACGCGCCCGCTGCTCGCCAGCGGCGCCGACCTGGTCGATCGCGCGGTCATCCTGCGCGTGACGGACAGCAATATCGGCCGGGGCACCGGACCGGGACGGTTGGACGACGCCCAACTGGTCGAGACGGAAGCCCTCAAGTCGTTCGCCGATTTGCTGGTTCAGATCACCATGCTGGACGACACAGATGCGCCCCTCGACACCGCCTTCCAGGTCAAGGTGACACGGATCGCCGATGGCGGGATCATCGCAAATCTGGTGACCCGCGGCCGCGATACAACGGATACCCAAAAGCACCGTTGGCAAGCGACCGCCGGGAGCTACGAGAAGAAAGCTCAAACCGAAAGCGTACGCGTCTCGGCGCTCGCCCAGCACGTCGCGCTGGAGACGATGCAGGCACTGGCGCAACGCTGGCGCTAGGCGGTAAGCTGATCGATCCCACGTGCAAGGTTTCGGGAGAGCGACCATGAACGCATTGCACTGGCGTGGCGTATCTACGCGCCTTGCCGTCGTCGCGCTTGCGCTGACCACGCTGGCGGCCTGCAGCGCCGGCCCGCGTGAGCAGGTCGGCGCCGTTCTCGGCGGTGCCGCTGGCGGCGTCGCCGGCGCGCAGATCGGACAGGGAACCGGCCAGCTGGCTGCCACCGCGGGTGGCGCCGGGCTGGGCACGCTGGCCGGCGCGGCGGCCGGGCGCAGCCTGGACCGCGCCGCCGACACACGACGCGTCGCCCCCCGCGAGGTGCGCCGGCGACCGGTCGTTCGACAGTTGGCCCAGCCGGTCGCCGAGCCGACCCGACAGGTGCCGATCCCGGGCGCAGACGTACCAGGCAGCTTCTGGTTCTGGCTGCCGGACTTCGCTCCGCCAGCACCGATGCGCAACGTGCAGCAGGCAGCTGTGCCGGCCTCGGACCCGGATTGCGTCCCGCTCGACCGACAACAGCTCAAACCCGCCTACCGCTGCACCACGCAGGGCGTCACCTACGTGGTGCAATAGACGGGGCAGCGGCCTTCAGTTCCTTGCGCGCGGTAAAAGCGGTAAAAAAAGAACCCCGCCGATCTAAGAACCGGCGGGGCGGAGCTACTGGAGGGTTCTGCGTATACTGGTATCGCGTAGAGGGAAGATCGCGCGTCCGCACTGGCCACGGACGCCTCCCGATATACGCGCCTTGGTTTAGGCAAGGGACCCCATCGCGAGCATACCGATGGCGAGCGGCGTCAAGAACGCCACCAGCGCATAACCAATGTGCCGTAGTTTCACGGTACCGCCGGCCATGTCGCCGACCGCTTTGTCGATCACGTTGTACCGGTTGTCTGTCACCTGCACGCCCTGCATTTCGCCGTTCCTTCTGACCCGAGGTTTGCCGCGGCTTGCGCCATCACCGCACCCTGAAAATTGGTAGAGCCAACCCCCGGCGTCAAAAGGAAGAATTACCCTCTCCGCACACCCCCGTATTGGTGTGTGTGCATAGCGACACAGCCGTGAAACACCTCCCGGCACATGGGGCGTTTGCGGAAACGTTTTTTGCCAGCTCCGGTCTGCCACGCAAACCGGTCTCTTGGGCCGTTGTATCCAGGATTTCGCGGGTTGAATTGGAAGAGATCGCTGATCTGGGTGGACCTGCGGGGAGCGCTATTGATCCAGGTCATATCGAACCGTGCACGTGCGCTTGAATAAGGCTGTCTGAGCCAACGTCACCGCGGAGGGGTTTACCGTGACCGCCGGCGCAACCCGCCTGACGCCTTTGACGCCGATTGGGGCGCTGTTGCGTCCTTTGCCCCCGGCCCCGCTGCAGGCTTTGCTACAGCGTCTGGCCGACCGGCTGAGTCGAAGTCACCCCGATGTGCTCGACCGCCTGTCCGACGTTGGCACGGCGCGGCTCCTGCTCGTTGCCACCGATCTGCCGTGGTCTGCGCTGATCACCTTCACCGCTGACGGGGCCGAGGTGACCCTCAGCCGGACTGACGCCGAGTCCGCACCCGAGGCGGAAGCGACCGTCACCGGTCCGGTGGAGCGGCTGGTCGCCTGTGCACAAGGCGGCGGCGATGGCGATGCGATGTTCTTCGCCCGGGAGATTCAGGTCACCGGCAACAGCGATGTGTTGGTGGCCCTGCGGAACGCGCTCGACGGCGCGGAGCTGGATGTCGGGCAGGAGTTCGCCGCGCTCGCGGGTCCGCTACAGCGTCCGGCCACCGATGCCATCGGGGGCGCGGCTTGGCTCTACCGTCGCATGGCCGATGGCCTGGACTCACTCAAAGCCGAGATCCGGGCGCCGCTGCAAAACCGCCTGGACACTCAAGCGCAAGAGATCGCCCAGCTACGCGCTGAAGTGCAGCGTCTACGCCGTCGACAACCGCGCAGCAGCCGAGCGTCGTCGACCGTATCCGCCCAAGGGGATGTGGAGGTTCCAACATGACCGCCGTCGCCGCTGAGCGGCCGGGGCCTGAACTGGTCTGCCCGGCCGGAACGCCTGCGGCCCTGCGCGCTGCCGTCGATGCCGGCGCGGATGCCGTGTACGTCGGCTTCCGCGACGAAACCAATGCCCGCAACTTCCCCGGCTTGAACTTCTCTCGCGAGGAGCTTGCCGAGGCACGGGCCTATGCCCAAGCACGTGGAACCAAGCTGTATCTCGCCATCAATACCTTCGCGCGGGCGGGCGACCTGGGGCCCTGGACCCGGGCGCTGGATGATGCGGCGCGGATCGGGGTCGATGCGGTCATCCTGTCCGACCTCGGCGTGCTCTCCCTTGCGGCCGAGCGCCACCCGGAACTGCGTCTGCATCTGAGCGTTCAGGCCAGTGCCGCGCATGCGGAAGCGTTGGAGTACTACAGCCGCAACTTCGGCATCCGCCGGGCGGTCCTGCCGCGCGTGCTGACGGTCGACGACATCCGGGCGATGGGTGATGCGACCCATGTCGAATACGAGGTGTTCGTGTTCGGCGGCCTATGCCCGATGGCGGAGGGGCGCTGCTTTCTGTCGTCCTATGCGACCGGCAAGTCGCCCAATACCGTGGGCGTCTGCTCACCCGCCTCCGACGTGCGCTACGAGGAACGCGCCGACGGCCTGGTCACGCAGTTGGGTGCGTTCACGATCAACCGCTTCGCCGAGGGCCAAGCGGCGGGATACCCAACCTTGTGCAAGGGGCGCTTCAAGGTACGCGGGGCGGAGACGCATATCTTCGAGGAACCGACCAGCCTGAACGCGGCAAGCGTGATGCAGGACTTGGTCGCTGCTGGCGTCTCGGCCTTGAAGATCGAAGGCCGCCAGCGCGGGCGCGCCTACGTCGCGCAGGTGGTCCGGAACATGCGCGCGCTGCGTGACGCCGCGGTTCGCGGAGAAATCTCCGAAACCGCCGGCCTGGCCGGCCTGGAGGAAGGCGCGCGCGGCTCCACCGGCGCCTATCGGAAGGATTGGCAGTGATGACGCAACGCCCGGCTTCGGACCTGACACTCGGACCGCTGCTGCTGCACTGGCCGGGAGAAGCATGGCGCGACTTCCACTTCCGGATCGCCGACGAGGCGCCGGTCGACACCGTCGCCCTGGGCGAAGTGGTCTGCCCCAAGCGCTGGCCGTTCAATCGCCCCTACCTGGACGCAGTCATCGACCGCCTGCAACGCGCGGGCAAGCGGGTGATGATGTCGACGCCGGCGCTGGTGGCGGATGATCGCGACGCCACGCTGGTGCGCGAACTAGCCGGCCACGGCCTGCCAGTCGAGGTCAACGACATGGCCGCCCTCGGCCTGCTGCAACGCGACGGCATCGCGGTCGAGTCCGCGGGGCCGGGCGTGAACAGCTACAACGAGGCGACGCTGCGCCACCTGGGCGCCCAAGGCGTGAGCCGTGTGCTGCCGCCGCCGGAGTTGCCGCGCGCCTCGCTCTTGCATCTGGCGGGTCTGCAGGGCGCAGACGCAAAGGCGCCGGCAATCGAGGTGCAGGCGTTTGGCCGCTGGCCACTGGCGATCTCAGCGCGTTGCTATCATGCCCGCGCCTATGGCCGGGACAAGGCGACCTGCCAATTCGCGTGCGGCGCCGATCCAGACGGCCTGCCGGTCGACACGCTGGACGATCAACCGTTCTTGACGGTTAACGGCGTGCAGACGCTCTCCCGCGCCTACGCATGCCTGGCGGGCGAGCTGGACGCGTTGCGCCAGGCCGGTGTGCAGGCTTTTCGCCTGCTGCCGCAGGATGTCGACATGGTTGCGGTCGCCCAGGTGTTCAGCGGCCTGCTGGAGGGACGGGAGGAAACCCCGGCGGCGCTCGATGCCCTCGAGGAACTCTGTGGCGAGGTGCCACTCGCCAACGGCTATCTGTACGACGCCCCAGGGGTTACCTGGCACGAAGCCTGAGCGCGTCTCTCACGGCGTGTGTCTGCCGGGGCCCCTTTCGGATCGGGCCCCGAACAGCCATCTTGACTCGCAGAAGAATCGACCACGGTCCCCCGCGACCATGCAGCGCATGGCGCATGGGGAGGACCGTGCCGATTTCTTTTAAAGTCAAAGAATATGGCAAACGGGCACACCCGCGAGGAGCCAGGCATGGAATTCGATACCGCGCGCACGCTCCCCTACGACGCCGACCCGTTGTTCGACCTCGTCGCCGACGTCGACAAGTACGAGGAGTTTGCGCCCTTCTGCGTCGAGAGTCAGATCACCGAGCGCTGGGCGGACGGCTTCGACGCACGGCTGGCGGTCGGTGTGCGCGGCCTGCGGGAACACTTCATCAGCCGTGTCCAACTGGATCGCGCAAACCGCAAGATCGCCTTCCGCTACCTCGACGGGCCGTTGTCCAACCTGGCGGGCACATGGACCTTCACGCCGGTCGACGGCGGCACCTATGTGCATTTCCACGTTACCTTTGCCTTCCGCGGCCGGCGGCTCAACATGCTGGCCAGTAAGCTGTTCGATGCGGTTTCGAAGCGGATGATGGACGCCTTCGTCGTACGCGCGCGATCCAAGCTGGGCGGGCGCACGTATCGCAGTCCGACGGGCCGCACCACCACCGCCAAAGGCGCCATATGAGCGACATTTCCTCTGACGAGACCCTGCGGGGCGCCCGTCGCAACCTGAAGATCGGCTCCACCGCCGGCAGCGTTCTGTTCAACCAGTTGCGTCAACGCACCGGCTTCGGCGGCGATCGGGCACGCGAGGCCGAAGCGCTCAAGGAAGCGCTTGGCACCTTGCGCGGCCCATTGGTCAAGTTCGCCCAGCTGATCTCCTCGCTGCCCGACCTGCTGCCGCCCGAATACGCCCGTGAGCTGGCCGAGCTGCAATCCAACGCGCCGCCGATGGGCCGGCCGTTCGTCAAGCGCCGGATGGCCCACGAGTTGGGCCAAGGCTGGCGCAAGCAGTTCGCCGACTTCGAATTGGAGCCCAAGGCCGCCGCATCGCTCGGCCAGGTGCACCGGGCGCAGATGCACGACGGTCGGGAGGTTGCTTGCAAGCTGCAGTATCCCGGCATGCAGG
Organism: Rhodovibrio salinarum DSM 9154; assembly: GCF_000515255.1. NCBI lineage: Bacteria > Pseudomonadati > Pseudomonadota > Alphaproteobacteria > Rhodospirillales > Rhodovibrionaceae > Rhodovibrio > Rhodovibrio salinarum. Next base: position 2,050,088 of record NZ_KI911559.1, on the reverse strand, counting down.
ACACGGTGGAGTCCGATCTGAAGCAAGCCGGTTGGCTGCTCACCATGTTCGAGCGCTACGAAGGCTCGGTGCGCACGGGGCGGATCGTCGAGGAACTGAAGGAGCGGATTTTCGAGGAGCTGGACTACTCGCTGGAATTCCGCCGGATCGCGATGTACCGCGAAATGCTCAGCGAAGAGCCCGGCGTGCATGTCCCCGAGCCGATCTCGGAACTGTCGACGAACCGCCTGCTGACGGCAGAGTGGTTGCCGGGTCGGCCGATCATGGAAGCAGCCGACTATCCCCAGGAGGTGCGCGACGAGATCGCCACCCAGATGTTCCGCCTCTGGTACAAGCCGCTCTACGACTACGCGGTGATTCACGGCGATCCGCACTTCGGCAACTACACGATCCGCGAGGATCGCAGCATCAACCTGCTGGACTACGGCTGCATCCGTGTCTTCCCCGCGCACTTCGTGGAAGGGGTGATCCGGCTGTACGAGGCGCTCCGCGACGACGACCGCGACAAGGCCGCTTACGCCTACCGCTGCTGGAATTTCCAGAACCTATCGAACGACTTGGTCGATGCGCTGAACGACTGGGCGCGCTTTATCTACGGGCCCGTGCTAACCGACAACCCGCAGTCGGTGAACGCGACCAACAACGTCGAGATCGGCCGGCGCAAGGTGGAGGAGGTGCGCAAGCTGCTAAAGGAGGCCGGCGGGGTCGAGATGCCGCGCGAGTTCGTGTTCATGGACCGCGCCAGCGTCGGCCTGGGCGCACTGTTCATGCGCCTGGACGCCCGGGTCAACTGGCATCGCCTGTTCAACGAGATGGTCGCCGGTTTCGACGTCGATACGGTCGCCGCGCGCCAACAGGACCTGCTTGCCCGCCACAACCATCCGGCCGCTCAGGCAGCCGACCTGTAGACCGCGTCGCGACGTCCGTCGCTGCACCTGCAGCCCTAATCCTGCAGGACGTTCTGCATCGCCTTGATTTCGTCGAGCGCGCGACCGGCGCCGCGGACGCCACAGGTAAGCGGGTCCTCGGCGACCACGACAGCGAGGCCGGTCGCGTTCCGGATCGCCTCGTCCAAGCGGCTCAACAAGGCGCCGCCGCCGGTCATCACCAGGCCGCCGTCGACGATATCCGCGGCGAGTTCCGGCGCGGTCCGCTCGAGTGCGTCTTTCACCCCCTCGATCACGGCCGTCACCGGCTCGGCCAAAGCCTGGGCAATCTCGCCCTCGGTGACGGTCACCGCCTTGGGCACACCGGTCACGAGATCCCGGCCGGAAACCTGAATCGAACGCCCTTCGCCCTCAGGCTCGAGCGCGCTGCCGACCTCGCGCTTGATCCGCTCGGCCGTCGCCTCGCCGATCGCCACATTGTGCAGCCGGCGAACGTAGGCACCGACCGCTTCGTCGAAGTCGTCGCCGCCGACCGGGACGGAGACGGAATTCACCACCCCGCCCAGCGAGATCACCGCAACCTCGGTCGTGCCGCCACCAAGGTCGACCACCATCGAGCCCTGCGGGCTGGTCACCGGCAGGTCGGCGCCGATCGCGGCGGCCATCGGCTCCTCAATCAGGTAGACATGGCCGGCGCCCGCCCCCTCCGCGGCCTCGCGGATCGCGCGGCGTTCCACCGGGGTCGCGCCCTGGGGAGTCGAGATCACCACGCGTGGTCGACGGAAGCCGCGGCGCTTGGCAACCTTGCCGATGAAGTGAGCGATCATCGCCTGCGCGACCTCGAAATCGCCGATCGCGCCCTTGCGGATTGGACGGATCGCGCGAATCTGCTCCGGCGTCTTGCCGAGCATCTGGCGCGCGTCCTCGCCGACCGCGAGCACCTGGGTCTTACCGCCACGCTGGGTGATGGCGACGACCGAGGGTTCGTTGACGATAATCCCCCGGCCCTTGGCAAAGACCAGCGTGTTGGCGGTGCCCAGGTCGATCGCGAGATCGCCGCCGCGAGACCCGAAGGAAAGCATGCCCCCTCCAACCCAGATGTCGATGGTGGCTGATGTGATGGCGGGTCGCCGTGCGCGGGGTAGCGCGCGGACGATTCCGGTCCGGCCAGCGCCGGGGTTAGCCGTTGGCGGCCCCGGACGCAAGCCTTCGTCGCGCACGCAACGTGTGACCTTCCCCGGACAAGCCATCCGTTCTAAGCCAAATGCGCACCAGCGCCGGGATCGCGATATCGCTTAGAACCATCGCGTAAAAATCGAAGTCTTGAGTTGACCGCATGCAGCCGGCGGGCATCCTGGAGGTATCATGTCGATTGCGCGTGCCCTGCCATTCTTGCTTTTGGCCCTCGTCCTCGGCGTTGCCGGCTATCTGGCGGGCGCGGTGACAGACCCGTTCACGCCGACACAAACCCGTGCACTGGGCGACCTGTCGCCGGAAGCGCCCCGCCTGCAGCAGGAATTGCGACAGGCCCGCCAAGAGACCACCGACCTGACCGAGCAACTCGAACGCGCGCAGGAAACGATCGAGCGGCTGCGTGGCGAAGTGCAGACCGCCCGCGACCGCGCCGCCGCGTTGCAGCGCCGGGCGGACACTGCCGAGGAAGCCCAGGCGAACGCCCAGAGTGAGAGCCGTGCGCTGGCCGAGCGCGCCGACGCGTTGGACTCCCGGGCAACCTCCGACCGCACGGTACCTGAGACGAGCGGCGGCACCAGCAGCGCCGATACGGCGGTTCCCGAGCAGCCGGCTGACGCAGCCCCCCTCCCCACAGATGACACAGCCGACACGGCCATCGAAGACGACGCCGCCAACGCGGGCCCCGAAACGGCGGCGCCCAACGAGTCGGCCGACGACGCCGCCACAACGGACAATGCGCCCCCAAGCTTCGACAGCGCCCCGCAACCTGGGCCGCAGGCGATCTCCGCAATCAGCCCGTCGACGCAGCAGGCCAACCGGCTGGTTGTCGGGGTACAGGCCTATCAGGACGGCGACTACGAAGCGGCCTTCGACGCTTGGCTACCGCTGGCGCAGGCCGGCTATGCCCGCGCGCAGTTACACCTGGGCGCCCTGTTCCTGGAAGGTCGGGGGACACAACAGGACGACCCACTCGCGCATGCCTGGCTAACAATCGCCCAGGACAACGGCTCGCAGAACGCCGGCCCGCTGCTCGACCGACTACGCGCGGAGATGACCCCTGCGGAACTGCAAGCCGCGGAGCAACTGGTAGCCCGCGCCCGCCAAAGCGCTGCCGGCGGCGGTTAAGGCGTCCACGGCCGCGGGCGATTCAACGCGGCAGCTTGCTTGCGGTCACCGACCCGATCCACACCCTTTCACCGTGTCCCCGCGTCCCCTGCATCGTCGAGGAGGTTGACCTTGCCGCTGAGGCACCGCGCCCAACCGATTGCGCTCGCTGCCGCGCTCTGCCTTGCCGCAATCCCCGGACATGCGGCAGAGCAGGTGCACCACGCCATCGAGCTCAAGCTCTCCCCAAGCGAACACCAACTGCAGGCGCGCGACACGATCACCCTCACCGGCGGGGGCAAGGTGCGCTTCTTCCTGCGCGACTCCCTCGATGTCTTGCGGGTCCGGGTCGACGGTTCGGCGCAAACGGTCCGACGCGACGGCGACCAGCTGACGGCCACGCTTGGCGAGGACGGGGAGCACACAGTCGAAATCGCCTATGCCGGCGCTCTCGACATCGGCCGGCAAGGTCCGGGGCTCGGACCCACGATCCGTCCGGAAGGCAGCGTGCTACCGGCGCGCAGTGGCTGGCTGCCGCGCGGCGCGGCGGAGCGGATCACCTATGAGATCAATCTCGATGTGCCGCGACCGCAGATGGCGCTCGCCACCGGCGCCCGCCAATCAGAGCAGCGCAGTGACGGCCGTTACCAGGCGACCTACCGCGCCGACTACCCGAGCCACGGGCCGACCGTGTTCGCCGGACGCTACAGCACACATACGCGCACCGTGAATGGTGTCACGCTGCGCACCCTGTTTCCGCAGAAGCAGGACGACCTGGCCGAAACCTACCTCGACCGCACGGCCGACTATCTGGGCCACTATGCGCGCACAATCGGCGCCTACCCCTACCCTGCATTTACGGTGGTCGCAGCCCCCTACCCCGTTGGTTTGGGCTTCGAGGGGGCGACCTACGTCAGTGCGCGGATCCTGAACCTGCCCTACATGAAGGGCCGGTCGCTGGCCCACGAAATCCTGCACTCCTGGTGGGGCAACGCGGTCGAGATCGCCTACGACCAGGGCAACTGGGCGGAGGGCTTGACCACCTATCAAGCCGATCACCGCCTGGCCGCCGCACGCAGCGACGCCGCCGGGCGGGAATTGCGCCGGGAGTGGCTGCGTGACTTCGCGGCGCTGCCGGACAGCCGGCGCCAGCCGCTCACCGCCTTTACCAGCAAGCTACACGACGCCGCCCAGGTAACCGGCTACAACAAGACCGCGATGCTGTTCCACATGCTGCGCCAGCGCCTGGGCGAAGCGACGTTCCAGGACGGATTGCGCCGCTTCTACCAGGCACAGCGGTTCAAGACGGCCAGCTGGCAAGACCTGCGGGCCGCATTCGAAGCGTCGAGCGGCCAAACGCTGAAGGACGTGTTCCAGCAGTGGCTGACCCGACCCGGTGCGCCGGCGCTCACGCTCGACCAGGCGGTGCGGGCCAAGACCGGACAGAACCGCTGGCAGGTCAAGCTCGCGCTGAGCCAGAGCACGCCGACTTACGACTTGCAGGTTCCCATCACGATCGACACCGCGCTCGGGCCGAAACGGATCACGGTCGCGCTGCGGGAAACGTCGGCTACACACACGATCGACCTGCGCGCGCAGCCGACGACTGTACGAGTCGATCCCGACTACGACCTGTTCCGCGCGCTGCCCGACAGCCAGGTACCGCTCGTGATGCGCGCGCTTACCCTGAATCCGGACACCCGCCTGATCAGTGTCGGCATCGACGGCAAGGCCGCCCAACGTTTTGCCGACCGCCTGCTGGACACCAAGGTGACGACCATCTCAGCCGAGGCGGCAACGCAAGGCGATGCGCCGCTGCTCGTCGTCGGCGAGACCCAGGCGGTTGAGCAGGTCATGCAAGAGACGGGGTTCGGATCGCCGCCAGAGCAGGTTGCCGGCAAAGGCGATCTGCGCGCCTGGACGGCCCGGGCCGATGGGCGACCGGCGCTTGCCGTCGCGGCCGACGATCCCGGGAACCTGCCACGCAACGCCCGTCTTCTGCCATATTACCTGCGTGCCAGTTGGCTGGTCATTCAGGATGGCCAACTGCAAGCACGCGGCAGCTGGCCAACCGGCGCCAACCCGCTCAGCCGAGATTTCGCGGAGTAGGAAAACCCGCCCTAGCGACCGTCGCGCTGCTCCTGCGTCTCCACGGCGCGTTCGTACCAGGCGATCGCGCGTTCGGGATTGCGGGCCACACCGAGCCCCTTGCGGTACATCAGGCCGAGGAACGTCATCGCACGCGGGTCGCCCTGCAGAGCGGCCTTGCGGTACCACTTGAAGGCCGCCTCGTAGTCCTGCTGCGTGCCCTTGCCGTAGTAGTGCATCCAACCGACGATGTACTGCGCGCGCCGGTCGTCGTTGCGCGCGGCCCGCTCGCACCAGTCGAACGCCGCCTCGTAACGGCTGGCGTCCATATGGTGACCACACAGGCGTTTTTGGGCCAGCTCGTCGGCGCCGGCCGCGCGCTTGATCACGTCGGCCATGCGGGCGTTGAAGGTGGTGCCGAGTTCCAGCCAGTGATCATTGGCAAAGCGCTTCAGGGCGGCCTGCGCCTGCAGGCTATCGAATGCGCCGTCTCCGGGCTGGTAGCCGAGCGCGCGCAGGTGCAGCCGCGCTTCCTCCCACAGCCGCTTGGCCTCCTGCGTCCGCTGGAACTTCGTGCGGGCGATCGCGCGCTTGACCGCGTCGGTCGCATCGCCCGTCGGCGTCATCCCCTGATCTTGCTGGAACGCCTCGATCACCTTGCGGGTGTTCGGACCCATCAGACCGTCGACCACGCTGACATCGTAGCCAAGGTCCATCAGCCCTTGCTGAATCTGCGCCACCAGCGGATCGCCCGGCCAGTCGCGTTCCTTTTCCTCCGCCGGATCGGCGCTTTCCGCTGTCTCCTCGGTCGTGCCGGACTGCGCGGTCTCGCCATCGTCTTGTCCGGACGGGGGTTCTTGGGCGTACGCGCTGCCCTGCAGAGCAATCACGCCCGCGATCAGCAGCGAAAGCAGGCAACGTAAGCCACCGCGGCGGTGCATCGAACCTCTCCAAAGAAAGCGCGAACGCAGAAATATGGCTTGGGTGCAGGCCGACAAGGATGCTCAGGACAGCCTGTCCGCCAACACCCTTAACCCCAACAGGGCCGGATCGTCGCGCACAACGAGGCGCACCGGGATGCGGGCCAGATCATCCGCAAACCGGCCCTTGGCTTCGAACCGGGCGCGAAAGACGCCATCGCACAGAAAGCCTGGGATGCGCGGCGGGATGCCGCCGGCGACATAGACACCGTCCCAAGCCCCCGAGATCAGCGCCAGGTCGCCGGCGAAGCTGCCAAGGAAGGCGGCGAATTGCCGGACGGCGCTCACGCAGAGCGGATCGCCCCGATCCGCCCCCGCCGTGATTGCCGACGCGCTCACCGGCGACGGCCCGAAACCGTCTTCCATCGCGATGGCGCGGGCCAGCAAAACCAACCCGTTCCCGGAGAGCACCCGCTCCGCAGACACCCGGCCGCCAACAGCATGGCGCAGGCGGGCAAGCAGGGCGGCGTCGCGCGCGTCCTCGGCGGCCAGCGCGGCATGGCCGCCCTCCCCCGTCACCACCTGCGCCGGCGTGCCGGCCTGCGGCGGCAACCAAGCAGCGACGCCGAGGCCCGTACCGGCCCCGAGAACGGCACGGGCGGCCCCGGGTAGACCGTCACCATGCCCGATCGGCTGCACGTCCTCTGGCGCGAACTGCCCGATCGCCCAGGCCTGCGCCGCGAAGTCGTTCACCAGCTCGACCCGGGTAATCCCGGTCGCTGCCGCAATGGCCGCCGGGTCGAAGGTCCACCCCGCGTTGGTCAGGCGCACGGGCGCGCGATGCACTGGCGCCGCGACCGCCAACACGGCCAACTCCGGAACCGGGTGCCCATCCAGGGCGGCCTGAATCGCCGCAGCCGGACCATCATGCGCCCCGACACTCAGGGTGGCGAGCGGCTGCACGCCCTCACCAGGCTTGTAAAGAGCGAAGCGGGCGTTGGTGCCGCCGATGTCGGCCAGCAACGCGTCCGTCATCTCACGTCCTGCAAATAACGCGCGCGCATCGCCGGCTCAGCCCTGCCCGATCCGGTCGAGCTGGCCCACCACCTGCTTGCACCAGGCATCGACGTCGTGGGTCTCCAGCCGGCGGAACATGGTCTGCCAACGCTCCCGACGCTCCTCCAGCGGCATGGCGAGCGCGGTCTGCATCGCTTCCGCCATCCCCTCGGCATCATACGGGTTCACCAGCAGCGCGCCATCCAGTTCCAGGGCTGCACCGGCGAAACGGGAGAGCATCAGCACGCCCGGATCTTCAGCGTTCTGGGCGGCGACGTATTCCTTGGCAACCAGGTTCATGCCGTCACGCAGCGGCGTCACCACCCCGACCCGGGCCTGGCGCAGGAAGCCCGCCAAGATGCGCCGGCTGAACCCCTTGTTCAGATAGCGGATCGGGTTCCAGTCGAACTCAGCGTAGGCGCCATTGACGTGCCCGGCCTCACTCTCGAGATGCTGGCGCAGTTGCAGATACTCCGGCACATCCTGGCGGGACGGCGGGGCGATCTGCATCATCACCACCCGCCCGCGGTTTGCCGGGTAATTCTCCAACAGCGTCCCGAACGCGCGGAAGCGCTGCAGCAACCCCTTGGAGTAGTCGAGCCGGTCGACACCGATCAAAAGGTCGCGGCCGCGCAGGGACTCGCGCAGCCGCTGGGTCTGGCGGGCGTCCGCCGCCTCCTGCGCAAACTCGACCACGCGCGCGGTGTCGGTCGAGATCGGATAGGCCCCCGCGACCAGCCGCCGGCCGAACGCCATGATCGTGCCATCGGGATCGACCCGTCCGCCGGCCTCGACGCGGATGTAGTGCTGGAAATTCGCCAGATCCCGCTCGGTCTGGAAGCCAAGCAGGTCGTAGGCACACATCTGCTTGACGATGTCGCGGTGGTTGGGCAGCGCCAGGAAGACCTCCAGCGCCGGCCAGGGGATGTGCAGGAAGAAGCCCATGCGCTGGCTGCAGCCAGCATGACGCAGCTGATCGGCCATCGGGATCAGGTGATAGTCGTGCACCCAGACGACGTCATCGTCCTGCAGGTAGGGCAGCAGCCGGTCGGCGAACAGCGCGTTCACCCGCTCGTAACCGGAATAGTTGCGCCGGCTGAATTCCGTCAAATCCAGCCGATAGTGCATCAGCGGCCAGAGCGTCCGGTTGGCGAAGCCGTTGTAGTATTCTTCGTAATCGCGCGGGCTGAGGTCGCTGGTGACGTAGCTGACCGCGCCGCTGGTGAACTCATCCGGCTTACGGGCGGGTTGCTCGTCGACCTCGCCGCTCCAGCCGAACCAGAGACCGCCACGCTCTTCGAGCGCCGCTTGCACGGCGACCGCCAACCCGCCCTGCGACCCCGAGCGGGCGTGGCGGGGGGTGGCGACGCGGTTGGAGACGACGATGAGACGACTCAAAAAGCCTCCTCCCAGGAAATGCTGAGGCGCAGGGCCGAGTTAATCAACCCCACCATGGAATAGGTCTGCGGGAAATTGCCCCAGAGTTCGCCGGTCTCGCTGTCGATGTCCTCCGACAGCAGACCGAGGTGGTTGCGCTTGGCCAGCATTTCGCAGAAGAGCTGACGCGCCTCATTATTCCGTCCGACCTGCGCAAGCGCGTCGATATACCAAAAGGTACAGACGTTGAATGACGTCTCGGGCGTGCCGAAGTCGTCGGGCGCCGCATAGCGGTAGACGGTCGAGCCCTGCTTCAGCCGCCGCTCGACGTAGTTGAGCGTACCCAGGAAACGCGGATCGCGTGCTTCCAGAAAGCCCAGTTCCGGCATCAACAGCAGGCTGGCGTCGATTTCCTCGCCATCGAAGGTGCTGGTGAAGCTGTTTTGCGCGTCGCTCCACCCCCGCTCCAGGATCGCTTCGCGAATCGTGGCCGCATGCGCCCGCCACGTCTGTGCCCGATCGTCCAGGCCCAGATGCGCGCCGATCCGCGCCAGCCGATCGCAAGCCGCCCAGCACATCAACGCGGAGAAGGTGTGCACGGCCTCGCGCGTGCGCAGTTCCCACAACCCCGCGTCCGGCGTGTCCCACAACTCGACCGCCTGCTCGCCGAGCGCTTCCAGCCGTCGGTAGAAGTCCACATCGCCGGGCCTGGCCAGGCGCTTATCGAAGAACGCTTGCGTGGCTGCCAGGATGACCGCGCCGTAACCGTCGTTCTGCGTCTGGATGTAGGCATGATTGCCCACACGCACCGGGCCCATGCCGCGATAGCCAGCGAGGTCTTGCTCCTGCCGTTCGTCCAGGCGGCGCTGCAGGACGATCCCGAACAACGGCTGCAACGGCCCCTTTTCGTGACCGGAAACGATGTTGGTGATGTAGGAGAGATAGCCTTCCATCGTCCGGGTGACGCCGAGACGGTTGAGGGCGTGCACGACGAAGTAGGAATCGCGCAACCAGCAGTAACGGTAGTCCCAGGTGCGCCCGCTGTCCGGCGCTTCGGGAATCGACGTGGTGAGCGCGGCAACCACCGCGCCAGTCTCCTCGAAGGAGCACAGCTTGAGCGTGATCGCCGCGCGGATGACCGCGTCCTGCCATTCGAACGGCAGCGACAGAAAACGCACCCACTCCCGCCAGTAGTGGTCGGTCTTCTCGAGGAAGTCGCGCCCGGTCTCGCCAACCGCCTGGGTCAAGCTCTCATCCGGTCCCAGCAGCAGGGTGATCTCGCGCTCCAGGATATGAGGCGTCTCGTTCAACACGTAGGTCGGTGGCACGTCGGTGGTCAGGCGCAGCGTCATATCCGGCATGACGAAACGCACATGGTTGCTGCCCCGTGTGATCTCCGGCTGTGCCCGCCCGTAGTCGCAGGCCGGACGCAAGCGGATGCGGATGCGCGGCGCGCCGCTGAGCGGACGCACCCGGCGCACCAGGGTGGTCGGCCGGAAGGTCCGGTCGAACTGCTTGAACCGCGGGGCAAAATCGACGATCGCGATGCCCCCGCCCTCCGCATCGTACAGCCGTGTTTCAAGCACCGCGGAATTACGCCAGTAGACCTGTTCGCTCGACGTCTGGCCGTCGAGGACGATGTCCCAAAAACCCTGCTCGGCCCGGTCGTCGTCGTCGATCAGGGAGCAGAACACCGGATCACCGTCGAAACGCGGCAAGCAGCTCCAGACGATCCGCGCGCGGCGGTCGATCAAGGCGGCGTGGGCGCAATTGCCGATCACGGCCAGGTTCAGGTCGCTCGCCGTCTGGGACAGGTCGGTGCGCACAGGCGTACCTGCCGGCGTCAGGTCTGGGACGGCTGCGGTCTTGGCGGAGGGGTCGGGGGCGGGTGTGGTCATATATCTCCGCTCTCAAGCGAGCTGGGTCGCGTGGTTTCGACGTCGTTTGGTTGCGCCGCCATTCCAAGACGCACGCATGGCGTTCAGCCCCGTTATGCGCCGTGGTCCGTCGCGGCTCAACCCACTGAACGGATCAGGTCATGCCGGACACCGCGCGGCGCAAGCGCTCCAGCCATGCTTCCACGGCCGACTCATCGGCCAAACTGTGGTCCGCGTGCGTCACCTGACCGGCTGGCGTCCTGCCAACGCGGATCGACAGGCCACCCAGCGCGTTGACGGCACGGAAGCCGTCTTCATCGGTGACATCGTCGCCGAGGAAGACGGGCATGCGGCCAGCGAACGGCGCATGGGCCATGAACGTACGGATCGCTGTCCCCTTATCTGCGTGGCGCGGCTTCACCTCGCACACCATTTTGCCGTCGAGCACGGCCAGCGCGTCCGGATCTTCTTGGACGCATAGATTTCTTACATGTTCCAAGACGACGTCGCGCAACTTCGGGGCGGCACGGTAATGCACTGCCAGCGCCCGGCCCTTATCCTCCAGCCACAGGTCTTCGTGGCTTGCGACAAACGTCTGCAGCCCGCTGCGCAGGTGGTCGAGCGCATCCCCTTCAACGCCCCGGTCGATCGTGCCGTCGGCGTCTCGACGCTCCAGACCGTGCAGGCCGGCTGCCGGCAGCTTCAGGGGCGCCTGGATACGGTCGAGGTCCGCCAGTGTGCGTCCACTGACCAGCGCGACCGCCTGCCCCAGAGCAGCGTACAGGTCCGCCAAAATGGCGCGGAGACTCGCATGCAAATGCACGTCCTCCGGGCGGCCCCGGAACCGCAGCAAAGTCCCGTCGACATCCAGGAATAGGGCCCAGCTAGCCGGATCGTCCGTGGCGGGATCCAGCGGATCGGGCGCGGCCTTGAATCCTGCCGCACAGGATATCGGCCTGCCGGACATACCGGTCAGTTCGTCACCACGATCGTGAGACATGAACAGCTGAATCCCAGAAGCTTTTCCACCAACCAATCGGTGCACGCACGACGCAAGTTCGCGTCAGCCTCTTCAGGCGTCGCTACCAGACCAGACATCTGCCTACTGGATTCTGCGTCTATACGTTACGAGCACAGATATGGAGCAATATCCCCTGTCGTCACGCGAACGCCACCGTCTCAATGACAGTTTACCACAGTTCCTGGGAGGCACTGACACAGGCATTTCACCCGCCGGACAATGTTCTTTCATCCGCGGGTGCCTTGCAATCAACGGCCACGACCGTTACCCAAAGGCCTGTCACACGGCCGGCACAGACACAGCCTTCTTACGCTCCCGTCTCTTGACACGCCACTTGACGCCTGGACGGGGGAACCATAGCTGGCTGGTAACGTTGGCCCGAGGCAGAATAATCCCGTACCCGCACGGGAGACGGTCGACCGCTACTCCATCGCGCCGAAGACGGTAATAGCGCGGGCGCGCTGGACCCAATAACAAGACAGCTTGTTCCACAGGGGGCCGAAACCGCAATGGCGAACGCACAACTCGTTTGCAGAAACGTCTATAAGATATTCGGACCGAACCCTGCCGAAGCTTATCGCCTGATCGAACAGGGCAAGGGCAAAGACGAAATCTTCGCCGAAACCGGCAACACCGTGGGCGTCCGCGACGCCTCGTTCGAAGTCTATGAGGGCGAAGTGTTCGTCGTCATGGGCCTGTCGGGTTCCGGCAAGTCCACCATGGTCCGAATGCTCAACCGCCTGATCGATCCGACCTACGGCAGTGTCGAGATCGAAGGCGAGGACATCACCAAGATGTCGCGCCAGCACCTGATCGAGGTGCGCCGGCAGAAAATGGCGATGGTCTTCCAGTCCTTCGCGCTGATGCCGCACCGCACGGTCGTCGACAACGCCGCATTCGGCCTCGAGGTGGCCGGCGTCGACCGCGCAACGCGGCACAAGCGCGCCCTGGAGGCGCTCGCAGCCGTCGGGCTGAAGGCGAACGCCAATTCCTTCCCGGACGAACTGTCCGGTGGCATGAAGCAGCGCGTTGGTTTGGCCCGTGCGCTGACCAACGATCCCAAAATCATGCTGATGGACGAGGCGTTCTCCGCGCTCGACCCGCTGATCCGCACGGAGATGCAGGACGAACTGATGCGCCTGCAGCAGGAAAGTCGGCGCACCGTGATTTTCATCACCCACGATCTGGACGAGGCGATGCGCATCGGCGATCGGATCGCGGTGATGGAGGACGGTCGGATCGTGCAGATCGGCACGCCGGAGGAGATCGTCACCAAACCGGCCGACGACTACGTCAGCTCCTTCTTCAAGGGCGTCGACGTTACTCAGGTGTTCTCGGCCGGCGACATCGCGCGCAAGAAACAGCTGTCGGTGATCGACCACAGCGGCAACGACCTCAACTCGGTCATCGAGCAGGTCAAGCACGCCGACCGCGACGTCGCCGTGGTGGTCGACAAGAACCAGAAGTTCGAGGGCATGGTCAGCGCCGAGAGCCTGGCGCGGGCCCGGAAGGGTGACGGCCAGCTCGCCAGCGCCTTCCTCGCGGATATCAAGCCCGTCCAGGCCAGCGAAGGGTTGTCCGACGTGCTGCACAAGGTGGCTAACAGCCCCCATCCGGTGCCGGTCGTCGACGAGAACAACCGCTACCTGGGATCGGTAACCAAGACCGCCCTTCTGCAAACACTCGACAGGGCAGGCTAAAACCATGATGGAATTCGTTGAAGAAGTAAAAATCCCGATCGGCGCCTGGGTTGAGGCACTGGTCAACTGGATTCTGGACAACATGCAGCCGCTGCTCGACGCGATCTCGGCGGCGATCGGCGCGGTGTCGACCACGCTGGAGGACTTCCTGCTGTGGCTTCACCCCTTCGCACTGGCCGCGATCTTGATCGTGATCGGCTTGTGGCGGGTGAACTGGAAGTTCGCCATATTCGTGGCGGTTTCGATGTTCCTGCTGATGGGCATGAATCTGTGGGAAGAGTCCGTCTCCACGATGGCGTTGGTGGTCTCCGCCGCATTCGTGGCGCTCGTGGTCGGCTTTCCGGTCGGCGTGGCGATGGCCAAGAACGACACGGTCGAGGCGGTCATCCGGCCGGTGCTGGACTTCATGCAAACCATGCCGCCCTTCGTGTATCTAATCCCGGCGGCGATGTTCTTCGGTCTGGGTAAGGTGCCGGGCACGATCGCAACGGTGATCTTCGCCATGCCCCCGGCGGTGCGCCTGACCAACCTAGGCATCCGTCAGGTGAGCAAGGAAAACGTCGAAGCAGGCCTTGCGTTTGGCTGCACCGACCGACAACTGCTGACCAAGGTGCAGTTGCCACTGGCGCTCCCCTCGATCATGGCTGGGGTCAACCAGACCATCATGCTGGCCCTTTCCATGGTGGTTATCGCCTCCATGATCGGTGCTGGCGGCCTTGGCAACGTGGTGCTGACCGGTATTCAGCGCCTCAATGTCGGTCTCGGCTTCGAAGGCGGCCTGGGCGTGGTGATCGTGGCGATCCTGCTCGACCGCATCACCCAAAGCATCGGCCAGGCTGGCCGCGGCGAAGGCCTGATCGCGAAGGTCCGTCGCCTGCTCGGCGGCGCCCAACCCGCCAGCGACGACGACCAGGAAACCAAAACCAGTCGCGCGGCTTGAGTGCATGGACTACCCGCTCTACAACGGATGTTGAGCGGGTAAGGCCGCAACCGGGCGCGTCCGGATAATCCGGACGACGCTCCATCGCCCCATGAGAAGGGCGGTGAACACGCCTTAGATAGAGGCAACAGAGGAGGATTTTAATGCTGGACTACGGCAAGAAGACCCTGATCGCCGCGACCACAGCGGTCACCCTGGCGGCGAGCCCTGCGGCAGCCGACGTCCAAATCGGCTGGACCGCTTGGTCGGACGCCGAATTTGTGACCAAGCTGGCCCAGCAGATCCTGGAAGAGCGGATGGACCAGGATGTGACCCTGACCCAGACCGGTATTGCCCCGCAGTACCAGGGCCTAGCTCAGGGCGACATCGATGTCATGATGATGTCCTGGCAGCCGGGAACCCACGCGGACTACCTTGAGAAGTTCGCCAATCAGACGGTCGATCTCGGCATGCTGTACGACCATGCCCGCCTCGGCTGGATCGTTCCGGAATACATGGATGTCGACTCGATCGCTGATCTGAAGAGCGAAGAGTGGGCCGACAAGCTTGACGGCAAGATCGTCGGCATTGATCCAGGTGCCGGCCTCACGCGCCTGTCCAAGCAGGCCATTGAGGATTACGGTCTAAGCGACATGTACACGCTGCAGACCTCCAGCGGAGCTGGCATGACGGCCGCTCTGGATCGTGCGATCAAGCGCGATGAGCCGATCGTCGTGACCGGCTGGAGCCCGCACTGGAAGTTCGGCGCGTACGATCTGAAATACCTGGAAGACCCGAAGGGCACGCTGGGCAGCTACGAGTCGATCCACGCGATCGCCCGTCAGGGCTTCTACCAGGACAACATCGATGCGGCGACCATGATCGGGCGCATGTGGATCCCACTCGATGACCTCCAGGCGGCGATGTACGACGCCCAGGAGACCTCCTACGAGGAAGCCGTCGACAAGTACATCGAGAACAACGAGGACCGCGTGCAGTACTGGATCACCGGCGAACTGCCGAGCGAGGGGTAACCCGCTGATCCAGGTGTCCACGCGACACCCGGCTCGATGACGACGAGGGGCCCGGCCATGCGCCGGGCCCCTTTTTCATGCGGGCGCGAACGATCTTGCCTGCCGCCCTCGCGCCGGCAAGGCCTGCCCACCCCGTGCCCACCGTCAGACCGATATCGACCATAATGAGCTGGACTCTGATATATCGGCCCGATACTGTTAGCTGCATAAATGCATCCACTTTGACGCCGTTCGTGGCGTTTCGGGACCGTCGATGGATACACGCACCCTTTGCCTGGGCGTTCTCAACCGGGGGGACGCCAGCGGCTACGAGATCAAAAAGAGTTTCGAAGAAGGCCTGCTCGCCCACTTTCAGGAGGCCAGCTTTGGCTCGATCTATCCGGCGCTGACCCGACTCTCGGCCGACGGGTTGGTCGTCTGCCACGCGCAACCGCAGGACAAACGTCCGGACAAGAAACTCTATTCGATCACAGCCTCCGGTCGCGCTGCGCTGGAACGGGCGTTGCACCGCCGGCCGGTCGACGACGAAGTGCGCTCGGACTTCCTGTTCGTGCTGTTTTTCGCGCACCTCCTGCCGGCCGCGACACTGGACCGCCTGATTGATGATCGGATCACTT
The DNA here is from genome assembly GCF_000515255.1 of Rhodovibrio salinarum DSM 9154. Classification (NCBI taxonomy): domain Bacteria; kingdom Pseudomonadati; phylum Pseudomonadota; class Alphaproteobacteria; order Rhodospirillales; family Rhodovibrionaceae; genus Rhodovibrio; species Rhodovibrio salinarum. Next base: position 2,034,294 of record NZ_KI911559.1, on the reverse strand, counting down.
GGTACGAGGATGTGCTGCAGCGCATGAGCGAAAACGCCAACCTCGACAACCGGCCGGCAGGCGAGCGTTTCGTTCACGGCCTCGGCCTCGCCGTATACCAGTGCGCGCGGGACTATCTGCGCGAACACCGCGATGCGTTGCTGGCCGGTGCCGCGGACGCGCCCGCGAACGCCCGCACCCATGCAGCCGCCAACGCCGCAGAATAGCGCCCGAAACAGCCCGAGACCCCTGCTATGTTTATCAAGCTTCTCCGCCGCTTCGGGTCCGTGTCGATCGCGCTGGCCATCGCGGGGGCGGCCATTGTCTGGATCGCCTCGGGTCAGTACCTGGGCAGCGCCGAACCGGAAACCCGCAAAGGGCCCGCGCAGCTATCCAAGCTGAGCGACGTGCCGGAGGTGCGCGTCGCCACCCAGACCGCCGAACCGCGAACCGACAGGCTACGCGTCCAGGGACGCACCCAGGCCGACCGCAAGGTGGTGGTGCAGGCGCAAACGCACGGCCGGATCGAAGAGCTGTTGGTCGACAAGGGCGATCTTGTCGACAAAGGCCAGGTACTCGCTCAGCTCGCCGAGGAAGACCGCTCGGCCCAACTGCGCGAAGCGAAGGCCCTGCTGGAGCAACGCCAACTGGAATTGGAGGTCGCCCGGCGGCTGCATGAACGCGGCCACCGCTCGGATACCCAGCTGGCCGGGGCCCGCGCCGCTTTCGAAGAAGCGCAGGCGCGTGTCGAGCAGGCCCGCACCGCCCTGGACAACACGACGATCTACGCCCCTTTCGCCGGACGGGTCGGCGAGACGATGGCGGAGGTCGGCGACTTCATGACCAGCGGGCGGGACTTGCTGCGTCTGGTCGATCTCGACCCGCTCAAGATCGTCGGCAGCGTCAACGAACGGCGGGTGGCGCAGATCGAGACCGGCACGCAGGCAACAGCCGAGCTGATCACCGGCGAACAGGTCACCGGAACCGTGGACTTCGTCGCGCGCGAAGCGAACGACCGCACCCGCACCTTCGAGGTGGAGATGCGCGTCGCCAACCCCGAGGGGGCGTTGCGCGATGGCGTGACGGCACAAATGACGGTGCCGCTGAAGGAACGGGTTTCGCACTTCGTCTCGCCGTCGATCCTGACACTCAACGACGCGGGCCAAGTGGGCGTAAAGGTGCTGGACGACGACAACCGCGTGCACTTCCAGGAGGTCGACATTCTGGCCGACAAGCCGGACGGCGTGTGGATCACCGGCCTGCCCAAAACCGTCACCTTCGTCACGCTGGGCCAGAACTTCGTTACCGTCGGCCAGCAGGTGAAACCGGTCGCCGAAGGCGAGGTGCAGCAGCGCCTGCAAGACACGCCACTCAACCTGCCAACGGGCGGCCCCGGTAAGCCGGGACCGGAGGGGCGGCCGTGAACACCCTGATCGATGCCGCCCTCAGTCATATTCGCACGGTCCTCAGCCTGCTGCTGCTGCTGCTGATCGCTGGCGCCTACGCCTATGTCGCGATCCCCAAGGAGAGCGATCCGGACGTCAATATCCCGCTGATCTACACCAACGTCCACCACGAGGGCATTTCGCCTGAGGACGCCGAGCGGCTGATCGTCAAGCCGCTGGAGCAGGAGCTCGAAAGCGTCGAGGGCGTGAAAGAGATGCGCGCCACCGCCTACCAGGACGGCGCCAACGTCGTACTGGAGTTCGAGGCCGGCTTCGACGCCGATCAGGCGATGATCGATGTCCGCGAGCAGGTCGACGCGGCAAAACCGGAACTGCCGGTCGATGCCGACGAGCCGACGGTGCACGAGGTGAACCTGAGCCTGTTCCCCGTGCTCGTGGTCACACTGTCGGGCGACGTGCCGGAACGGACGCTGCTCGATCTCGCCCGCGACCTGCGGGATGAGGTCGAAGCCCTGCAGCCCGTGCTCGAGGTGGAAATGGCGGGTAACCGGGAAGAGCTGGTTGAGCTCGTCATCGATCCGACATTGCTGGAAAGCTACGACATCGATGCCCAGCAGGTGCTGAACGCGGTCGACCGGTCCAACCGCCTGGTCGCCGCGGGCGCGATGGACACCGGTGCCGGCCGTTTCGCGATCAAGGTTCCAGGGCTGTTCCAGAACTCCCAGGACATCCTGAACATGCCGATCAAGGTCGACGGCGATACGGTGGTGACGATCGGCGACGTCGCCCATCTGCGCCGGACCTTCAAGGACCCTGAAGGCTACGCCCGAATCAACGGCGAGCCCGCGATCGCGCTGGAGGTGTCCAAGCGCACCGGCGAGAACATCATCGAGACGATCGAACAGGTCCGCCAGGTAGTAGAAGCGGAACGCGAAGCCTGGCCGGACGCGGTCGAGGTCACCTACACCCAGGACAAGTCGACCAACATCAGCACGATGTTGAGCGATCTGCAAAACAACGTCCTGGCGGCCGTGCTGCTGGTCATGGTGGTGATCGTCGCCGCCCTCGGGCTGCGCTCGGCCGCATTCGTCGGTGTAGCGATCCCGGGGTCGTTCCTGACCGGCGTGCTCGTCGTCTTTCTGGCCGGGCTGACGGTCAACGTCGTGGTGCTGTTTTCGCTGATTCTGGCCGTTGGCATGCTGGTCGACGGCGCCATTGTCACGGTCGAGTACGCCGACCGAAAGCTACGCGAGGGCTTGTCCAAGAAGCAGGCCTACGGCCTGGCGGCCAAGCGCATGGCCTGGCCGATCATCGCTGCGACCGCGACCACGCTGGCCGCCTTCCTGCCGTTACTCTTCTGGCCGGGCGTGATCGGCGAATTCATGAAATACCTGCCGATCACGCTCCTGGCCGTGTTAACCGCCTCGCTTGCGATGGCGCTGATCTTCGTACCGGCCATGGGCGCGGTGTTCGGCGGCAAAGGCGGCGAGACCACCGAACAGCCGGACAACGATGACAAGGCGCAGGCAATTGCCGGCGGCGGGAAGTCGGACCTGAAGAGTTTGGGAGGGTTCACCGGCGGTTACGTCCGTCTGCTGAGCTTCGCGATCAAGCATCCTGGCAAGCTGCTGCTGGCGTCGGTCGCCGCGCTGGTCGCGGTGCAGACTGCCTATGCGATGTACGGGCGCGGGATCGAGTTCTTCCCGAACACCGAGCCGGAAAGCGCGGTGATCCAGATCCACGGCCGCGGCAACCTGTCGATCCAGCAACGCGACCGGCTGGTCCAGGAGGTGGAGAGCCAGATCCTGCAACTGCATCAGGAGCGGGGCGAGTTCCACGCGATCTACGCCCGCTCGCAGATCGCCTCCGGTCAACGGCGCGACGAACCCGAGGACATCATCGGCCAGGTCACGCTCGAGTTCACCGACTGGTGGACCCGCCGACCGGCGCAGGAAATCATCGACGATATCAAGCAGCGCGCCAGCGCCTTGCCCGGGATCAAGGTCGAAGCGCAGGAACAGGACATGGGTCCGCCCGGCGGCAAGCCGATCCAGATCGAGGTCACGAGCGACCGCCCTGAACTGATCACGCCGACCGTGGCGCAGATCGTCGAGCGGATGCAGCAGGACCCAGAATTCGTCGGGATCGAGGACGGCCGCCCGGTTCCCGGGATCGAGTGGGAGCTGTCGGTCGACCGCGCCCAAGCCGCCAAGTTCGGCGCCGACGTCTCGCTGGTCGGCAGCTACATCCGGATGGTCACCAACGGTCTCAAGGTCGGCGAATTCCGCTCCAGCGACTCCGATGATGAGATCGACATGGTCGTGCGCTTCCCCGGCGACCAGCGCAACCTGGATCAACTCGACCAGATCCGCGTGCGCACCGAGGACGGTCAGGTGCCGCTCGCCAACTTCGTCCAGCGCACGCCCAAACAGCGCACCAGTCTGATCCGACGCACCGACGGCGACCGTTCGATCACGGTCAAGGCCGACGTCCCGCCCGGCGTGCTGGCGAACGACAAGCTCCAGGAGATACAAGCTTTCCTGGAGCAGGCGGACGTGCCCGCGGGCGTCAACATCACCTTCGGGGGCGAGAACGAGGACCAAAAGGAGGCACAGAGCTTCCTGACCAAGGCATTCGTCGTGGCGCTGTTCCTGATGGCGATCATCCTGGTCACGCAGTTCAACAGCTTCTACAGCGCCTTCCTGATCCTCTCCGCCGTGATCCTGTCGACCATCGGGGTCATGATCGGCTTGCTGATCACCAATCAGCCGTTTGGCGTCGTGATGACCGGCATCGGCGTGATCGCGCTGGCCGGCATCGTGGTGAACAACAACATCGTGCTGATCGATACCTTCGATCGGTTGAAGGCCGACGACCCCGACGTCACCACCGCGATCCTGCGCACCGGCGCGCAGCGCCTGCGCCCGGTGATGCTGACCACGGTCACCACGATCCTGGGGCTGATGCCGATGGTGCTCGGCGTGAACATCGACTTCCTCAACCGGCTGGTCCAGATCGGCGCGCCCTCGACCGAGTTGTGGCAGCCCTTGTCGACCGCGATCGTGTTCGGCCTGACCTTCGCCACGCTGCTGACGCTGTTCATCACGCCCTGCGCATTGATGTGGCGGGCCAACCTACAGAACTGGTACCGGCGCAAGCGCGGGGACGGGACTCCGCACGCGGGGGGAACGCGCGACGCGGAAACACGCCAAGCCCAACTGCCTCACGCCGCCGAGTAAACCATGGCGATCATCGACTTCGCGGATTTGCCGCAGCATCTATCGGCCCGTGCCCGCCTGATGGGCCTCGACTTCGGCGACAAGACAATCGGCATGGCGGTTTCCGACCGCGACCGCTCGGTCGCCTCCCCGGTCGACACGATCCGGCGCAGCAAGTTCACCGCTGACGCGCAGGCACTCGCTCAGGCGATCGAGGACCGCGCGGTCAAGGCCCTGGTGATCGGTCTGCCGGTTGGCCTGAACGGCGTGGAGGGCAAGCGTTGCCAGGCAACCCGGCAGTTCGCGCGCAACCTGGTACAGGAAGCGGGCTACAGCCTCCCCATCGCATTCTGGGACGAGCGTCTGTCCACGGCGGCGGTCGAGCGCCTGCTGAGCGACGAGGCCGAGATGGCGAGCCACAAGCAGAAACAGCACCTCGACCAGATGGCCGCCGCCTACATCCTCCAGGGCGCGCTCGACGCTATGAGGCGGGGCTAGCCGGACCGGCGGCACATGGCCCCTGTCCGTCGTCTCCCAGCAATGCCGCGCGCACGCGGCTGACGGCGGCGTTGGCATCCAGGCGGCGGGCCAGCAGGTCGTCCAGCGCGAGCGGACAGCTAACGTCGGCAGGCAACATTTCCTCGCCGGTCTCGCGCAGACGCACATTGGTCTCCTCCACGGCATCCGCCCAGATTTCCCGAATGTTGAGATCGGGGCGCATGCCGTCGGTGAACGCCTGGTAGGCTTCGCGCGCCGCGCTTTTGGCCTCGCCGCGCCACCGACGGTTGGCCGGCGCATGCTGCAACCACGCCGCTTCAAGCACATAGATCAACGTGCTGGTCAGATATTGGGTAACGCGGTTCAACTCCAGCCGACCGGCTTGCGCCACCTCTTCGGCCAAATGGGCGACGTCCAATCCGCTTCCCTCTCCAGGCGCACCGGCCTCCTGCTCCTGCCGATACGCAAGCGCACGCAGCCGAGCGGCCTGTTCGCGCGTCCAGCGGTAATAGTCGCGGTGGTAGAGGTCGTTGCCGGCCATCGCTGGCCTCCAGCCTGGAGTTTGTTCGCAGCCAAAAATACACACCCCGAGACGCGCGGTACAAAGCCTTCACCCGCGCGACCCTAGCCATCGTCCGATGACCGCCCTAGCCTTGTAGCCTGATCACCCCGTTCCCGGATATAGCCCGCATGTTGTCCATCGCCGCCGCGGTCTTGCCTGTGTTCCTGCTCATCTTCCTCGGCAGCTGGCTGCAGGGGCGCGGCTTTCCGGGCAATGGCTTCTGGCAGCCAGCGGAACGCCTGACCTATCGCATCTTCTTCCCGGCCCTGATCGTCACCGCCCTTTCAGGCGCCGATATGGCTGGGCTCTCGGTGCTCCCGATGGCTGCTGCGCTGGTCGTGGCAATCCTGCTCATGGCGGGCGTTCTGGTGATCGCTCAGCGGCGATTGAACGTCGACGGCCCCGCCTTCACCAGCATGGTGCAGGGGGCCGTGCGGATGAACGTCTACATCTGCCTGTCGATCGCAGGCGCGATCTGGGGCAGCGCCGGCTTGACCGTGGCAGCGATCGCGATCGCGGTGATCGTGCCGACGGTCAACCTGATCTGCGTGATCGCGCTCGCCCACTGGGGGACCGCAGCCGAACCGACGGCGCTCGGCACGGTCAAGCAGGTGGTGACCAACCCATTGATTATCGCCGCCGTGCTGGGCGCGCTGAGCAACTTCACCGGCATGCCGGGCGTGGTCGCCGACGTGCTGGATATCCTGGGGCGGGCGGCGTTGCCGATCGGCCTTCTGTGCGTCGGTGCCGCGCTCGACTGGCAAGCCGTCCGGCGTAACGCGCGGACGGTCGTGCAAACCACCGCGCTCAAGCTGGTCGCCATGCCGGCGCTGACCGCCCTCACCCTCTGGACGTTCGCGGTGGAAGGGCTGACGGCGGCGATCGCGCTACTGTTCATGGCCTCCCCGACCGCGACCTCCAGCTATATCCTGGCCAAACAGCTGGGCGGCGACGCCACGCTGATGGCGGGGGTGATCACCCTACAGACCGCCGCCTCGATGGTCAGCCTGCCGGTGATCTTGACCCTCGCTGGCTAGCCCGCGAGAACGCCTATAACAGAGACACTTAGAGGACAGCTTCCGCCATGACCGCACCGCTCGCCGGCCTGCGCGTGTTCGACCTGACCCGCATCCTGGCCGGGCCGACCTGCACCCAACTGCTGGGCGACCTGGGCGCGGAGGTGATCAAGATCGAACGTCCCGGCCAGGGCGACGACACCCGCAAGTGGGGCCCGCCCTACGTGCAGGACGCGGCCGGCAACGACACCGAGACCAGCGCCTATTACCTCTCGGCCAACCGCAACAAGCGCTCGGTGACACTGGACATCGCGACGCAAGAAGGTCAGCGCCTTGCACGTCAACTGATCCAGCAGAGCGACATCGTCGTCGAGAATTTCAAGACCGGCGGGCTGAAGAAGTACGGTCTGTCCTACGACGACGTGAAGGAGATCGCGCCGCACATCATCTTCTGCTCGATCACCGGCTTCGGTCAGACCGGCCCCTACGCCAGCCGCGCGGGCTACGACTACCTGGCCCAGGGGATGGGCGGGATCATGTCGCTGACCGGTGAGCCGGAGGGCGAGCCGATGAAGGTCGGCGTGGGCATCGCCGATCTGATGTGCGGGATGTACGCCAGTTCCGCCATCCTGGCCGCCCTGCACCACCGCGAGAAGACCGGTGAAGGTCAGCACATCGACCTGGCCTTGCTGGACACGCAGGTCTCCTGGCTGACCTACGAGGGGCTGAACTACCTAACCAGCGGCGATCTGCCGAAACGCCGCGGCAACGAGCATCCCAACATCGTCCCCTATAAGACGATGCCAGCATCCGACGGCTACTTCATCCTGGCGGTCGGCAACGACAGCCAGTTCGCCAAATTCTGCGCCGAAGCCGGCAGTCCCGAACTTGCCGAGGAGCCGCGCTTCGCCACCAACGCCGCGCGGGTCCGCAACCGGGACGCGCTTTACCCGCTTTTGGACGCGATCACCGCAAAACGCGAGATGCAGGACTGGGTGGATGCGCTGAATGCCCGCGGCGTCCCGTGCGGTCCGGTCAACACCGTCGACCGCGTCTTCGCCGACCCGCAGGTGCAGCACCGTAAGATGCAGATCCAGATGGACTATCCGGACGCAGGCAACGGCCGGATCGACCTGATCGGCAACCCGATCGGCTTCTCGCAGACGCCGGTCAGCTACCGCCAGCATCCCCCCAAGATGGGCGAGCATACCGACGCCGTCCTGCAGGAAGCGCTCGGCCTGGATGCCGAGGCGATCACGCGGCTGCGCGATCAGGGGGTGATTTAATCCGGGAAAGGGAGTAAAACGCGCGCGCGTAAAGCGCCAACGACGCGCAGACAACCGCGCGCGAGCCCGGAGGAAATCCCGTGAGCACAAGCCAAGCCCCCGATCGAGCGGCCCAAGCCGCCGCCGACAAGGTCGAGCCGATCGCCCCGCACCGCGCCGCCAAGCGGACCGATGCCCCCGATCTGCTGGACGCCCTGAACGGCGCCATGCGCGCCCCGCAGATGATGAGCCAGGACGACGTTCTGCTCGGCGGTCTGGGCGCGGATGTCCGCCCCACGGAGAGCGAGATGGACAGGGAGCCGGTCGAGACCGAGGCCGACCCGCGCCAACTCGACCTGCTGGCGAAGAGTGCGTAACCTGCACCCGGCGTGACTCCTGCCTGCGCAATCGCGCTGTACCCCAGGCCTCAGTCACGTCCTCGGCAAGCCGGACCCGAAATGCGAACGATGACGCCTTGCCGCCGGAGATGGCGCGAGGGCGGAGACGTTGTGCAACAACATTCTCCCTACACGGAACCCGGCGCGCACACGCCCAAGGGGCTTGAAGGCGTCGTTGCTTCCTGCCGGCACCAATTCCGTCACGAGCGACACGCAGTATTTCGGTGTGTGACGATGCGCATGAAGGTACGCAGCGGTCTTGCCTCCCCCAGGAGCCGGTGACATGATCCGCGCTCGATGAGCCCCGTCGATCGCACCTCCCACAATCTTCCGAACCGTGCCACGAGCGAGTCCCAGCCAGGACCCGGATCCGGCACGCATTTGCGCCATCTGCTCGGAATCGAGGGGATGGATGCACAGGAAATCGTGGCGCTGCTAGACCGGGCAGAAAGTTACGTCGCGGTCAATCAGGCCGCCAACAAGACCTCCGACCTATTGGCCGGGCGCACGGTCATCAATCTGTTCTTCGAGACCTCCACGCGGACCCGAACCTCCTTCGAGCTGGCCGGCAAGCGCCTGGGCGCGGACGTGATCAACATGGAGGTCGCCTGGTCGTCGATCAAAAAGGGCGAGACCCTGATCGACACCGCGATGACCCTGAACGCCATGCACCCCGACGCCCTTATAGTCCGCGCGCCGGACAGCGGCGCGGTCCAGTTGCTGTCCGAGAAGGTCAACTGCGCAGTGATCAACGCCGGCGACGGCAGCCACGAGCACCCCACCCAGGCGTTGTTGGACGCGCTGACGATCCGCCGACGCCGGGGCGAGATCGCCGGGCTGAAGGTCGCAATCTCCGGCGACGTCGCCCATTCCCGTGTGGCGCGCTCGAACATCCACCTGCTGACGACGCTGGGCGCGGAGGTTCGGGTGATCGCGCCCCCGACCCTGCTGCCAAGCGGGATCGAGACGCTGGGTGTCACCGCTTTCACCGACATGCGCGCCGGGCTCGCGGACTGCGACGTGGTGATGATGCTGCGCCTGCAAACCGAGCGGATGCAGGGCTCCTATGTGCCTTCGATCCGGGAGTACTTCCGTTTCTACGGTCTGGACTACGACAAGCTGGCCCACGCCAAGGCGGACGCGCTGATCATGCACCCGGGCCCGATGAACCGGGGCGTGGAGATCGATAGTGTGGTCGCGGACGACATCGACCGTTCGGCGATCCGCGAGCAGGTCGAAATGGGGGTTGCCGTGCGAATGGGCGTGCTCGATGCGCTGACCCGTCAGGCGCCCACCCGCGCGACCACCGGCGACGTCGACGGGAGCATCGGGGCATGAGCCTACACGCCAAGCCCGCGGGCACGACCAAGGTCGCCTACACCAATGCCCGCCTCTTGGACCCGGCGAGCGGCCTGGACACCCAAGGTGGCGTGCTGGTCGACGGCAACCGGATCGCGGAAATCGGCCCCGGGCTGTTTCGCGACGGCCTGCCAGAGGCCGTCCAGGAGGTTGACTGCGGCGGTTTGTGCCTGGCGCCTGGGCTGGTCGACATGCGGGCCCAACTGGGCGAACCGGGTCGCGAGCACAAGGAGACGATCTCCTCGGCCGGGCGCGCGGCGGCCTCCGCCGGCATCACCTCGCTCGCCTGCCTGCCCAACACCGACCCGGTGATCGACGACGTCGCCGGGCTGGAGTTCGTCGCCCGGCGGGCGCGCGAGACCAAGATGGTCAAGGTCTACGCCTATGGCGCGCTGACCCGCGGCTGCGCGGGCGAGCAGATGACCGAAATAGGCCTGCTTTCGGAAGCGGGCGCGGTCGGCTTCACCGACGGCAACCGTACGATCGCCAACGCGCAGACGCTGCGCCGCTGCCTGTCCTACGCCAGCGTGTTCGACACGGTGATTCTACAGCATCCGCTGGAGCCGACACTGGCGACCGGCGCGATGAACGGCGGCGCGCTCGCTACCCGGCTGGGCCTCTCCGGCAGCCCGGCAATGGCGGAGTTAATCCAGGTCGAGCGCGATCTGCGACTGGTCGAGATGACCGGCGGACGCTACCACGCGAGCCTGATCACCACCGCCGCCGCGGTCGAGGCAATCCGCCAGGCCAAGGCGAAAGGATTGCAGGTCACCTGCGATACCGCCCCGCACTACTTCACCCTGACCGAAGACGCGGTCGGCGACTACCGGACCTTTGCGAAGGTTGATCCGCCCCTGCGCCGCGAGGCCGACCGGCAGGCGCTCATCGCTGGTCTGGCCGACGGCACGATCGACGCCATCGTCAGCGACCACAACCCGCAGGACCAGGACAGCAAGCGCCTGCCCTTCGCCGCGGCGGCGGACGGCATCGCCGGGCTAGAAACGCTGTTCGCCCTGTCGCTGAAACTGGCGCACACCGACCAAGTCGATCTGCTGGATCTGCTCGCCCGCGTGACCTGCAAGCCCGCCGACATCCTGGGCCTGGACGCCGGACGGCTGCGTGCCGGGGATTCAGCCGACATGATCCTGTTCGATCCCGCGCAGACCTGGACGATCGATCCGGACGGCTTCTTGGGCAAGTGCAAGAACTCGCCGTTCGACGCCTGGCCGGCGCGCGGGAGGGTCCTGCGCACGATCGTCGACGGCCGAACGATCTACGCCGAAACGCCAGCGACCGCCGCTGCCTAACCCCCGTAGCAAAAACGTACGATGCCCGATCCAATTTCCTGGAGCCTGTCCGGTCCCTACCTGTTCGCGAGCTTGCTGGCGGGCTACCTGCTGGGCGCGATCCCGTTCGGCATCGTGCTCACGCGTCTGGCCGGCTATGGCGACCTGCGCAAGATGGGCTCCGGCAACATCGGGGCGACCAATGTGCTGCGCACCGGGCGTAAGGACCTGGCCGCCGCAACCCTGATTCTGGACGCCGGTAAGGGCGCGGCGGCGGTGCTGCTCGCGGGCTGGCTGTATGGCCCGGACATCGCCCTGATGGCCGCCTATGGCGCGGTGCTGGGCCATCTGTTTCCGGTCTGGCTCAAGTTCCGGGGCGGCAAGGGGGTGGCGACCACCTTGGGTGTCCACATCGCGATCGCCTGGCCGATGGGGCTTGCCTGTTGCGCCGTCTGGCTCGCAACCGCTGTGACGACACGCTTTTCCAGCCTCGCCGCCCTGATCTCGATGGCGAGCGCACCGATCTGGGCCTGGTACCTCGTCCACGACGTGCAACTCGTCCAGTTCGCCGCGATCATCGCGGTCGTCGTCTGGTTCAAGCACCACGAAAACATCCGCCGCCTGATCAAGGGCGAGGAAAGCAAGATCGGGCAGAAGGGAAAGCCGCGCGTATGACCTTCGACGCAAACTTGACATTGCCCCGGCAATTGCTAATTTAACGAGAACACTAGGAGAACGAGATGACTTTCGGGCGCCCCAACTTTTAAACTAACGGCGTAGACAGCCGGGTGAACCAGCTTCCCTTCTGGATTTCCGCCGCAGCGACTTGTGGAATTTTCGTCGCAGCGGCCGTCCAACTCCAGCTTATCCGTAGCCAAATTCGACTGAACGCGGACGAAAACCGTCAGCGAGCGACCGTCGCCGCGTGCGAACGGTTCGACACCGATCCGGTTATTCACCAGATCACAAAGCGTATCTGGACCGCCAGTGCAGGCGGCAAGCATTACGATCCTGATCACATCGACACGCACGATCTCATCGCGTTGCTGAATTACTTCGATGCTCTCGCAATTGGCGTTGAGCAGGGATTCTACGACGAGGCCGTGGTCAAAGCGCATATGTCGATCATCATCGCGCATGCCGTATCGACCTTTATTCTCACGGAACCATCAGGGCGGTTTGTAAAAGCCGAAGGGTATGAAGCTTTGGTTCGCTTGCACGACAAGTGGCGTGCGGACCGTGAGCCGACCGCCGCATAACAGGCCTTTTCGGCAGCGCTGACGAAGCCAGCACTTATCAGTTGACGCAATAACCACCCAACCTACAATTGCGTGTATGGACGGTGGCGACGGGCGGGCCTTGTCACGGCAGGAAACGATCGACTGGCTGCGCTTGATCCGCAGCGAGAACGTCGGGCCGGTGACCTTCCATGCCCTGCTTCGACGCTTCGGAACGCCCGCAACCGCCCTCGACGCCCTGCCCGAGCTGGCCACGCGGGGCGGACGCAAGAAACCGATCAAAATCTGTCCCCGCACCGTCGCGGAGAAGGAGCTGAACCGGCTGGAGAAGTTGGGCGGCCATGCGCTTGCGTGCGGGCACGCGGGCTACCCCGCGCTGCTCGCCGCGCTGGACGATGCCCCGCCGTTGTTGTTCGTCCGTGGCCACCCCGCTCTGCTGGACCAGCCGGCGATCGCCCTCGTCGGCGCGCGCAACGCCAGCGCCAACGGTCGCCGGATGGCGCGAACGCTGGCGCACGAACTGGCCAGCGAGGGGCTGCTGGTGGTCTCCGGCCTCGCCCGGGGAATCGACGGCGCGGCACACACGGGCGCGCTCGGTGACGGTACGCTGGCGGGCGGCACCTGTGCGGCCATGGCCGGCGGGGTCGACGTCGTCTATCCGCCGGACCACGCGCAGCTTTACGACGAACTGGCCACTCGGGGGGTGCTGATCTCCGAGATGCCGGTCGGCACCGAACCGCAAGCCCGCCACTTCCCCCGCCGCAACCGCCTGATCTCCGGCCTGTCGCTCGGCGTCGTGGTGGTCGAGGCGGCGCTCAAGAGCGGCTCCCTGATCACCGCGCGTCTGGCCGGCGAGCAGGGGCGGGAAGTCTTCGCGGTCCCCGGGAGCCCGCTCGATCCGCGCGCCAAGGGCTGCAACCGGCTGCTGCGCGACGGTGCGGTGCTGGTCGAATCCACGCGCGACGTACTGGACGGTCTGCGCCCGCTGCTACGCAGCGACCCGCACGAGTCGCCTGCCCGCGGCTATCTGTTCGGCGCCCTGGGATGGGAGACCGATATGCGCACGGAGGGGGAGATGGCCGGAAGCGAGGTCACCGAGTCTGAGCTGGCGCGCGCACGGTCGGAAATCGCGGAGTTGCTCGATCCAACCCCAGTCGCGGTTGACGAAGTGATCCGGCAATGCCAGTTATCGCCAGCGATCGTGACGCTGGTCCTCCTGGAAATGGAGCTCGCCGGACGCTGCGAGCGGCATCCGGGCAACCGTGTCGCCCGGCGCCAGGACGACATCGCGGACGCGTCCTAAGGCCGGCCCCGGCCGCGTCACCGGGCTGGCCGATCAGCCTGGTTAAAGCATGAACGTCGTCATCGTCGAATCTCCGGCCAAGGCCCGGACGATCAACAAATACCTAGGCCGCGACTTCCACGTGCTGGCGTCGTACGGGCACGTGCGTGACCTGCCGTCCAAGGACGGCTCGGTGCGTCCGGACTCCGACTTCGAGATGGACTGGGAGGTGGATTCCCAGGCCGAGAAGCGGATCAAGGAGATCGCCAGCGCGGTCAAGGGCGCCGACGCGCTCTATCTCGCGACTGACCCCGACCGCGAAGGCGAAGCCATCTCCTGGCACATCCTGGAGGAGTTGCGCCGCCGGCGTGTGCTTGGCGAGAACCTCGCGATCCGCCGGGTAGCGTTCAACGCGATCACCAAGTCGGCCATTCAGGAAGCCTTCGAGCAGCCGCGCGACCTGAACCGCGAGCTGATCGAGGCCTACCTCGCCCGCCGCGCGCTCGACTACCTGGTTGGCTTCACGCTGTCTCCCGTGCTCTGGCGGAAGTTGCCGGGCTCCAAGTCGGCCGGCCGCGTACAGTCGGTCGCGCTGCGCCTGATCTGCGAGCGCGAGGCCGAGATCGAGGCCTTCCGGCCGCAGGAATACTGGACGATCGACGCCCACCTGACGGCCCAGCAGGGCGGTCAGTTCACCGCCCGCCTGACCCATTTGGACGGCCAGCGGCTCGACAAGTTCGGCCTGCCCAACGCGCAAAGCGCCGAGGCCGCCAAGGCGAAGCTGGAGAACGCCAACGACTTCAAGGTCGCCGGCGTCGAGCGCAAGCAGAGCAAGCGCAATCCGCAACCGCCCTTCACCACCTCCACCCTGCAGCAGGAAGCTTCCCGCAAGCTCGGCTTCGGCGCCAGCCGCACCATGCAGGTCGCCCAACGCCTGTACGAGGGTGTGGAGATGAACGGCGAGGCCGTCGGCCTGATCACCTACATGCGGACCGACGGCGTCCAGATCTCGCAGGAGGCGCTGACCCAGACCCGCGATCTGGTGAACCGGCGTTTCGGCAGCGACTACCTGCCCGACAAGCCGCGGCAGTATGCCACCAAGGCGAAGAACGCCCAGGAGGCGCACGAGGCGATCCGCCCGACCGACCTGTTCCGCACCCCGGAAGACGTGCGCAGCGTTCTCAACGACGAGGCTTACAAGCTCTACGAGCTGGTCTGGAAGCGTACGGTCGCCAGCCAGATGGAAAGCGCGCGCCTGGATCAGGTGCAGGCGACCATCCGGGTCGACTACGACTTGGCGCAGCTCCGCGCCAACGGCTCGACCGTGACTTTCGACGGCTTCTACCGCCTGTACCGGGAAAGCCGGGACGAAGAGAGCGAGAGTTCGGACAGGTCGGGCACCGAGGACGACAAGCGCCTACCGCCGCTCAAGGAAGGCGAGCCGACGCAACGCGACAAGATCGTCGAGGAGCAGCACTTCACGCAGCCGCCGCCGCGCTACTCCGAAGCGAGCCTGGTGCGCCGGCTGGAAGAGCTCGGCATCGGCCGGCCGTCGACCTACGCCTCGATCCTGCAGGTCCTGCAGGATCGGCAGTACGTCAAGCTGGACAAGCGCCGCTTCGTGCCGGAGGACCGCGGCCGGCTGGTGACCGCGTTCCTGTCGTCCTTCTTCGACCGCTATGTCGAATACGACTTCACGGCCAAATTGGAGCAGCAGCTCGACGACATCTCCGGCGGCAAGGCCGATTGGAAACAGGTGCTGCGCGACTTCTGGGAGCAGTTCAAGACCGAGGTCGACCGCACCAAGGGCCTGAAGATGGCCGACGTGATCGACGCCCTGGACGAGGAACTGGGCCCGCACTTCTTCCCCGCCGATCCGAACGACGAGACCCACGAGCCGCGTACGTGCCCGAACTGCGGCGGCCGGCTGGGACTCAAGATCGGCCGCACAGGCGGTTTCATCGGCTGCGGCAACTATCCGGAGTGCAAGTACACCCGCCCGCTGATCGCCCCGGCCCCGGGTGAAGCGCCGCCGGAGGGCGACACGGGCCCGAAGGAACTCGGCGCCGAGCCTGACACGGGCGAATCCATCACCCTTAAAAAAGGTCCCTACGGGCCTTACATCCAACTCGGCGAGGCGCAGAAGGGCAAGAAGCCCAAGCGCGTCTCCCTGCCCAAGGATTACGACCCGGCCGAGCTGACGCTGCACCGCGCGCTCAAGCTCCTGGAGCTGCCGCGGGAAGTGTGCAAGCACCCCTCGGACGGCGAGCCCATCCTGGCCGGCATTGGCCGCTACGGGCCCTACGTCAAGCACGGCAGCACCTACGTTTCGCTCGGCCCAGACGACGATGTGCTGGAGATCGGGCAGAATCGGGCGGTCACGCTGATCGACGAATCGCCGAAGAAGAAGCGGCAGTCGAACCAGATCCAGCTGGGCGAGCACCCGCGCGAAGGCGGCGCGGTCACCGCAGGCCAGGGCCGCTTCGGCCCCTACGTCAAGCACGGCCGGCTGTATGCATCCCTTCCCAAAGGGACAGAGCCGGAAAGCGCGACGCTGGAGCAGGCGATCCCGCTGTTGGACGAGCAGGCCGCGAAAAAGGGCAAGGGCGGCAAGTCGACGAGCACTGCCAAGTCCGGCACCGCCAAGTCTGGCACCAGCAAATCCGGGACGGGCAAGTCCGGGACCGGCAAGACGGCCGCAGGCAAGACCGGTAGCACCAAGTCGGCGACCAAGAGCAGCGCCAGCAAGAACACGACGCGCAAGACGACGTCGAAGAAGACAAGTAGCAGCAAGAGTTCTGCGTCCACGGGGACGACGGCAGCAAGCGGCAGCGACGCCGCCGACAGCTCCAGCAACCAAAGCTGAGCCGCGCCTGCCCCGAAGCGCAGCAAAGACGATAAGGATACGCCCCCGGAATTGGCGCACCATAAAGCCAAAGGACAGCCGTCCGGCGAGCTGCCCACGCGCGAACAACTGGTCCACTACATCGAGACCAGCGAAACCCCCGTTGAGAAGCGCGAACTGGTCCGCGCCTTCGGCCTGAAAGGCGCACAGCGCGCCTGGCTGAAGGACATGCTGCGCGACCTGGAAGAAGAAGGCCTGGTCGAGCGCGGCGAAAAGCGCACCTGGCAATCCGTCGGCGCCCTGCCCGAAGTCACGGTGATCGAGGTGACCGGGCGCGATCCCGACGGCGAATTGCTGGGACGTCCAGCAAATTGGCAGCGCGAAGCGGAACCGCCGCACATCTATATCCAACCCGAACGCGGCGGCCATCCGACACTTGAGGCCGGCATGCGGGTGCTTGCGCGCCTCAAGCGGGAAGCCGACGGCACCTATGACGCACGCACGATCCGCGTGCTCGGGGGGCCGCCGAAACGGGTGCTCGGCATCATCGAAGCGGGTGGTTTCCTGCGCCCCACCGACAAGCGGGCGAAGGGCGATTTCGTCTTGCGCAAAGGCGATCTGGCCGACGCCCAGGTCGGTGAATTCGTGCTCTGCCGGATCAAGCCCAGCCACAAACGCGCCGGCGGCGGCGCCACCGAAGTGCTGGTCGAGGAACGTCTGGGTCACGTCGACAGCCCCCGGGCGGTCAGCCTGATCGCGATCCACGAACACGACATTCCGACCGACTTCCCTGACGCGGCGATCGACCAAGCCAATCAGGCCAAGGCCATCACACCGGCCGGCCGCACCGACCTGCGCGATGTCCCGCTGATCACGATCGACGGCGCGGACGCCAAGGACTTCGACGACGCGGTCTATGCCCAGGCAGACACGGCCGAGGATAATCCAGGCGGCTACCGGATCATCGTCGCGATCGCCGACGTGGCGCACTACGTCCGTTCCGGCAGTGCGCTCGACAAGACCGCTTACCAGCGCGGCAACTCCGTCTACTTCCCCGACCGCGTCGTGCCGATGCTGCCCGAGGCGCTGTCGAACGGCTGGTGCTCCCTGCGCCCGCACGAGGACCGCGGTTGCCTGGCGGTCGAGATGCGGATCGACCGGGACGGCCACTTCAAGGGCAAGCACCGCTTCATGCGCGCCATCATGCGCTCGTCCGCGCGCCTGACCTACGAACAGGTGCAGGCGGCCAAGGATGGCCAGACCTCGGAGCTGACCGCCCCGCTCCTGGAGCCGGTGATCGAGCCGCTGTACGGCGCCTTCCATGCCTTGCTGCGCAACCGCCAGCAGCGCGGCACCCTCGACCTCGACCTGCCCGAGAAGCAGGTGGTGGTGAACGACCAGGGCGAGGTCACCGGGATCGAGGCGCGCGAGCGGCTGGACGCGCACCGCCTGATCGAGGAATTCATGATCGCGGCCAACGTGGCCGCCGCCCAGACGCTGGAGCGCAAGCAGGCGCCTTGCATGTATCGCGTCCACACCCCGCCGGACGAGGACAAGGTGGACGCCCTGCGCGAGACGCTGAAGAGCTACGGCATCAACCTTGCCAAGGACCAGTCGGCCCGGCCGGAGGCGTTCGGCCGCGTGCTGGAACAGGTGAAGGGGCGGGCCGAGGCGCCGATGCTGAACCAGATGGTTCTACGCTGCCAGTCGCAGGCCTACTACTCGCCGGACAACGAAGGGCATTTCGGCCTCGCGCTCGACCGCTACGCTCACTTCACCTCGCCGATCCGCCGCTATGCCGACCTGCTGGTCCATCGCGCGCTGATCGACGCGCTACAGCTGGGCGAAGATGGCCTGCGCCCGGGCGAATCCGACCAGTTCGAGGAGATCGGCGAGCACATCTCCGCAACCGAGCGCCGGGCGCAGAGGGCGGAATACGACGCGATCGACCGGTTCACCGCCGCCTTCCTGAAGGAGCAGGTCGGCGCGCAGTTCCAGGGCCGCGTGGGCGGCGTCACCCGGTTCGGCCTGTTCGTCACCCTGACCGAAACCGGCGCCGACGGACTGGTGCCGATCAACACCCTGCCCAACGACTTCTACAAGCACGAGGAATCCCGCCACCGCCTGGTCGGCGAGCGCTGGGGGCGGGTTTACCGGCTCGGCGACAAGGTGCGTGTGCGCCTGACCGAGGCCGATCCGATCACGGGCGGCATCGTGTTGGAGATGGTCGAGGTGATCGCCACCGCCTCCGGTGACAAGCCGGAGGACGAGCCGGTCACCCCTGGTGGTCCCGGCAAGGGCCAGCGCCGCCATGCCGCGCGCACCGGCAAAACCGCGCGCGAGGCCGACAAGAAAAAGAAAGCGGCCACGAAAAAGGCGAAGAAGGCCGGTGGACCCCCGTCCTCAAACAAGGCATCGCAGAAGAAGACGTCTCCGAAAACTGCCGGTGACAGGCCTGCAGCCAAGTCGGGCAAGCCGAAAAAGACCGGCAAGCCGGCCCGCAAGGCCAATGCCAAGCCGAAGATGTAGCGCGCGGCCCCGGTGGTCGTCCTGCTCCGCAGACCGCCGTCAGGCGCGCGTATCGAAGGACCGTGACCGGCCCCAACATCCGCGCGTGGCCGCCTTCGCCCCCGAGACAGCGACACAACAAGCGAGTTTAACGTCTTCTTGACGTCCGCTGCCGGACACTCGTTCAGGATTTGCCCGAAAGCGGGTAAAATGCAGGTAGAACTGCGGAGTCGACCCCGATACCATACGGGGCACCTCTGACGAGGCGGAGCTGGACATGGCGTTCAGACTGGGCAATCGGCGAAATCTGCCACCGCAGGATGTCGCGGAGACCATGCAAACCGATGGGCCCTGCGCGCCCCTACGAACGCGGCTGAGCCAACGCCTGCAACAGGGTTTGGGGCGCACCGCGCGCGCGGGCGCAATCTCGCTCGCCCTGTTCCTGGTCGCCGCTGCTGGCATGGACCAGCGCGCGATCGGCAGCGACTACAATGCCTATCAGGCCAGTCGCCTGTTCGCTGCCGGCTATAACGACATCTCCAAGATCTATATCGAGGATGTAGCGCTGCCGCCGCTCGTGCTCGATGGCCTGCGTGCCTTGCGCAGCCTGGACGACGGCTTCGCCGTCGCCCGGCGCGATGGTGAACTGGTCGTACAGGTCGACGGCCACCGGGTCGGCAGCTACCACGTGCCCGCCCCGCGCGACACCGATGCTTGGGGCGCCGTGACCGCCGGCGTGATCGACCTTGCCCTGCGGTCGTCGAGCGATCTGTCCGGGCACAGCGCAGAAGATCTGTACGCGCGGGTATTCGACGGTGTGCTGGATCGCCTGGACGGCTATTCCCGCTACGCCGGCGCCGACGCCGCGCAGCAGAATCGCGCCAGCCGCGATGGCTTCGGCGGAATCGGCGCGCGCGTCCAAGCCAGCAAGCAGGGCATCGAGGTTCTGTCGGTGCGCAGCGGCAGCCCGGCGGCCAGCATGGGACTCACGGCCGGCGACATCATCGTGGCGATCGACGGCAGCCCGACCACCGCGCTCAGCCAACGCCAAGCGATCGACCGCCTGCGCGGTCAGGTCGACAGCCGGCTAACGCTCACTGTGAACCCCAAAACGGGCTCCAGCACGCGTACCCTGCGTCTACGCCGGGCCCACATCGTCCCCCAGACGGTGAAGGCACACGCCGAAGGTCGCCTGGCGGTGATCGAAATCAGTGGCTTCAACCAGGACACCACGCATTCGCTGGAACAGGCGATCAATGCGTTGAACGCGGAAATGGGCGAACACTTGGCCGGCTACGTGCTCGATCTGCGCGGCAACCCAGGCGGGCTACTCGATCAGGCCGTCGACGTCGCGGACCTGTTCGTGCGCCATGGCCGGCTGGTCTCGACCCACGGGCGGCATCCGGACAGCCATCAGTACTTCACCGCCCGCCCGGACGACGTTGGCGACGACCGTCCGCTGGTGGTGCTGGTCGACAGCGGCTCCGCCTCCGCCGCGGAGATCGTCGCGGCAGCGATTCAGGACAACCGCCGCGGGGTCATCGTCGGATCACTGACCTATGGCAAGGGGACAGTCCAGACCGTCCTGCGCCTACCGAACCGGGGCGAGCTGACCCTGACCTGGGCCCGCTTCCACGCGCCCTCCGGCTACGCGCTTTCCGGACGCGGGGTCACCCCGGACGTGTGCACCAGCCGTTCGCCGGACCCCACGCTAGACGCCGTGTTGGCCGAGTTGAGCGACCTGACGCAACGGCGCAGCCGTGCTGACGCCCAACTCTCCGGGCGCGGCGACCTGCCCAATGATACCGCCGCCACGGTCGACTGCCCCAGCCGGCCGGCCGGCTCCCCCACCGACATGGCCGTCGCCCGGCGTCTGCTGACCGATCGCACGCTCTATCGTAGCGCCAGCGCAGACGCCCCGGCGATCGCCCAGGCTGCACGGTAACCGTAGACAGATACCCTCTGTCCGACGCCCACGGCAACGAGTCCGGGTTAACGGGCGGCAGAGGTGAGGATCTTCTGGAGGTAGTCGGTGTTCCAGCCGGCGATTTTCCGGGCGGTTTTCAGGGAGTTTTTGTCTTTGCCGCGTCGCAGGATGTTGAAGGCGAAGCGCCTGACCAGCGCCATGTTCTTGGCGCCGTGCCCGCGGCGCAGGCGTGAGAGGTCCTCCTTGAAGGTCACGTCGAGCACCCAGTGCAGACTCTCGATCCCCCAGTGGCCGCGGATCGCCTGGGCGGCGCGCTCGGGGGTGAGTTTGGCAGAGGAGAGGTAGTACCGGATCTGCTCGCTGACGTGGCCGGCCTTCTCGCTGCGAGTGGTCGTCTGGATCAGGCAGGCCAGGCCGGGAAACCGCGGTTCGCCGGGATAGCGCCGGTTGCCGCCGAGCCACGCGATATCATGGCAGACCCGGTAGGTCCGGGTTTCCAGCCGGCCATGGTCCTTGTCGACGACCTCCAGACTGGGCAGCCCGGCGCTGGCGGGGTCGGTGAAGAAGAGGTCGGCCTCCGCGTGTAGGCTGGGCTGGTTGGCCTTGAGCGCGACGACGTAATCCGCTCCGGCCTCCTGGATCGCGGCGGCGACCGCGGGCGTGGCGCCGATCGCGTCCACAGTGACCAAAGCGCCGTTGACCGGCAGGCGCCCCAAAATGGCGCGGATCGCTGCGGTCTCGTTGGCTTTGTCCGGCACGGCTTCCTGCGCCAGGACGAGGCGCTCGTTGGACGCCCAGGCGGAGACCAGATGAAGCGCCGCCTGGGCGGCATTGGTATCGTGGCTGCGCCGCAACGTCTTGCCGTCGAGCGCGACGACCTCGGGGCCATCTGGCCGCAAGTCGGCCACCCAGGCCATGAACGCCGCCTCGAACAGCGCGGGATCGATCCGGTTCATCACAGTTCGCAGCCAGTCCTCCTTGGGCACGCCGAAGTAGAACTCTCCGTGTTGGCGCAGGAACGCCACGTGGCTGTCGCCCCAAGCCACGATCTCGTCGTAGTCATCGCATCCAGCGATGGTGGCGCTGGTCACCAGGAACAACAGCTCCGACAGCTGGAAGCGAACCCGCCACGGATCGCGGGGATCCTCGACCCGGCTGAAGTGCTGCAACAAGAGGCGCAGACTATCGCGGGGCGGCGCCTGATCCATCCGCAGGTCTCCTTTCGAACCGGGGAAACCTGTTTGAATCAAACCGCTCCGCGTCGGCACCAGCGAAATCCGTACCTCACCGCGTTAACCTGAGCAGGTTGCCGTGGTCCGACGCCCCTGGACTTGACAGGTCGCTGGCCGCAAGTATCTTGCGGCGCCAGTCAACCCCCTTCATCGCCCGCGAGCGCGAGGAACCGAAACCATGGCCAAGCCAACCACGCAGCAGATCAAGCTCGTGAGCACCGCCGATACCGGCTACTTCTATGTGACCAAGAAGAACACGCGCGCGACCACGGAAAAGCTTCAGCTGAAGAAGTACGATCCGAAGGCGCGCAAGCACGTGATCTTCAAGGAATCCAAGATGAAGTAAGCGCGCTTTTCCGCGCTGATCTTACGCGGCGGAGCCGGTTTCCGAACGGAAGCCGGCCCCGTTTCGTTGCTGCCCAGCGGCGATTTCCGGCCGTGTTACGCCGGCTTGCGCGCCACCAGCTCGATCAGCGCGGACAAGCCATCGTGGCCGCTGCCTTCACGCATCCGGGCATCGTAGCTGTCGCTGTGCAGCCACTCCAACTGACCGAACTGCGCGTGCAGCAGATCCATCGTGTACATATGCTCCCGCTGCGGCGGACCGCCCGTGCCGTAGTCGACCTGCTCCGGCCGGTAGCCCTGCAGGAACAAGAGCCCGCCCGGCTTGAGCGCCCGGACCATGCGGGCGAACAGCTCCTCCCGCGTACCTGGCGGGGCAAACTGGATGAAGATCGCCACCACAGCGTCGAACGCCCCCTCGCCCATGTCGAAGGTGGTGATGTCGGCCAGCCGCAGGTCGAGCGTGACCCCGCGGGCCGCGGCCAGCGCTTTCGCTTTCTCCACCCCGCGTGCTGAGATGTCGATACTGATCACGTCCAGGCCCTGCTGGGCCAGCCACACGCCATTGCGGCCTTCACCATCGGCCACCGCGAGGGCGTGTCCGCGGCCCGGCAACCGCCATCCCTCGCGCGCCAGGAAGGCGTTCGGCTCGGTCCCGAACAGGTAGTTGTCCTCGGCATAGCGGCCGTCCCAGAAATGCGCGGCATCGTCGAACTGCGGCATGGATCGGTGTTCTCCTGGATCGTCGTGGGCTGAAGCCGCGCTGCATCGCGATTGCCGGGAGATCGCACGACTTCGGTCAGCTTCCAACATAGGGGTGCCCGTGCAGCCCGTCATCCATGGCGGGTGGACGCGGCGGCTGCGTGCGTTAGGCTCCCGCCGACAGGTCACCCGCGCACCGCAATGTCGAGGACCCGGCGGCCCATGGATCATCGCCGATACAGGAGCTATCGCCGCTTCCGCTACAGCGCCGGCGGTGCCGCGCAGACGCGCGCATCGCAGCAGGCGCTTTTCGACGTCGTCTCGGATATCGGCGGGGAGAACCGCTACTACACCCTGAACGCGCTCTGGACGGTACGCGAGTTGATGGACGCGGCGCTGGGCGGGAATGGGCTGCGCCACGCGCGCCCGCATGACCGGGAGCTTCGCCCGGGCGACCGGATCGACAGCTGGGAAGTGCTGGACGTCGTCGCGCCGACGCATCTGGCGCTGATCTTCGGCATGCGGGCGCCGGGGCGCGGCGTGCTGGCCTTCGATATCGACGCAACGCGTCGGACGAACCGCCTGACCGCAACCGCCTATTGGGAGCCGGACGGCCTCGCCGGCGTGCTGTACTGGCGGGCGATGCAGCCCGCACACCTGGTCCTGTTCGACCGCCTGACGCAGGAGATCTGCCGGCGCGCGCTGGACGCCGAGCACGGCTCAGGCACGCACCATCCCCACACCGCCGCCTCGTCCTGACACCATCGGGGTCAGTCCCAGGGACCGCGCTGCTGGCCGGGGTCGAACGACTTGCGCCGGCTGTAGGCATCGAGCGTGTTGTGTCCGACCAGGGCGCCGACCACGCCGCCAACACCGGCCAGGAACAAGAAGCCGATTTCCAGCAGCACGCCGACCAGCAATGCCCCCGCCCCGGCGATCCCGAGCGCGATGATACCGAGTGTGAGGGCCTGCGGCAGCCGGTCATGCTTCCCCCTCACCGCACCCTCCCTACGCTTGATCGATCTACGCCCCAATAAGCTATGGCCGTGGCCCTGGGCGTCCAGAGCCATCAGGCGTCCTGCGGACCGCCGGTGATCCAGACCAGGGAAGCCACGCCCTGTTTGCGGAGCAGGTCGTGGCTGCCTTGCGCGATCCGGCCGACCGGCAAGCGCAGTGGCCCCGCGGGCTCCATCAGAACGAACGTGCGCCCGTCCAACTCCAGCGTGCGATCGCCCGGCCGGACCGGCAGATCGGCCGCGAGGACGGCATGGCCCGGCAGCAGCACGATCGCGGTCGCAATTTCGGGGGACAGCGTCCGCATCAGGGCGGCAAGCGCGGTCGCCTTGCTGTCGCAGTCGCCGCGATTGACGTGCAGCAGCTCGGCCGGAACCGCGAAGCCGGTCCCGTCGGTCGCCCCGCGAACACGCAGTTCGTCGTAGGGGATCTGCTGCATCAGCGCGAGCGCGAGGTCGATCCGCCGACGTGGGTCGCGGCTGCCGGCGGCGCGTGCGATCGCGCGAGCCATTGGCTGCAGCAGCCCCGCCTGCCCGCGCGCCAGCGCCGCGTAGTCGGGGCGGATCAGGTTCCCGAGGTTGGGGTCGCGAACGTAGTTCAGCTTGGCCAACAACTCGTCGCGCACCCCCTCGGCATAGGCGCGCAGGTCGCGGCGCTGCTGCTGTTTGAGGCGGGCACTCGCCCGGCGGATTTGCTGTTTCAGGCGCCGGCCCGTGCGCTCTACCTGGGCCTGCGTGACGCCTTGGCCCTTGAGCGACCAGCTCAGCCTCTGTTCATCGAGGGTATAGGTCATCTCGATGCCGTCCGGCAGCGTGCCCTGGAGCGCCTCCAGGCGCGCGCGTATGCCCGCGCGCCACGTCTGGCGGCTATCTTCCGCGTAGCGACGGACCTGACGGTCCAGCCGCCCCTTCACCGCGTCGGACTGTAGCGGCGTCAGGCCTTGGCGCGCTTCGGCGTATGCCTCGGCCGGCAACGCGAAGGACACCGTGCGCATGTCCCCGTCCGCCCTGCGCACGCGGTAGTCGAACTGCACGCGCTCACCCAAGGTCTCGATCGAGCGGCGCCCCTGGGCCTCTGCGTCGCGGGCTGGCGCGCCCCCAACCGCGGACGGCTGCGCGCCGGCGAGCAAAGCCCCAAGGATAAGTGGCAGGATCACGGAACGCGGATACGGCATGGTCGGCGAGTATCGACTCGCACACTATGCCGGTCAAAGGGCCAATGTGTGCCGCCCTGGGACAGCACAGAACGGGGGCGCCGGCGCGGGGGAGGTTCGATCCGGACGGTCGGTCGTGATCTTCCTCGTCCTCTGGCGGATCGGCCGCTAGGCTGACGGCCCGCCATCCGTTTTCGATCCCAACGAGGACCTTCGCCCATGCTGACGCTCTACGGCCGACCGAACTCGCTCAACGTGCAGAAGGCGATGTGGGCGATTGGCGAACTCGGTCTCGCCCACGAGCGAATCGACATCGGCCGCGGCCACCGGGAGGAAGGCGGCACACCATGGTTCCGCGCGCTCAACCCCAACGGCAAGGTGCCGGTGCTGGTCGACGGGGACCGGGTGATCTGGGAGTCCAACGCGATCGTGCGCTACCTGGCCGCGCAGTACGATCCGGGCGGCCTGTGGCCTGAAACCGCCGGCGAGCGCGGCGAGGCGGACCAGTGGATGGACTGGCAGCAGACCGCCCTGTTGTCGTCGTTCAATCCAGCTTTCTGGCAACTGATCCGGACGCCAGAAGCCGACCGCGACCTGGATTTGGTCGCCCGCTGCGAGGCCGCATCCGACCAGGCCTTTTCGCTCCTGGATCAGGCGCTTGAGGCGCGCGCCTTCATCTCGGGCGACCGCCTCACCATGGGCGACATCCCGCTCGGCGTCTGCGCCTACCGCTGGTACCAGTTGCCGATGCGCCGATGTGACCTGCCGAACGTCGCCGCCTGGTATGCCCGTCTGACGGAGCGGCCGGCGTTCCGCCAGCACGTGATGATCCCACTAACCTGATTCCCGCAGTCAGGCAGCGGCGCGTCCACGCCGAGCCTCGTCGCGCCTTGACGATTGCGTCCATGTGCCAGGGGCCTAGGCTCTGGCACCGTGATCACTGCATCCACCGGAAACAGACAGGGGAGAGACAACGATGGCCGGGACGGTCGAGACGCGCATGCAGGATAAGGGGATCGAGCTGCCGCAGGTGACGACGCCGCAGGGCGCCTATCTGCCTTACGTGATCAGCGGCAACCTGGTGTTCATGGCCGGCCAGCTGCCGATGCTGAACGGCGAGATCCAGGTCAAGGGCAAGCTGGGCGACGACGTCAGCCTAGAAGACGGTCAGAAGGCGGCACGCATCTGCGGGCTCAACCTGATCGCCCAATTGCGCCAGGCACTCGGCGGCGACCTGGACCGCGTGGTTCGGGTCGTGAAGCTGACCGGCTTCGTCAACGCCGTGCCGGACTACGAGGGCCAGCCGAAGGTGATCAACGGCGTCTCCGACCTGATGGCCGAGGTGTTCGGGGACTCCGGCGCCCACGCCCGCGCGGCGGTCGGCGCCGGGTCGCTGCCGCTCGGCGTCGCCGTCGAGGTCGAGGGCATCTTCGAGATCAAGTAGCCGCGCAGGAACCGCAAACCTCCGGTTTATGAGACGGGTGAGGGGAACTCCGCGGCGCGTGCGGCGGACTCCCCTCGCCTGTCCGCGCCCTTGCGGGAGGGAAGCCTGCTACCAGGCTGTTCGGATAAGCTGACGCAGCAGCCAACGACTGCTATTTTTATTTATTTCTGAACAACTTACGACCTACCCCTAGCAACGCGCGTCACCGGCGACGCGCCAGCACGCCTGTCATCACCGTCCGACCCCAACACGCCTGAACCGGCTTGCCGGCCTCATATGTTCACTCTATGTTCTCACTTAGCGGGCATCGGTTTGGAACCAGGGCGAATGCGATGGGTCGGATCAAGGAAGCGGCGCAACGAAAGGCGGACGCTCGGCTCGGCGCCGCCACGCTGGGTGAACTGGCGGTCAGTAGGGTGGGCGTCTTCTGTCAGTGCAACCGCTGCGGCCACACTGCGGTGCTGGAGATCGGCCGGCTGCTCGAAGACCTGGGTCCGGCCTTCCCGGTACCGGAAGTCGGCGGCCGGCTGCGCTGCACCGGCTGCAATGGCAAAGACATCGCCACCCACCCTGCCCGGCCCGACCAGAGCCGCAACAAACCGCTCCCGGAAGCGAGGGGCGTAGAAACGGCGGCGTCAGCACAGCCCGTGCAGACGCCCGCCATGCCCATGCCCGCAGCACCCGCGCGCGGCGGCAGACACTAGGCGAACAGGCTAAGCCCCCGCCACGTGCGTCGGGTCACTCCCACTCGATTGCTCAGAATAGATTTAACCTGTTGTTTTGGAATCGTAATTTCCGACTCTACTACTCCGCAAACCGGCACCCAGCCCGTCAGAAATTGGCGCTGCTGATTTCGCGGATCTTTTTGATCTCAAACCATAGATTCGCTTTTCGCGTACAGTCGCAACCAATCGGGCCTTTCTTCTCCCAGGCTGGCCATTAACGCCCCCAACCGGCTTCAGCGATCTACCGCTGCCATACTACTCCAACGCTTGCGCAGCCATGCCGAGACCCACCCGTGTGCACGCTACGCCGCTATTAGCTGGGCACACACGACTAGAGAATCCCATCAGCTTTAGACGGCTCACGCTTCGCTCTCGCCCCCACTCCTCGGCCATTTAGAAGTCGGAGAAGTCTAGTGTGACAAGAGGCTTGCGCAAATCGAGCTTCAGGTCTTCTACATATTCAATGAACGTAAGGTGGAAGCAGTCGCCGGCACCAGGAAAGTGGATACGCCAGTAATAGGCCTCACCATGATTATCCGGCTCGTTGATGCTCAGAAGACTAGCCTCCGACAGAAGTGCTAGATCACCGTCAAGGTCGTCCCCATGGTATATCCGACGGAGTTTAGGATCGCTGACGCGGAAGCTGTCATCGAAACCCGTCGAGCGCTCGTCCCTCCGCTCGAGAAGGAACTTGAACACTTCTCGAGTCAGGCGCGGCAGAGCAGACAATCGGTGGCTCAGCTCGGCAATCGCCTTCTCCGCTTCGGTACGGTCGATCGGCGTGCCCTTGGCCTCGAAGTGCGCTTCGATCTTTGCGGCACCAGAAAGCTGCGGGCGCGGCAGAGCCTCGATCAGGTTGTCAATGCTCGTCGGAAACCGGCCCTCCTCATCCGGGATCTCAAGCTCTATCCGAACACGGCGCGTCTCGCGCGAAATGTAGCCCTGAAGATCGACCAGCTTGTCGATCGAGAGCGACATTATCCGGCCGCAAACGTCATTGAAATCCCAGACCATGTGGGGGGTAAAGCCGAAGCTTGCATAAGGCTCGCCGGTAAAGGTGTATGAGCCCTGCTTCTCTCCGATCACGAGCACGCGGATGTTCGTGTACTTCACCCGTTGGTCAGCGTCGATCTTCTCCAATGTCTCCTTAACCTTCGCGCCTGACTTGTCGGCAGTGACTTGAAAGGCCCAACCGCTTGTCGAATCACCGAGATCGAGGCCAGGATTGTTCGAATGCTCAGCATTGAGATTGGACAGACCGAGGCCGAGAGCCCGATTCAATACCTCTTTTGCGAAATCCTCGATATGGGTGTGTATATCGAAGAGGTGAAGGCGCGCGCGCTGCTTGGCTTGGGCGTCGATCCCCGCCAGGTCGTCGACGATCTGGCCGATCAGGTGTCCTCGCGTTAGCATAGGCTTGCTCCTTTGCGGCCTATCGGATCAGCTGATGCCTTTAGTCCCGCCCAGCTCTAGTCCTACGTCCTCTCACGACTGGCAGCGAGATGTCCGGGCGCTGCACAACACTGTCCACTTCTACCCTGACGGGAGCATCCCGCCAAAGCTAGGCCTGACCCCATGCTCCTCTCGATCCCGTCTAAGCTGGATGATCTGGCGCCATACCTCACCCGCTTTCTCGATCTCGCGGGCCCGGAGCGCTGGTTCAAGCGATGCGATCAGCTCGACGCAGACCAGCACCGTTCGCCTTACCGGTGGAAGATCGTCTCGGACTACCATTGGCTAGAGATGGCGCTTGGCTTCCAGGCTGACGTTTTCGCCAAGCATGGCCGCCTCCTGCCAGAACTCGTGGATGGGCGTATCCTCGCGTCACTGAACTTCGCCGCAACAGCAACAGAGATCTACGCCCACCTGCCGCCAAAGGGGCGGCAGGTGCTTGAGGGACGCCTGCGAGACTCGCTTAAGGCCGAAACCGGTTTTGCTCCGCTGTATCTGGAACTGGCCCTAGTCACCTGAATCTAAAGTTCGGCGCATAGGGTTTGCTCCGTTCGCTGGCAGAACCGCTTGACGGCGGCGAGTATTTCGTCGGCGGATTTGACCCATTTGTAGGGTTTTGGATTTTCGTTATGCGCCTTGATGAAGGCAGCGATATCGGCTTCCAGTTCGGTGGTCGAGCGGTGAACGCCGCGTTGCAACTGCTTGCGGGTCAGTTCCGCGAACCAACGTTCGACCTGGTTGATCCAGCTTGCCGATGTGGGGGTGAAGTGGACGTGCCAGTGCGGGCGGCGTGCCAACCAGGCCTTGATGCTCGGTGCCTTGTGGGTGGCGTAGTTATCCATCACCAGATGCACGTCCGGCCCCTTCGGCACGGCAGCATCGACCTTCTTGAGAAAGTCCAGGAACTCTGTCGTCCGGTGGCGCTTGTAACATTTCCCGATCACCGCCCCTGTGGCGATGTCGAGCGCAGCAAAGAGTGACGTGGTGCCATAGCGAATGTATGTGTGGGTTCGCCGCTCGGCGACACCCGGCGCCATCGGCAGCACCGGTTGCTCGCGATCCAGCGCCTGGATCTGGGATTTTTCGTCCACGCACAACACAATGGCCCGGTTCGGCGGCGACATGTAAAGGCCGACGATGTCCTGCACCTTGTCGACGAATAGGGGATCGGTCGAGAGCTTGAACGTCTCGCTCCGGTGTGGCTGCAGGCCGAAGGCTGTCCAGATCCGCCGGATCGTGGTGTGCGACAGCCCGCTCTCGGCGGCCATGGTTCGGATCGACCAGTGGGTGGCGTCCCTGGGCGTGGTGTGCAGCGTGCGCTCGATCACATCGGCAACCTGGTCGTCCGAAACTGTGCGCGGCCGGCCGGGGCGATGTTCGTCCGTGAGGCCCTCGATCCGGTCCTTCACGAACCGTCTGCGCCACTTTCCAACCGTGTGCTCATGCACACCGAGCCGGTTCGCGACTTCCTTACTCTGCAAACCCTGAGCACAGAGAAGGATCATTCGGCAGCGATCCGAAAGCGACCGTGCCGCCTTATGCCGACGAACCTGCGCTTCGAGAAAAACCTGCTCCTCGTCACTCAGAACAACTGCATCCGCCACCCGACCTGACATCCCATCATCTCCCGAAACTGATCCAGTAAATGATATGAATTACAGTTCCAGAAGACTAGCTCAGCGCCTCATGGACGCCGGCTACGAGGTCGAGTTCGGTGACATGGCGGGCACCTCCCAGTACGATCTTCTGTTCAGCCGCGGCGCGTTCGTCGGTGAGGTGGAGTGCAAGAGCCTCTCGGCTGATGCGGGCCGCCAGATCCATCGCAAGGACTTCTACCGCTTTATGGAGTCGATTGCGACGGCGTTGGCCGCACAGGCCGAGCAGCGGCGGCAGGAGGTGCTCCTCATCACGCTAGCTGCCCGGCTACCCTCGAACACGAATGAGCAGAAGCCCTTGGTGAAGGCGGTTGACTCGCTCATGCACGACGGCACGCGGCGAATTGGTCTGGGTGATGGCTTCCGCCTGGAGCTTCACCCCTATGCCGAGTGCTTCGGTACGGCGCAGCTCATGGACCAGAAGGCCTACTATAGAGCTTGCGGCAAAGCCTTTGGACAGAACACCCATGTCGCCGGGAACTTGACCGAGGATGGAGGCTGTCTCGTCGTGATGCGGAGCAACCGAGAGGACGATCCATCCAAGCCGAAGCTCGAGGCAATGCGAAAGGCAGCCGTCCAGTTCACCGGCGAACGCCCGGCCTTCATCGCCATCCAGGAGCATGGCATCGAGCCCGCCGACCTGATGCTTCCACACATACGGCGTAAAACCGGTATCCTGTCATATGCCTTGTTCGGGCATTACGGGGCCACCCACGTCAACGCAGTCTACATCACCGGCTTCGGCGCCGTCGTCGCTCGCGATGGCCAGATCGGCACGCCAGCCTTCGCAGTGCCGAATCCCGAGCCGAAGTTCGACATCAGCCCCGCTGACGCCGCGCCTTTTCTCGTCTCTATCTCCGATGCCGACTACGCCGCAGCTGTCGGCGCTCCGCTGCCGGCTACCAACATTTCCAACATTTCGTTGGATCTGGGAGCGGATGAGGAACTCCCTACCGACACCGCTTGAGGAGTTTGTAAGCTCCGTACGCATTCAAAATGGCATTCGCCACATCACTCCCGCGAAATGCGCGCATGTCTCTCACCGCTTTTCTATTCTAGTCCGCCGCGCGGTTGGCCCGCTCGGTAATCTCAGCGCAGCGCGCATCGCCGACCTGGACAAGCGCGCCCTCGCCCGCCTGGCCGAGACCCTCAACCGCCACCGCTTCGTCCCCGGCGGCACCGAGGGCTACCGCACGGCCGAGGTGACCCTGGGCGGCGTCGACACCCGCGGCCTGGACCTGCTGGCCGCCCTCTCCCACACCGGCAACTTCTCGGTCGGCTGCTACTGCGCGCGCGAAGACCGCTGCCACCGCTCCGTCCTGCGCGCCCTGCTGGCAGAGCGGGGGGCAAAGATCGAATAGGCCCGGTCCGGTCGGCGCCGGCTAACGCCCTACTCCCACTCGATCGTTCCCGGCGGCTTGGAGGTGACGTCGTAGACCACCCGGTTGATGCCGCGAACCTCATTGATAATGCGGGTCGCGGCCTGCGACAGGAAGCTGTGGTCGAACGGATAGGACTCGGCCGTCATGCCGTCAACGCTCGTCACCGCACGCAGGGCGCAGACGTAGTCGTAGGAGCGCGCGTCGCCCATCACGCCCACCGTCTGCACCGGCAGGAGCACGGCAAACGCCTGCCAGATGGCGTCGTACAGGCCGGCCTCGCGGATCTCCTCGAGATAGATCCGGTCGGCCTTGCGCAGGATGTCCGCCTTCTCGCGCGTGACCCCGCCGGGGATGCGGATCGCCAGGCCCGGTCCCGGGAAGGGGTGTCGGCCAACCATGCGTTCCGGCAGGCCCAGTTCGCGACCCAGCGCGCGCACCTCGTCCTTGAACAGCTCGCGCAGCGGCTCGACCAGGTCCATGTCCATCCGCTCGGGTAGGCCGCCGACATTGTGGTGCGACTTGATGGTCTGCGACGGCCCGCCCTTGGGCGCCACCGACTCGATCACGTCGGGATAGAGCGTGCCCTGCACCAGGAAGTCGGCGCCGCCGATCTTGGTCGCCTCCTCCTCGAACACGTCGATGAAGGTGGTGCCGATGATCTTGCGCTTGGCTTCCGGGTCCGTAACGCCGTCCAGCTTGCCTAGGAACAGGTCCGAGGCATCGCGGTGTACCAGCGGGATGTTGTAGCTGTTGCGGAACAGCTCGGTGACCTGCGTCCCCTCGTCCGCGCGCATCAGGCCGTGATCGACGAAGATGCAGGTCAACTGCGCCCCGATCGCCTCGTGCACCAGCACGGCGGCGACGCTGGAGTCGACCCCGCCGGACAGGCCGCAGATCACCTTGGCGTCGCCCACCTGGGCGCGGATCTTGCGGATCGCCTCCTGCCGGAAGGCGGCCATCGACCAGTCGCCACGGCAGCCCGCGATCTCGCGCACGAACTGCTGGATCAGGCGGCCGCCGTCAGGGGTGTGCACCACCTCCGGATGGAACTGCACGCCGTAATAGCCACGCTCGGGATCGGCGATCGCCGCGCAGGGCGCGCCGTCGCTGGTGCCGACCACCTGGAAGCCGTCGGGCAGCGAAACCACGCGATCGCCGTGGGACATCCAGACCTGATGGCGCTCGCCCGCCTGCCAGACACCCTCGAACAGCGGCACGTCGGCGCCGATCTCGAGGAAGGCCTTGCCGAACTCCTGATGCTCGGAGCCCTCGACCCGGCCGCCCAACTGCTCGACCAGCGTCTGCTGCCCATAACAGATGCCGAGCAGCGGCACGCCCAGCTCGAACACCGCCTGCGGGGCGCGCGGCGAGCCTTCGCGCGTCACCGAGTCCGGTCCGCCGGACAGGATGATGCCTTTGGGGTCGTAGCCCCGAATCCGGCTTTCGTCGGCGTTGTAGGGCAGGATCTCGCAGAAGGTCCCGCTCTCCCGCACCCGACGGGCGATCAGCTGCGTCACCTGCGAGCCAAAATCGAGGATTAGAATGCAGTCGTGCTGCTGGGCGATGGCGTCGGTCATGGGAACTGTCTCGTCAGCGAAGGCGGGCGTGAAGTGCGGCGGAGGCTAGCGACGGCGCGGTGCGGCGGCAAGCGGGCGGCAGGGGTGGCGGGCACACACCTTCCCGCTACCCACCGGTCTGCTGCAGCCAGGTTTCCAGGTCGGGCCAGCCGTAGGCCACCTGGGTCAGGTTCTCGCCCGCGAAGTTCTCGATCCGCTCGGCGACTCGCTGACCGCCCATATGCTCGTAGAAGAAGCGCGCGGGGTTCTCCGCCAGCACCCAGATCAGGCAGCCCGGCGTCCCGGCCTCCCACAGACGGCGGAAGGTCGCGTGCATCAGCTGCTGGCCGATACCCTGGCCGTGCCAGTCCGGCAGCACATACAGCGCGAAGATCTCGCCGGTGTAGCCGAGGTCCGTGCCCCGCTGGCGACCGTACGACGCGAAACCGACCAGCGACTGCGCACCACTCTCGCCCCGGCGGACTTCGGCGACCACCGTGCGCTCGTCCTTCGACCGACGGGCCAGCATCTTGCGCCACGTGAAGGCCTGGCCCTGCTCGCTCATCCGCACCAGGTAGCTGTCCGGCACCACGCCGGCGTAGGCCGCGCGCCAGGTCTCGACATGCACATGGGCGATCGCCGCGGCGTCGGCGGGCTGGGCCAGACGGATGCTTGCGCTCATTTCCCGCCCCCGGCTCCCTGGGCCTGACGTTCGAACACCGCGAGGTAGAAGCCGTCGGTCCCGTGGCGTGCCGGCGTCAGGGTCAGGTCCTGGCCGTCGTTCGGCAGCACGCCGGTCGTATCCGTACCGACCCCTTCGGCCCAGACCTCGTCAATAGGCAACTGGCGAAACTCCGGATGAGCGGACTGAAAATCCCAGGTGCGCACACGGTTCTCTTGCGGCAACAGCGAGCAGGTGGCGTAGATCAGCCGGCCGCCTGGCTTCACCAGCTTCGCCGCTTGCGCAAGGATGCGATCCTGCGCCTGTGTACGCTGGGTGAGTGCATGCTCCGACAGACGCCAACGGCTGTCGGGCTGCCGGCGCCAGGCCCCAACTCCGGTACAAGGCGCGTCGATCAGCACGCGGTCGAAACTGCCGGCGTTCTCCTCCACGAAAGGGTCGCTCTCGCCATCCTGGTCGGTGGCCAGCATCCGCCGTTCGACATTCCGGGCGCCCGCCCGCTGCAACCGCGGCCCCGCACGGCCCAGCCGCTCGCCGTCGACATCGAGGGCCACCAGCCGGCCGCGGTCGTTCATCTCGGCTGCCAGGGCCAGTGTCTTGCCGCCAGCCCCGGCACAGAAGTCGCACACCGCCATGCCGGGCTTGGCCGCGACCAGAAGCGCGATCAGTTGCGAGCCCTCGTCCTGCAACTCGACGAAGCCATCGCGGTAAGGCGCGGTTGCCTGCACCGCCCGCCGGCCGGTCAAACGCAGGCCGAGCGGCGAATAGGCCGTGGGCTGGGTCTGGAGATCCTCGGCGGCCAGCGCCTCGGCGACCTCACGCGGACCGTCGGTCAGCAGGCGGTTGACGCGCAGGTCAACCGGAGCTTCCTGGCGCAACGCGGTCAGTTCCGCCTCGGTTGCCTCGCCAAACGCCTCTCGGAAGGCAGGCAGGAGCCACGCCGGCGTCTCCAGGCGTACCCAGTCCGGTTGGCGCGGGTCATCCAGCGTCTGTCCCTCCAGCGCGGACAGCAGCACCTGTTCAGCCTCGTCGGGCGGCGGCGGATTGTAGCCGGTGCCATCACACACGCCGGCCAGCTGCTCGACCGTCCATCCCTCGCCCAGGATCAACAAGGCGAACACACGGGCGCGCGGGGCCGGCGGCGTCTGGGCGGCCTGCTCGCCGACACTTTCCGAGCCGACATGCTCCGGATCGTGTCCCGCCGCCAGTGCCAACCACCAGGACGTCCGCGCCCGGGCGCGGATCGCGGCGAACACCAGGTCGGTCACCGCGCGCCGGTCCTTGGCTCCCATGAACCGGCGCTGACGCACGTACTCCTGCACGACCTGATCGGCTGGCCGGTCGTGCGCATCGACCTCCGCTAATAGCTCGATCGCTGCGGCGATCCGGGCGCCGGGGGTCATCGTCGCCCCCGTGCCTGACGGCCTCGGCCGTCAGTTCCGGTAGTTCGGAGCCTCGCGGGTGATGGTAACGTCGTGGACGTGGCTTTCGCGGATGCCGGCATTGGTGATCTGCAGGAACTTGGCGCGCTCGTGGAGCTCCGGGATGGTCGGGCAGCCGGTGTAACCCATCGCCGCACGCAGGCCGCCGACCAACTGATGGATCACCGTACCAGCCGGACCCTTGTAGGGCACCTGCCCTTCGATACCTTCCGGCACCATTTTCAGGCGATCCGACACCTCTTCCTGGAAGTAGCGGTCAGCGGAGCCGCGCGCCATCGCACCCATCGAGCCCATGCCGCGATAGGCCTTGTAGGTCCGGCCCTGGTAGAGGAACACCTCGCCCGGGCTCTCATCGGTGCCGGCCAAAAGCGACCCGATCATGCAGACGTCGCCGCCCGCGGCGATCGCCTTGGCGAGATCGCCGGAGAAGCGGATACCGCCGTCCGAGATCGCCGGCACGCCGTTGTCGTGGCAGACCTTGACCGTGTTCTGCAGGGCAGTGAGCTGCGGCACGCCGACGCCGGCCACGATCCGCGTGGTGCAGATTGAGCCGGGGCCGATACCGATCTTGACCGCGTCCGCGCCGGCGTCGATCAGCGCCTGGGCGCCCTCCCCGGTCGCGACGTTGCCGGCGACCACGTCGGCCTGGTTGGACAGCCGCTTGATCTGGCTGATCTGCTCCAGCACGCCGCGCGAATGGCCGTGCGCGGTATCGACCACGATCACGTCCGCCTCGGCCTCGAGCAGCGCCTCAGCGCGTGCCATGCCATCCTTGCCCACACCGGTCGCGGCGGCAACGCGCAGGCGGCCCTGGTCGTCCTTGCAGGCATCCGGGAAGGCGCTCGCCTTCTCGATATCCTTGACCGTGATCAGGCCGATGCAGCGGTAGCTCTCGTCGACCACCAGCAGCTTCTCAATGCGGTGCTGGTGCAACAGGCGCTTGGCTTCGTCGCGGCCGACGTTCTCCTTCACCGTGACTAGGTTGTCCCGTGTCATCAGTTCAGAGACCGGCTGCTTGCGGTTGGAGGCGAAGCGCACATCGCGGTTGGTCAACACGCCGACCAGCCGCCCCTGCTCTTCCGTCACCGGGATGCCGGAGATCTTGTGCCGGTCCATCAGCGCCAGCGCGTCGGCCAGCGTCTGTTCCGGGCGCACGGTGACCGGGTTGATCACCATGCCGCTTTCGTACTTCTTGACCGCCCGAACCTCGTCGGCCTGCTCGGGGATTTCGAGATTCTTGTGAATCACGCCGATGCCGCCGGCCTGCGCCATCGCGATGGCGAGCGCGCTTTCCGTCACCGTGTCCATCGCAGCGGACACCAACGGGATGCCCAGCTCGATCGAGCGGGTAAAGCGCGTGCGCGTATCGGTCTGGTTGGGCAGGACGGAGCTTTCGGCGGGCTCAAGGAGAACGTCGTCGAATGTGAGCGCCGTGCGCAGTTCCATGCCAAACAATCCTGTCCGCCGAATGTGGCGCCGCATCATACAGTCTGAACCCGACCTAACAAGGGGGCGTGACGACACGGCTGGCATGCCGCGTTGCGGGCCGCCGCCGGGCTACCTACATGCCTGAGAGGCAACCGCCAAAATCCGGGTAAAACAACAAGTTGAGCGGAGGTAATTGCTGGCCATGAAACCCATCCGAACCTGGATCCTCGTCGCCGACGGCGCTCGCGCCCGTTTTCTGGAGAACCATGGCCCCGGCAAGGGCCTTGAAGCCGCCCTCGACTCCGAGATGCAACAACACCTGCCGCCCAACCGCGAGCTGGTGACCGACAAGCCCGGCCGCGGCAGCAGCCCGGCCAGCGGCGGCCGCCACGCCGTCGCACCGCGCACCGACTGGCACACCTTCGAGAAGGAACGCTTTGCCCACCAGGTCGCCGAGACGCTCGATCACGCCCGCACCGAAGGTCGCTTCGACCGCCTGGTGCTGGTCGCCCCACCAAAGACGCTCGGCTGGCTGCGCGAACAGCTCAGCAAGCCGACCTACGCCAAGGTCACCGGCGAGATCGCCAAGGACCTGACCAACGCCAGCGACGCGGACCTGAAGGAACAACTTGGCGCGGTGATGGCAATTTGAGCTGCCGCAGGACGGGCCGGTACGCCTACCGACCGGCCCGTCCGCTGCCCATCACATATTCGGGTAGTTCGGCCCGCCGCCGCCTTCCGGCGTGGTCCAGACGATGTTCTGGGTCGGATCCTTGATATCGCAGGTCTTGCAGTGAACGCAGTTGGTGAAGTTGATCTGCAGACGCGGGTTGGAGCCGTCGCTGTCGGTGACGATCTCGTAAACGCTGGCCGGGCAGTAGCGCTGCTCGGGGGCGTCGTACCACTCCAGGTTATGCTCCACCGGCATCCGGCTGTCCTTCAGCTGCAGATGGCACGGCTGGTCCTCGTCATGCCAGACGTTCGCCAGATAGACGCTGGACAGCTTGTCGAACGAAACCACCCCATCCGGCTTGGGATACTCGATCTGGGGCATTTGCTCCTTGGGCTTCAGCGATTCGTGGTCGCCGTGCTTGTGATGGAAGGTCCAGGGAGCCTTGCCGCCAAACAGCTTGAGGTCGATCCCGGCATAGAGCGTGCCGAGCTTCATGCCGAGCTTGGAAACCGCCGGACGGACGTTGCGCGCGGCGTACAGCTCTTCCTTCACCCAGCTGGCGTCGAATTTCTCCTGATAGCTGTCGAGCGTAGACTGCCCCTCGTCCCCCGCCTGCAACGCCTCGGCGATGCTTTCGGCGGCCAGCATGCCGGTCTTCATCGCGTTGTGGGTGCCCTTGATCTTGGGCACGTTGAGCGTGCCGGCAGCGCAGCCGGTAATGATTCCCCCCGGTAGCTGCATCTTGGGCAGCGCCTGCAGCCCGCCCTCGTTGAGTGCGCGGGCGCCGTAGCAGACCCGCTTGCCGCCCTCCAGGTAGGGGCGGACCTTGGGATGCGTCTTGAACCGCTGGAACTCGTCGAACGGCGAGAGGTAGGGGTTCTTGTAGTCCAGGCCGATCACGTAGCCGACATACACCTGGTTGTTCTCCAGGTGGTACATGAACGAGCCGCCCCAGGTGGCATCGTCCATCGGCCAGCCGGAGGAGTGCATGACCAGCCCCTCGTCGTGCTGCTCAGCTGGAACCTCCCACAGCTCCTTGATGCCGATGCCGTAGGTCATCGGATCGGCGGCGTCGCGCAGGCCGTATTTCTTGACCAATTGTTCCGAGAGCGAGCCGCGGCAGCCCTCGGAGAAAATGGTGTACTTGGCACGCAGTTCAATCGAGGGCGTGTAGCTGTCCTTGTGGCTGCCGTCGGCGGCGACGCCCAGCTCGTTGGTCGCCACGCCGACCACCCGGTCCTGCGCGTCGAACAGCACCTCGGCCGCGGCAAAGCCAGGGTAAATCTCGACCCCCATGGCCTCCGCCTGCTCGCCCAGCCAACGGGTGACGGTGCCAAGCGAGACGATGTAATTGCCGTGGTTCTGCATCTGCGCGGGCAACAGGCCAACCGGCACGCTGAAGCCGCCCCGCTCGGTCAGGTACAGGAACTTCTCGTTCTTGACCGGCGTGTTGAGCGGCGCGCCCTTGTCCTGCCAGTCGGGGATCAGCTCATCCAGCGCCCGGCTTTCGATCACCGCGCCGGAGAGGATGTGCGCGCCCACTTCCGAGCCCTTCTCCAGGACGCAGACGCTGATCTCCTGACCCGTCTCCTCGGCCAGCTGACGCAGCCGGATCGCCGCGGACAGGCCGGATGGGCCCGCGCCGACGATCACCACGTCGTACTCCATCGCCTCACGTTCGCTCATCAAGCATATCCTTCGTCTTGGTCCCGGCGGATCGCACGCGTCGGCGTCGCGTGGCCTTAGGGACGGTCTCCGCAACCGGCCCACGCGCAGGGCTGTCTTCGAAGCCCCTGCCCGCGACAGTTAACCGGTCGCCCGCCTGCCCGTCCAGCGAGCCGGACGCTGCGGGATCGCAAACCGGCCAGCCCCCCGAAAAGCGACACCCAGCAAGTGTGGGACCGACACGGTGTAGCACAGCGGACAGAAGCATAGAGCCGTTACGCGACGTAGAGCCCCTGCGGCCCCGCGCCGCGCCGCAATTCAGCCGTTCCCCGTCGCGGAAACGACAGCCCCGCTAGGGACCCACTCCGAATAATCCAGGCTAAGACGCGGCGCGCGAACGCCGCCCGAGTCCGCGATCCATAACACCACGCGCCCGGGCTTTGGGGACGAGAGTCATGACCAACACTGCCGAAACCGCCGAGACGCCCGCCGGACACGACGCATCCGCCGAAACGGCCAGCGACACCGCCGACAGTACCGCCAATGCTGGCGGCCGCGGCGGCCGGCGTGGCCGTGGCGGGCGTGGCAGCGGCCGGGAAGGCCGGCGCGCCCAACGCGGCGGCGGCGGGGTGCAGCAGCTGCGCTACATCACCCGCAAGGTCGCGCCCTACGAGGTGCTGAGCGAAGAAGGCCTGGAGACGATCGAGGCCAACGCCGACACCATCCTGGAAGAGATCGGGATCGAGTTCCGCGACGACCCGGAGGCGCTGGAGATCTGGCGCCAGGCCGGTGCGGACGTCCAGGGCGAGCGGGTGCGCCTGCCGCGCGGCATGGCGCGCAAGATCATCCAGGACAACGCGCCCCGGCAGTTCACCCAGCTGGCCCGCAATCCCGAGCGGTCGGTCGAGATCGGCGGCAACAATACGGTGTTTGCCCCGGTCTATGGCCCGCCGTTCGTGCGCACGCTGGACGAAGGTCGTCGCTACGCCACGCTCGACGACTTCCAGAAGATCGTGAAGCTCGCCTACATGACGCCGTCGCTGCACCACTCCGGCGGTACGGTGTGCGAGCCGGTCGATGTGCCCGTGAACAAGCGGCACCTGGACATGCTGTACGCGCACATGCGCTACAGCGACAAGCCATTCATGGGCTCCGTCACCGCGCCCGAACGCGCCGAAGACACGGTGGAGATGGCCAAGATCCTGTTCGGCAAGGAGACGGTCGAGCAGAACGTCGTCACCATCTCGCTGATCAATGCCAACTCGCCAATGACCTTCGACGCGACCATGCTGGGCGCGCTCAAGGTCTACGCCCGCGCGGGTCAGGCCTGCATCATCACGCCGTTCATTCTGGCCGGCGCCATGGCGCCGGTGACGATCGCCGGCACGCTGGCGCAAACGCTCGCGGAATCGATGGCGGGTATGGCGTTCGCCCAGCTGGTGCGCCCCGGTGCGCCGGTGGTGTTCGGCTCGTTCGCCAGTTCGATCTCGATGCAGTCCGGCGCGCCTACCTTCGGGACGCCGGAGCCGGCGCTGGTGCTGTACGGCGCCGCCGCGCTGGCGCGCCGGCTGGGCGTGCCGTTCCGCTCCGGCGGCTCGCTGTGCGGGTCCAAGATTCCGGATGCGCAGGCGGCCTACGAAAGCGCCAACACCCTGCTGCCGACCGTGCTGGCCGGCGTGAACTTCACGCTGCATTCCGCAGGCTGGGTGGAAGGCGGACTGGCCGCGTCGTTCGAAAAGCTGGTGATGGACGCCGACCAGCTGGAGATGATGCACGCCATGACCAACGGCGTGGATCTGTCGGAAAACGGCCAGGCGATGGATGCCATCCGCGAGGTCGGCCCGGGCAGCCACTACCTCGGCGCCAGCCACACCCAGGCGAACTTCGAGACGGCCTTCTTCCGCTCCAAGATCGCGGACAACAACTCCTTCGAGCAGTGGGAGAGCGAAGGCGCGCAGGACGCCGCCCAACGCGCCAATACCCTGTGGAAGAAGCGCCTGGCGGAGTATGAGGCGCCCGCCCTCGACCCCGCGACCGACGAAGCGCTGCAGGACTACGTCGCGCGCACCAAGGCCTCGATGGCGGACTCGTTCTCGAGTTAGGCAGCTTCTCGAGTTAGGCAGCCGGGGCCGACGGTCGAAGAACGCCCTCTCGGCCCCGTTGCTCACCTTCCTGCGCGCAGTTCAGCGATCGTCTTCGCCGGGCTGATCTGTTCCAGATCGGTGCGCACCTCGATGAGAGCGGGACCGCCGGCGTTCAAGGCGCGCTCGACGGCCGGGGCGAAGCTTGCCTGGTCGCTCACCAACTCGCCATGGGCGCCATAGGCGCGGGCGAGTGCAGCGAAATCCGGATTCCGCAGATCGGTACCGGTAACGCGATGCGGATACTGCCGTTCCTGGTGCATCCGGATCGTGGCGTAGCTGCTGTTGTTCACGACGATCACCACGATGCCCGCGCCGTATTGCATCGCGGTGCCCAGTTCCTGCCCGGTCATCTGGAAACAGCCATCGCCGGCGAACGCGATCACCGGCCGGT
Source organism: Rhodovibrio salinarum DSM 9154 (assembly GCF_000515255.1). Taxonomy (NCBI): domain Bacteria; kingdom Pseudomonadati; phylum Pseudomonadota; class Alphaproteobacteria; order Rhodospirillales; family Rhodovibrionaceae; genus Rhodovibrio; species Rhodovibrio salinarum. The sequence continues at coordinate 1,992,425 of NZ_KI911559.1, read as the reverse complement.
CTGGCGCGGCGAGCTTGGCCGCCACGGCCGCCGGAACGCCGTACCCCATCGACCCGGAGGTCGGGGCCAACTGGCTGCGGTAGCTGCGGTAGCGGTAGTAGCGGTGCAGCCAGGCCGCGTAGTTGCCCGCGCCGTTGCAGATCACCGCGTCGTCCGGCAGGCGCTCGCGCAGATCGGCAATCGCCTGCGCCATGTCGACCGTCCCGGTGGAGGCCTTCGCCACGGGGGGCGCGGTCCAGTCCAGGTAGTCCTGTCGCGCGGCCTCTCGGACACCGGTGTAGGGCGGTGCGTTAAGCGGGGCGAGCGCGCGCGCCGCGGCCGCAAAGGCGCCCGTAGCCGCCTGGATCGCCAGCGCTGGCTGATAGACGCGGCCCAGTTCCTCCGCACCGGGATGGACGTGGACCAGCGTCTGCTTCGGAGTTGGCACGTCGATCAGGGCGTAGCCGCCGGTGGTCGCCTCGCCCATCCGCGCGCCGACCACCAGCAGCAGATCGGCCTCCCGCACCCGGCGGGCAAGCGCCGGATTGACGCCCAGGCCGACGTCGCCGGCGTAACAGGGGTGGCGATTGTCGAAATAATCCTGACAGCGGAACGCGCAGGCGACCGGCAGGTCGTTGGCCTGCGCGAACGCCTCGAAATCGGTCTTGGCGTCCGCGCTCCAGCCGCCCCCGCCCAGAATCGCGAGCGGCCGCTCGGCCCGGCTCAGACGGTCGCGCAGCTCCGCCATCTCCGCCGCGCCCGGCCGGCCGACGGCAGGGCGCACGGGGCCAGCGTCGGGCGTTTCGACACGTTCGCTCAGGACATCCTCCGGCAAGGCAAGCACGACCGGACCAGGGCGGCCCTGCTGGGCGGTATGAAAAGCGCGCGAGAGGTATTCCGGCAGGCGCGCGGGATCGTCGACCTGCGCGACCCATTTGGCGAGTTCGCCGTACATTCGGCGGAAATCGATCTCCTGGAACGCCTCCCGGTCGCGCATCGGCCGGCCGACCTGCCCGATCAGCAGCACCATCGGCGTGGAATCCTGGAAAGCAACGTGCACCCCGCTGGCGGCGTTGGTCGCCCCGGGCCCGCGGGTCACGAAGCAAACCCCCGGCTTGCCGGTCAGCTTGGCGTGCGCGTCCGCCATCATGGCAGCGCCGCCTTCCTGCCGGCAGACCGTGAGATCGATCTGCGGGGTGTCGTGCAACGCGTCCAGCGCCGCCAGGTAACTCTCGCCGGGTACGCAGAAGACGCGCTCGACGCCCTGAAGCGCCAGCTGATCGACCAGGACCTGCCCACCGGTCCGCGGCTCACCTTGCCCCATGTCCGCCCGACGCCTCCTCTCCACTGATAACGCTGTCGGTCTTCTCTTCCCTCAGGGAAGCGGGCCACGCTGCCGGTGCCCTATCATCGCGCTTAGCATGAGCCGACCGGGCTGCGCCAGCCGGAGGCGCGTTGCCGGCTGGCGCCGAGAAGCCCATGTTGAGCGGCATGAAACCATCGCGACTCCGGAATGTGCTCGTCGTCGCCATCCTGGCCACGGCGCCCCCCGCTCTGCTGGCGCAGGCTGCTGAACTGCCGCCCGTGCCCGAGTTCGAAACTCCCCTGCACCGCGACCATCCGCTGGTCGGACAGGTGTACGATGCGGCCGGCGAACAGCCCGTCGACCCGGCAACCGTGGCCGAAGCGACGGCCAAGGCCCGTTTCGTCATCCTGGGAGAGCGGCACGATAACCCGGACCACCACGCCCTGCAGGCGTGGCTCGTGCAGGCGATGACCGCTCAAGGCCGAACGCCCGCCCTCGCCTTCGAGATGATCGACCAAAGCCAGACCCCCGCCCTGGAGGCCTATCTGAACGATCATCCGGACGACGCCACCGGTCTGGGTCCAGCGGTGACGTGGGAAGAGCGCGGCTGGCCTGCCTGGTCGACCTACCAGCCGATCGCAGCGGCGGCGCTGCAGGCCGACCTGCCGATCCTGGCCGCCAACCCGACGCCGGAGGAGACCCGAACGGTTGGCCGGCAGGGCTTTGCTGCGCTCGATGCCGACCGGGTTGCGGCACTCGGACTCGATACCCCGCTCCCGGCGGCGCAACGCGACCGGCTGCTGACCGAACTCCGGGAAGGGCACTGCAACCTGATGCCGAAGGAGGCGATGGGTCCGATGGCCAACGTCCAGCGCCTGCGCGACGCGGTGATGGCCGATACGCTGATCGCGGGCGCCCGGGAACAGGACCGCGGTGCCGTGCTGATCGCCGGCGGCGGCCACGCTCGCGCGGACCGGGCGGTGCCCTGGTATCTGCGCCAGCGCCTAGACAACCCCGATGTGGTGGTCGTCCGCTTCCTGGAAGTCCGTCCCGAGGTCACCGATCCCGCCGCCTACCTGCCCGACCAGCCGGACGCCGCACCGCGCGCGTTCGATTACGTCTGGTTCACGCCAGCTAACGAGCGCGGCGATCCTTGCGCGGATCTGAAGAAACGGATGGAAGGACACGGCGACTAGAAAGACGGGCGCGCCAAGAGCCTCCTCCGCCTTCCCCCGACCCCGCGGTCACGCAAGAACGCGGTCAATTGTCCGCCAACATCTGGTCGGCGCGCTTGCGCAGCTCGGCGGTCTGCGGGGTATCGGGCGGGAGTTGGTCGATTGCCTTATCGAACATCGCCCGGGCCTCGTCCTTGTCGCCCTCGCGCAGTTCCGCCATCGCACCGAACCACAGCGCCTCGGGATTGTCGGGCACCTGCTCGAGGGCCCGACGGGTCAGCTGCACCGTCTGCTCGGTCTGGGTGCCGGCGTCCTGACGCAACGCACGGGCATAGGTCAGCAGCACGGCCGGATCTTCCGGCGCCCGCTGCTCCGCGTTGGCCAGCGCGTCGATCGCCTTCTCCATCTCGCCCAGTTGCAAATAGGTCTGGCCCAGACGGGTCCATCCGGAGACGTCGTCAGGATTGTTCTGCAACTGATTGGACAGGCCCTCGGCGATCTGCTCCAGCATGCGCTGACGCTGCGCCGCGCTCAACTGGCCCTGCTGACCGCCGGACGGCATCCCGGCCGCGCCGCCACTTGGCTGCCCGCCACTTTGTCCACTGCCTTCGCTGGCGGTTCGTTCCGGCGGGCTCACGCCCTCCGGCATCGCCACGCCCTGCTGCTGAGCAGCCAGCTTGAGTTGCTGGCGCACGCGCGCGTTGCCCTGGAACACCGCCAATGCGTCGGCCAGCGCCTGGGTCGCCTCCGCGTTTCTGCCCAGCACGCCATAGGAGCGGATCAGGCGCTGCCAGCCCTGGGCGTCCTGCGGGTTCTCCTCCAGACGGCTCGCCAGGCGGTCCACCATGCCCTGGATCATCTGCTGACGGTCTTCGGCGGACATGTTCTGCGCCGCCTCGACCTGCTCGCGACTGGGATTGGGGGCGTTGCCGTTTGACGCGCTCCCGGCCTGACCATCCGACGCGCCAGTCCGCGCGCTCTGGCCGCCCGCGTCCGCAGCCGGCGCCTCCGGCTTCACCTCTGCGAAGGTCGTTCCGGGTTCGATGTCCAGCTCGCGCTCGACCTGCGCCATCTGCTGGCTGAGCGCCTGCAGGTACGGGGCGCCTGGCTCGGCGTCCGCGGCCAGCTGCTTCCACATCTCCAGCGCGGCCTGCGGATTGCCTGCCTGCTTCTCCGCAAGACCCAGGTAGAAACGGCTGCGCGGATCGTCCGGCACCTGAGCACGTACCTTGCGGAAGGCATCCTGCGCCTTCGGCACGACGGTGCCCCGGTTCGCCATCACCAGCGCTTCGCCATAGTAGGCGTTGACCTCCGCCCGCTCCGGCGCGCGTTGGGCCGCCTGCTCGAACGCCTCGACGGCGGCGTCGTAACGCTGCATGGCCAAACGCGTACGGCCCAGCAGAACCCACTGGTCCACGTTGTCCGGGTTCTGCTCCAACTTCGCGGCCAGATTGTCTGCGGCCTGCGCCAGCGACTGTCCCTGACCGCTCTGACCGCCACCTTGAGCAGGACTCCCGGACTGGGCCTGCTGTCCCATGCCATTGCCGCCACGACCGGACAGACGCGTGCCCGCGTCCTCCGGCAGGTTGCGGCTGGCGAACGGCTGGCCTTCCAGGTCCGGGCGGCCCTCGCTCAGATACAGCGTAACCGCCCCCGCCGGTACCGCGACCGCGATCAGGACGGCGGCAACCCGCACAGTGGCCCGACTGGTGCTCGCTCCTTCGCTGGCGGCCTTCTGACGGCGCTGGTCGGCTTCCAGGATACGCCGGCCGATCTCAGCCTTGGCCGCCTCGGCTTCCTCGTCACCGATCAGGTTACGGGTCTTGTTGCGCTCCACCTCCTTGAGCTGGTCGCGGTAGACCTCGATGTCGTAATCCGCCGCACGCCGGGCGACGGCGCGGGAACGCAGGATGGGCAGGACGACGGCCGCCACCACGGCCAACGTCATGAGACCGGCGGCGATCCAGAAAGTCATGCCTGGTCGTCACTCTCTCCAAGGATGTCGTTCAAGCGGCGCTGTTCGTCCGCCGACAGCTTCTGCTGGGCAGCCGGGCGCCGTTGTCGGCGCCAGAAGAACACGCCGATGCCAAGCGCGCCGAGCGCCGTAACCACAGCCGGGCCGTACCACAGCACATAGGTCTCGGGCTTCATCGGGGGGCGCAGCAGCACGTAATCACCATAACGGGCCTGCAGGAAGTCCTTGATCTCGGCGTTGGACATCCCCTCCTGAATCTTCTCGCGCACCAGGATACGCAGGTCCTTGGCCAGATCGGCATTGGAATTGGCGATCGATTCGCTCTGGCAGACCAGACAGCGAATCTCCTTGCCCAGCTCCTGCGCGCGCTGCTCCAGTTTCGGGTCGTCCAGCTTTTCGTCCGGCTCCACGGCAAGCGTTGGCCCAACGCCGGCAATGGCCGTCACGGCGGCCACCACCAAGACGCCGACGCATACGCGCCAACCACGGACCATCTTGCTCATGCCTCGCATCATGTCCGTCTAGTCCTGTGCCTTGGCCGCGCCGAGGGCCGGTTGCGGGGCAGCGCCCCGCCGGCGCGCGCGGGTCGGCGCGCCCACCCGCAGGCGACGGTCGCTCAAGCTGACCAGACCGCCCAGGCCCATGATGCCGCACCCAAACCAGATCCAGGCGACCAGCGGCTTGAAGTAGAGGCGCACGGTATAGCCCGGACCGTTCTGCTGCGGATCGCCGACCACGGCGAAGATGTCGCCCAAGGGACGCGTGCGGATCGCCGCTTCGGTCGTACTGCGGCCGGAGACGACGTACTGGCGTTTCTGGGGGGTCAGCTTGGCCAGCGTCTCGCCATCGACCTCGACCAGAAAGCGGCCTTCGGTCGCGCGGTAGTTCGGACCCTTCACCGGGCTGGCGCCCTGGAAGGTGAAGTCGTAGCCGGCGACCGTACGGGTTTCGCCCGGCTGCATCGTGGTGATCACTTCGCTTTGCCACAGGGTCGAGGCGGTCATGCCGGTCATGGCAACGGCCACCCCCAGGTGTGCGAGCATCATCCCGAAAGACGCCCGGGGCATGGTGCGTGCGCGGCGCCAGACGCCGTTCCAGCCGATGCCCTTGCCGATCCCGATGCGCTCGGCGAACTCGATCAGCACCGCGGTGGCGAGCCAGGCGGCCAGGGCCAGGCCTAGCATGCCGAACACGCTGCGCCCCCAAAGCACGTAGGCGCAGACCACGAACACCACGCCGGTGATCACAAATGCGACCTTCAGGCGCTGCAGCGCGCCCTTCAGGTCCGCGCGCTTCCAGGCCAGCAGCGGACCGATACCGAGTGCGGCCACCAGCGGCAGCATCAGCGGGATGAAGGTGGCATTGAAGTACGGCGGCCCGACGGAGACCTTGCCGCCGCCCAGCGCCTCCAGGAACAGCGGGTAGAGCGTGCCCAGGAAAACGGTCGCGGAGGCCGCGGTCAGCAGCAGATTGTTCAGAACCAGCGCACCTTCGCGGCTGATCGGCGCGAACAGGCCCCCGCCCTTCAGCTGCGGGGCGCGATAGGCGTAGAGCGCCAGCCCGCCCCCGATCGCAATCACCAGGAGCAGCAGAATGAACATGCCGCGGTCCGGGTCGGTCGCGAAGGCGTGCACGCTGGTCAGCACGCCCGACCGCACCAGGAACGTGCCGATCAGCGACAGCCCGAAGGTCAGGATCGCCAGCAGGATCGTCCAGGTCTTCAGCGCGTCGCGCTTTTCCACGACGATCGCGCTGTGCAGCAGCGCCGTGCCCAGCAGCCAGGGCATGAAGCTGGCGTTCTCGACCGGGTCCCAATACCACCAGCCGCCCCAGCCGAGCTCGTAGTACGCCCACCAGGAGCCGAGCGCGATCCCGAAGGTCAGGAACACCCAGGCGAGCAGCGTCCACGGCCGGACCCAGCGCGCCCAGGCCGCATCCACGCGCCCCTCGATCAACGCCGCAATGGCGAACGAGAAGACAATCGAGAAACCGACATAGCCGACGTAGAGCATCGGCGGATGGAACGCGAGGCCGGGGTCCTGCAGCAGCGGGTTCAGGTCCTGCCCGTTCACCGGGGCCGGCGTAATGCGCGTGAAGGGGTTGGACGTCAGCGCCATGAACAGGATGAAGCCGACCGCAATCATCGCCTGAACGGAGAGGGTGCGCGCCTTCAGCCCCGGCGGCAGGTTACGGCCAAACAGCGCCACGATCGCGCCGAACAGCGCCAGGATGAGCACCCAAAGCAGCAGCGAGCCCTCGTGGTTCCCCCACACGCCAGAGATCTTGTAGAGCATCGGCTTCAGCGTGTGCGAATTCTGCGCCACGTTCAGGACGCTGAAATCGCTGACCACGTAGGCATGCATCAACGCCCCGAAGGACACCAGAATCAAGCCAAGCTGGACCAGCGCCGCCGGCGTCGCGATCGCCATAAAGCCGGGGATATTCCGCTGTGCCCCCCACATGGGAAGCACAGACTGAACGAGCGCGGTACAGAGGGCCAGGATCAGGGCGAAATGGCCGAGTTCGACGATCATGGGGGCTTCGCCTATTCGTGTTCCACTGGCTGGCTGCCGCGATACGCGCACGGGTAAACCATGCGCACGGACCGCTTTCGGCCGGCGCCGTGCGAAGCGGGAAGCCGCCGTGGGTCAGCCTGCGTCAACGCACCTAGACAGGTAACCGTCCACACGACGCCAGGCAAGCCATCGCGGCGACTGGTCGCCCCGGTTTGCACATCAATCCCGTGCCTATCGCCGCCGGGTCCGACAGCATGGATACTGCCACCAGGCGATGCGGACTCAACCGGAGGAGATGTAATCGCGCAGCGCCTCGCGCTCATGCTCCAGTTCTTGAATCCGGGCTTTTACTGCGTCGCCGATCGAGATCAGGCCGACCAGCTGGCCCTTGTCCATCACCGGCACGTGCCGGAACCGACCGTCGGTCATCTTGACCGTAACGTCCGTGACTTCGTCGTCCGGCCGGCAGGTCGTCACGGTATGGGTCATAAGGTCGCGGACATGGCTGCGCGTCAGGTCCATGCCGTGCTCCGCCATCGCAGAGACGACATCGCGCTCGGACAGGATGCCAATCAAACTGCCGGCGTCATCAACGACGACCAGCGACCCGATTCGACGCCGGCCCAGTTCGCCGACCGCCTCTTCGATGGTCCGCTCCGGGGTGATTGTGGCCAGCTCGCCACCCTTGCTTTCCAGGATCTGGCGTACCTTCATGCTACCTCCTCCCTCGATCGCCAGGCCGACTTTCCGGGGCTTCCGGCCCAGCGGCATCTCGTTGCGCGGCGCACCGGCCGCGGTCCCCCGTGCAGACCACTGTAACGTCCCAGGGCCGGGGTCGGGCAGAGTCAAAAGTGGCATTCGACACGCCAACCGCTTTGGCCTGTGGAATGCCTGCAAGGGTGCACGCGCGATACGCGCAAGAACGGAAAAATTTTCTCGCAATCTATAACATATGGCAACGCAAGCTCGGGCGATCTGCAGTACGATCAGATCGTCCCCAATCCGTTGGCCCGACCGGCGGATGCCTTCCTCGCCAGTCCCCGCTGTTGAGCAGATACTGCGGGGACTTTTTTTTAGAGTACGCCGCGTGCGTTCCGGCAAACCTGGCAGGCAAACTTGATGAGGGCCTCGGACCGCGGGACACGAGACATAATGCCTCGCTTTCTGAAATCGTTTTGCGTGCCGACCACCTTCAGGCAGAGTTTTGGGCCGTGCGGGTCATGGCGAAAAACTCTGGCCCTACCAACTGGTCTATTGCATAGTCCAGTTTGGGCGACATAGCCCAGCCTGGACGACCGGCGACAATCCGGCATCCCGATCCGCCTCACCCGCTTCAACGGCAACGGTCGGGACAAAACAGACCGGAGTGCACCACCAGGACCCAACATGGGTCACATGGGAGGCTGGAAATGAGCACAACGTCGCTGTTACCGGGACTCCGCCGCGCCAATCCCATCCCACGATATGCTGCGGCCGACCGTTTGCTCGCCGAAGACACGTCGCACGGCCATCCGGCATCTGAATGGCAGTACGACCCGGTCGACTACAGCGGTACCAGCGAGGCGGACGATCATGTGTCGGATACGCTGACGGCAAGCTCATCGCCCAGTTACGAACGCGGCGGCTATGACGGTTCGGCGAGCACTTGGCGCACCGACACGGATTTGGCTGGCCTGGCAGAAGCACGCAGAAACGCAGAAACACCGGCAACACGCGCAGCAAAACTGCGCCTACTGCAGGCACTCGGCGTTATGCGCAAGGTCTGCGAACACGCGATGCGTCAGCGCATGCATACCGAAATGACCGATCTGGCCGCGCAAATCCGTCGCCTGCACGAGCATGACGCGCCGCCACGCTGACAATACCAGCGGCCATACCCTTCAGACGAAGGCCGCGTTTGCAAGTCGCATCGTTATGCTCCTGTCCATTTCGCGAACGTGACTGGTTCCCGCACTTAATCGGGTCACGAGCATGACCGGGCCTGCCCGCCAAGCGGGGCCGCCAGCGCCCCACCTGTCGGAACGTATTGGGCCAAAACGGATTGGTACTGCATCAGGCATGCCTTGAGCGCGGTCGACAGCCCGTCCCCGACCTGACTCCGCATCGTTTTAAGCATTAAACGCCTAAACGAACATTTGCCGCGAAATTTACGCTCGCTGGAGCGCACACCCCACGAGGGTCGCAACAGGGCCGTAGCACAACTGTGACAAAACCTTGGTCGCGGTTTATAGGTCTTAAAAGAAGACCAGCTTCCAGTAGTACCCGAGGAACAATTACACCCTGTGGTAGGCACAATTGACCGTAACAATTGCCGTGATCGATGACGATGTTGGTATACGGCGCCAACTTAGAGCGCTGCTAGAGCAGGACGGCTTCGAGGTCGTTGAGTACGACCCCGACCGCCGTGGGCTCAAGGCGATTCACCTGGACTTTGTCGACGTTTTGGTGACCGACATTGTCATGCCGGACTGCGACGGTTTCGAACTGCTCCGCGAGATCCGCAACGCGCGGAATCTTGACCTGCCAGTGGTTGCCTACTCCAAAGAGATTCCGATGTACGCCACGATCGCGGAAAAGCTCGGTGCCGACGCGGTCGTCAGCCTCAATGGCCCCGGCAAGCTGCAAGCCGTGGCGGGGACCACCCGTCAAATCGCACGCTCAATATACCGGAACGGCTCTCTATCCGCCGAGCTCTCGTCAGGACAGAAGCCCCGCCCACGCACCGAGTGAGCGTATCCTCAGAACAGCCGTCGGGTACGACGACGTGGCAGTTGCCTCAGGAAGCGATCACGGGCGCAACAATGGGAACCTTGCCACCGTGCGAATGCAGCCAAGCACGGCGTCTTTTGTTCCAGCGACAAGCCAGTTTGCCAAAGCACCACCACGCCCCGAGACGCTCGGCGACATGAGCGTCTCGGGATGCATGGCGGACAGCGCTGTGTCCGTGTACTCAGCGCAAATAGCTGGCGATCTCGTCCTTCAACTGTAGACGCCGCTTGCGCAATTCGTGCTCGGTCAGATCCGCGACCGGCTCAACCTCGGTTTCCATCCTGTGAATGTCGCGGTTGACCTGGTGATACGCCTCGGCAAGCTCGGCGAAGTGCTCGTCGCTTTCCTTGAGCGCGTGAATCTTGTCCTTGTGATCCGGGAACTCCTCGGACAATTCGTGCGGCGTATGCTGGCTCATCTCCTCATCGTCTCCCATGTGCGTCTTGTCGAGATGGGTCGCGGCGAACGAACACGTCGGCAGCGCTGCCGCCAGACGGCCTGTGCCACGACCGGATGTAATCGAAAGCGGCGGAAAAATCAGCACATCGGCGCAGCGGCCGTCGAGCCTCCCCCTCGCAGGGCTGCGCTGGCTCCGTTAGCGTTTGCCGCCCTCCCACCTCCAACACGTAGAGGCCAAGGCAATGCCCCAAGCCCCGGAGCTGATCGACGACGCGGCTGCCGCCGACCTGACCGCCGCGCCCGGCACCAAGTGGCGGCTGGTCACCGACCGGGTGATGGGTGGGGTCTCCCAAGCGCAGGTCCGCCGCGCGACCGTCGACGGCCGCCAAGCCGTGCATCTGACCGGCGAGGTCAGTCTGGAAAACAACGGCGGCTTCGCCCAGACCACGCTCGACCTGCGTCCGGACGGCGGGCCGGTCGACGCCAGTGGCTGGCGCGGCGTCCAGCTCACCGTGAGCGGCAACGGCGAAAGCTACAACCTGCACCTGCGCACCAGCGACGTACAGCGGCCCTGGCAATCCTACCGTCAAAGCTTCGAGGTTGCGCGCGCGTGGCAGACGGTGCGTCTGCCCTTCGCGAATTTCCAGGCCCACCGGATCGACACACCGCTTGACCATACGCGGATCAGGCGTATCGGCCTGGTCGCGATCGGCAGAGCGTTTCACGCCGATCTCGCGGTGGCCGACCTGCGTTTCTATAGCTGAACACCCTGCCCTTACGTGTGCACGCACGATGGCACCGGAATAACCGTCTCCTCCCGTGTCGGAAAGAACACGGTGCGCGACATGTCGGCGTTCTCCGCCCCGTCAGTGAACACCTCCGAGCGATACGCCGGGTCGTCCAGGAACGCCTGCATCGCGGCCAAATCCGGGAAATAAAGTTCGGAGGTCGCATCGACCGCCGGCTCGCCCTGCGCGTAGGCACCGTCGGCGGTAAAGCACTGGATATAGCCGGTTAGGTACCGTTGGCTGGTCGCATGATCGCGCACCAGCGGTGCATGACGTGTGCGCATGTGGTCCCGCCAGGCCGCAAGCGTCATGTCAGGACGGCGCTTGACGCCGATCATCAGCTTCACGCCCTGCGCGTCCGCAGGCTCCGGGCCGCACACGATCTCCGGGCCGCTGGTCGGGATGAAGGCACAACGGCTCAGATCGGCGAAGTTGGACTCGTCCGGCTGGATCTTGGCCAGGTATTCCGCATCGCCGAAGAAGGCATCCGCGTCGCTTTGGCTGTCGAAGTACAGCTCCGCGGTGCCATCGTAGGCAGGCAACTGCGCGCCTTCGTAGGCCTCCAGTACGGTCATCCCCTGTACGTAACCACGCATCGTCCGGCCGGTCACCGCCATACCGCGAACGAGCGGCCCGTGACTCTGGCGCCAGTAGTCCTGAAAGGCTTGCGGCGACAGGTCGTCGCGACGGGTGACGAAGACGATCAGCTTGATCATGGGGCAGGCCCTCTCGTGCCGTTGCTTTGGGGCCGCACGCCGAGGCGGGCCCGTGTCTCGCCCGGCCAATAGCAGATTTTTCTTGAAGCGCAACGCAATGTCCGCCTGCGTCATCGCGTCCCACGCATACGCGTTCAGGCATTTGCATCGCCGCCCCGACCGCCGCACGATGAGCGCAATTCGGCGGGTGCGCGATGTCGCACCCGTTCAGGCAAACGCGGAACACCGTTTGGGGAAGAACCGAGATGCATACGCGCTACGTGATCGCGCTGGTCGGCGACGACCGCCCGGGCTTGGTGGAGAAGCTGTCCAGCGTGGTCGCCGAGCATGGCGGCAGCTGGAGCGAAAGCCGGATGTCTGTGCTGGCCGGACAATTCGCCGGTGTCGCGCTCGTGCGCGTCGATCCCAACCAGGCGGCGGCGCTGGAACGCGATCTCAAGGAGCTGGCGGGCGACCGGCTGCAACTCTCCCTGCGCCGCGCCGATTCGACGCCACGGGAAGTCCGCCCGCACCATGCCGTCTGCCTGGAGCTGACCGGTCACGACCGCCCCGGCCTGGTGCATGAAATCACCCGGGTGCTGCGCGATCGGGACGTCAACATCGACGATCTGGTGACCGAACGGATGAGCGGGGCGATGTCCGGCGGCGCGCTGTTCCGCGCCGTGGCGGAGCTTCAGGTCCCGAACGACCTGCCGCTGGAGCAGTTGCGCGAGGATATCGAAGCGCTGGCCAATGAACTGATGGTCGACATTCACGTGCGCGAACTGGTCGACGAGTAGCGCACGCCTCGTCAACGCCATGCGCGGCTCAGGTGCAAAAAAAGCATCGCGAACGGGTGATATCTGCTGTGTCCCCGGGCGTTGCAAGTCGATAGACTGCCGCGCAATATGACAAACAGATTGCACTCCCACAGTCCGGCCGCGCAGCTACGCGCCTGGGCGATCCACCTGTTTACCGCATTGGGCGCCGTCACCGGCCTGATCTCCCTGATCGCCGTGGCTGACGGCCGCCCGGCGGCCGCCCTGGTCTGGCTGGGCATCGGCATGGTGATCGACGGGCTGGACGGTCCCCTGGCCCGTCGCTACGCGATCCGGGAGGTGCTGCCGCGCGTCGACGGCGCCATCCTGGATCACATCATCGACTACATGACCTATGCGGTCATCCCGGCGATGTTCATCTATACCTTCGGCTTCCTGCCGGATGGATTGAACCTGTTGGGCGCCGCAGTGGTGATGGTCACCGCGCAGTACTGCTTCGCGAACCGGGACGCCAAGACGTCGGATAATTTCTTTGCCGGTTTTCCGGCGGCCTGGAACATGATCGCGCTGTGTTTCTACCTGCTCGATCTACCCGAGTGGTTCGCACTTGCCATCGTGGTGCTGTGCGCGGTGCTGACGTTCATCCCGATCACCTTCATCCATCCTTTCCGGGTGAAGGCGCTGCGCCCGCTCACCCTGGCCATAACCGGCGCGTGGTCGGCCGTCACACTGGCCGCGGTACTGCTGCAGACGCCCAACGGCGGTCTTCAGACCAACCACCCGATCCTCTTCTGGGCATTCATCCTTCTGTCGGCCTATTTCCTGGTGATCAGCGGCGTGCGCACCGCCCGGGGACACCTGTCCAGCGGCTGAGGACCGCCGCCGTTCAGCCCACGGCGAGCCGGCGCAGGGCGCGCGCATCGAGGATTTCGACATCGCTCGCACGCTTGTGCAGGATTCCATCCTCGGCGAGCCGGCGTAGCGATCGGTTGACGTGCACCACGCTGAGCCCCAGCAGGTCGCCCATCACCTGCTGGGATACCGGGCAAGCGAACACCCCGCGTCCGGTCGGCGCGCCTTTTTCCAGGCGTTCGTATAGCCGCAACAAGAACGCCGCGACGCGTTCGTAGGCGGTATGCCGTGCTAGGCTGCCCATCTGGTCAATCAAATCCGCTTGCTGTGCGGCGAGCAGACGGCTCAGCCCCCGGGCCATGTCGTCCGAGGTGTCCTGACGTTTGCGCAACACGGCGCCATCGAGCCGTGCCGCCGTGACCTGGGTCAGCGTACTGACCCGGGGCGCGTTGTGGCGGCTGCAAGCTGCTGCGACGCCAATGATTTCGCCGGGCGGATGTACATCGACCACATGCCGGCGCCCATCCGGGAAGTCGTAGTACGAATATCCCCATCCTTCCGCAATGAGAAAAACAGGGTTTTGTGCCCCACCATCGGGCAGAATATTGCGTGTGCTAACATCGAAAAGCGGACCGACCAACTCGGCAATCTGTTCAAGCGCCGTATCGGAGAAATGCGCCGTCCAACTACCTTGACCCGCGATCCAACCAAGACTTGGTCTATCGGCGGTATACATTATAGATTCTCTCGCCACGAGGTTGCTTACAACTTTCTAGGTTGACCTGGTATCCGAGCGGGAAAGACACCCCACCCGACACCACTCAATCACGCGACCACCCGCCAGGCTATACCGCAAAAAGTTAGTAGTATGCCGTCTAGCGCTACCGCCAAGCCACAGCCGGACACCCCGCGCGCAATCGTTGGAATCGGCGCTTCGGCGGGCGGAATCGACGACATGAAGCGCTTTCTGGCAGCACTCCCGTCAGATAGCGGCCTGGGGATCGTGCTGGTCATGCATTTGCGTCCCGACCATCCGAGCCAGCTCGCCCAGGTGTTGCAAACGGCCACCCAAATCTCGGTGGTCGAGGCGGAGGATGGCCAGCGTGTCGCCCCAGATACGCTCTACGTGATCCCGCCCAACCGTGCGCTCACCATCGCGCAGGGGCAACTCCGGCTGACACCGGTCCAGACATCTCGAAGCTACGGCCTGATCGACCAGTTCTTCCAATCGCTCGCCGCCGATCAGGCCGACCAAGCGATCTGTGTCGTGTTGTCGGGGGCCGGCAGCGATGGCGCCATCGGGCTCCGCGCGATCAAGGAGCATGGGGGGCTGGCCCTCGCAGCCGCGACGGATGTGGCGGGCAGTGGGCAGCCAGCCTACGACAGCATGCCGCGCATTGCCGCCGAAACGGGCATCGTCGACCATGTGGTCGGGGTGGCTGCCATGCCGGATTTGATCCTCGACTATGTCCGGCACATCGAACAGCAAGAAAAATCCTCGGCATCGGAAGATCCCGTCGCGGCGATCAAAGCCCAGTTACCCGAGATCAGTCGGCGTATCCTGCATCGCACCGATCACGATCTGAGCCAATACAAGTCCGCCACTCTCATCCGTCGCATCCAAAGGCGGATGCAGGCGCTGCGCATCGCCGATCCCGTCGCCTACCTAGCCCGGCTCGATGAAGAGCCGCGGGAGATCGAGATGCTACACAACGACATCTTGATCGGCGTGACCAGCTTCTTCCGCGATCCAGACGCATTCCAGGTATTGGAGCGGCAGGTTTTTCCGGAATTGGTGCGCCGGCCGCATGGGCCCGAGGAAGCCGTGCGAATCTGGGTGCCTGGATGCGGCACCGGTGAGGAAGCCTATTCGCTCGCCATCCTGCTGCGCGAGGCGATGGACCGTCAGGCAACGCAAACCACCGCTCAGGTATTCGGCACCGACGTGGACGCCAATGCGATCCGCCACGCCCGGCTGGCCATCTATCCAAGCACGATCACCGAACAGATCGAGCCGGACCGGCTGGCACGCTTCTTCACACCCGAGGTCAACGGCTACCGCGTCGTTCGTAGCTTGCGCGATATCTGCCTGTTTTCCGAGCACGACCTGATCCGCCACCCGCCGTTCTCGCAGATGGATCTGATTTCCTGCCGCAATCTGCTGATCTACATGAACGCGGATCTGCAGGCGCAACTGCTCCCGCTGTTTCACTATGCCCTGAAACCTGGCGGATTCCTGTTTCTGGGCAGTTCGGAGTCTCTCGGCCCGCATGCGGACCTGTTCGCCGAAGTTGACAAGAAGAACCGCATTTTCCGTCGGCGCGACGACGTGCATCACCGTGTGCCGGAATTCCCGCTGACCCCGGCTGCCGCCCATCGCCAGCCGTTTACGATCCTGCCGCGCCAGCACGATGAGGACATACACCAACGTCTGACACGCAAGGCGGAACGGGCGGTCTTGGATCAGTTTGGTCCGCCCTATGTTGTGGTCTCTTCGAATTACGAGGCCATCTACTTCTCTCAAGGTGTCGGACGGTACCTGGAGCCGCCGGTAGGCCCGCCCCGCAGCAACGTTCTGGAGATGGCGCGTGAGGGGCTGCGCCCGGCACTGCGGCGCCTGCTGCGCCAGGCTGAACAAAACAGCGGCACTGTCTCCGAATCGGTCGACATTGCTGGTGGCAACCGCGATCGCCGAACGATTGAAGTCCACGCCCGCGCGATCGGCGAGCGACGCGGCAACGAACAGATGCTGGTGCTGGTTTTCCAGGACCCGGCTCCGCCTACACGCGCTACCGCCATGCCCGTGAAGAACGATCACGACACACAAGAGCTCGAGCGCGAACTCGCCGAAACCAAGAACGAATTACAGATCACCATCGAAGAACTAGAAACCTCGAACGAGGAACTGCAGTCAGCCAACGAAGAACTGCTGTCAATGAACGAGGAGCTGCAGTCCTCCAACGAGGAACTTGAGGCCTCCAAGGAAGAGGTGCAATCCGCCAACGAGGAATTGGAGACCATCAACGACGAGCTCCGTCGGAAGGTCGAGGAATTTAACCGGTCGAACGCGGACTTGCGCAACCTGATGGAAAGCACGCGGATCGCCACAATTTTCCTGGATTCCGAGCAACGCATCAAATGGTTCACGCCGGACGCCCGCCAACTGTTCAACCTGATCGACAGCGACATCGGCCGACCGTTCACGGATATCTCGGGTAAGCTCGACAGTCCGCCCGGGCGGGAACTTGCGCAAACGCTGGAAAATCACCGGCCGGTGGAACGCCAAGTTCAGCTTACCGACGGTAGCGCCGTCTTCATGATGCGCTTGCTACCCTACCATAATATCGAGGGCATGGCAGAGGGGCTGGTGCTGACCTTCATCGACGTGACCCAGTTGCGCCAGGCGACCGCCGACCTAACCTCGCTGATGGATCTGGTACCCGTGGGAATCGCCCTAACCCGCGACGAGCAGATGACCAGCGTGCAGGTGAACCGTTATGGACGCACGATCCTTGGGCTACCCGACAAGGCAAACCCGACGATCGATTGCAATTGGCTGGCCCGGGCATTTGTCACGGATCAGCCAGAGCGGGCCGAACGCCTAGACTTTCCTCTTCGCGAGGCCGCGCGAGGCGGTCGGCTCACCGAAATTGAAGCCTGGGTTCATCCAAAAGAGTCCGGCACCGCGGCTGGGCTGCGACACGATCGTCCGACTTTCCCCGAACGCGCAGTTCTGGTCTCCGCCATGCCGCTTGGTCACACAACTGAAACCGGTCGCGGAGCCATCATGGTGTTCGCCGACGTGACCGACCTCAAGGCCGCCCAGCGCCGCCACCGGCTACTCTTGAATGCCTTGCAGCACCGAGTGCGCAACATGCTGGCAAACATCCGCGCGATCACCAACGAGACGTTGCGCACCAGCCAGACACTGGACGACTTCGAAGAGCGTTTCGAGAGCCGCATGGATACACTGGCCCTGACCGAGAACATCATCTCGCGCACCGGCCGCGGCTCACTCGACCTAGACGAATTGGTGCGCGAATTGGTGGGGCGCGAGCCCGATGCCGCCACCGTCACGATCGACGGCCCGGATGTGACCTTGGAACCGAAAGCAGCACAGATCCTGGCGCTCGCGCTGAACGAACTGAAAACCAACGCGATCAAACACGGCGCGTTGATCGACGGTAGCGGCCGGGTGACCCTGCGCTGGGGTTTGATCGCCGACCAGACCGGGCAAGAGATGCTACGTCTGCGCTGGCAGGAAACCGGAGTTGGCGATCTTCCGGAACGGTCGTATGGCTTCGGCCGTGAGCTGATCGAACGCGGTGTGCCGCACGAATTGGGCGGCAAAGGTCAGATGTCGACGAGCGATGGCACGCTTACATGCTTGCTCGATATCCCGCTGACCCCCAACGTTCTCTCGATTGACTTTGGACCCACTCCACTCGACACAGCTGACGACGACTCCCCTCCTGACCGACCAACCCCGCGGCAAGGGGGGCCCGCATGAGCGCCCCTACCCCATCGCTCGCGGGGCGGCATATCTTAATCGCCGAGGACGAATATCTGATCGCCCGCGATCTGGAGTTGACGTTGATCGATGCCGGCTGTGCAAAGGTCTTTCTCGTGCCCAGCATCGCGGAATGCCAGCATATTCGCGCGCAGGAGCGACTCGACGCCTTCGTTCTGGACCTACGTCTCAGAGATGGCGATGCGAGCGACTTCGCACGAGAGGTACTCGCGGCCGGCATCCCTGTAGTGTTCATCACCGGCTACGAGGAAGCCGTAATTCCCGAAGACCTCGGCCATCTGCCATTGCTCGCCAAACCGTTCCCGCGCCTGCAACTCGTTTCCACGCTGGTCACGGCCTTGCCGCCGGCGACAGAGACACACAACTGAGCTGAATGACAGAGATTTACATCGACGCCGACGCCTGTCCGGTAAAAGAGGAAACGCTGCGGGTCGCGCGGCGGCACAAACTCAAAACCTACATCGTCTCCGACGGCGGCGTCCGCCCGGAACGCGATGTGCTGGTTGAGATGGTCTACGTCGCCAGCGGCGAGGACGCGGCGGACAACTGGATCGCGGAACACATCGACGCAGGCGACATCTGCGTCACCAACGACATCCGGCTGGCCGCGCGCTGCCTGGATGTCAACGCCAAGGCGATCAAACCGAGCGGCGAGCCGTTCACCCAGGCCGGCATCGGCATGGCGGTTGCCAACCGTAACCTGATGGCCGATTTGCGCGAAACCGGCGCGGTCACCGGCGGTCCCGCCCCGTTCAGCAAGTCCGACCGGTCACGTTTCCTGGACAAGCTGGAACAGCTGGTCCGCGCCACCCAGCGAGGCCGCTGAGGCGCAACGGCGCGCCGACCGGCTATCGGCCAGCGCGCCATTGCGTACCGGCCCCGCTACTCGGTCTTCCGGAAGTACGCCCGGGAGACCGCGAACACTGTGCCCGAAAGAGCAACCAGCGCGATCAGGTTCGGAATTGCCATCAGCGCATTCATGATGTCAGCGACCGTCCAGATCACACCCAGGTCGCCAACCGCACCACCCACGAGCGCCAGCACCCAGAGCCCCCGGAAAGGCATCACAACCTTGGTGCCCAGCAGGTACTCAGCCGCGCGTTCGCCGTAGTAGCTCCATGCCAGGATGGTGGTGAAGGCGAACACCACCAGTCCGATCGAGACGATCCATTCGCCGCCCGGCAGGCCGGTGTTGAACGCCAGCGTCGACAGCTCCGCGCCCGTCTCGCCGCTGGTCCAGGCGCCGGTCGTGATGATCACCAGGGCGGTCATCGTGCAGACCACGATGGTGTCGATGAAGGTCCCCAGCATCGCGACCGAGCCCTGACGCACCGGGTCGCTGGTCTTCGCGGCGGCGTGGGCGATCGGCGCGCTGCCCAAGCCGGCTTCGTTGGAGAAAATGCCGCGGGCGACGCCGAAGCGGATCGCCGCCAGGATTCCCGCGCCAGTGAAGCCGCCGGCTGCCGCCGTACCCGAGAAGGCATCCTGGAAGATCATACCGAGCGCGCCCGGCACCTGCGGAGCATTGGCGGCGAGGATCACCAGCGCGCCGGCGACATAGAGCACCGCCATCAGGGGCACCATCGTCTCCGCGACACGCGCGATCCGCTTCACCCCGCCGATGATCACCAGGAAGGTGAGCACGGCAAGCACAATGCCGGTGGTAAGGTAGGATACGTCCAGTGTGCGCTCCAAGGCACGGGCGACCGAGTTCGACTGCACCGTATTGCCGATACCGAACGCGGCGATGGCGGCGAACAGGGCGAAGACCGCACCAAGCCAGCCCCATCCCGCGCCAAGACCGTTTTTGATGTAATACATCGGCCCACCGACGAAACGTCCGTCGGCGTCCACCTCGCGGTAACGTACGGCGAGCACCGCCTCGGCATACTTGGTCGCCATCCCGACCAGCGCGGTCAGCCACATCCAGAACACGGCCCCCGGACCGCCCATATAGATCGCCGTGGCCACACCGGCGATGTTGCCGGTCCCGATGGTCGCCGACAGCGCCGTGGTGAGCGCCTGGAACGCAGTGATTTCGCCTTCGTCCGTGGCCCCGGCACTGCGCCCCTTGAGCGCGGTGCGCAGACCGTAACCGAGCTTGCGCTGCGGCAACAAACGTAGACCGACAGTAAGATAGAGTCCGGTGCCTAGGAGTAGCACCAGCATAACCGGACCCCAGACGAAATCGCTGATCGTATCTAGCAGCTCGGAAAGCGCTTCCATCGCGAACCTCTCGAAGAGTGTGTGATTATGGCGGCTTGGTGCGCAGCACCGCCCCCACGGCGCGCGCAAAAGACAGGCCCGGCCCGCCTAGGCCGCCTCGCCAAAGAGGTCAATGCGGCGCAACAACGCGCTGGTTGAAAACATGTCAGGAATGCACCTGTTCACACAATCAAGCGGCTTTTTGCCCCCTTGGAGTCGCGGGCGCCTAATCCTCCGCCGACTTCTGATGCGGGCGTTCGGGCCGGACGCTCTTACGCGGCGGGGTGCTGTCATTGCCGTGCTTGGGATGCAGCTCGGCCAGCTTGAGCGCCCAGGCCAGCAACAGGATCGCCAGCGGCAACAATAGGAATTTGGCCGCATCCAGCCAGTTCAGGTCGGGATCGGAGGCGACGAAAGTCTCCAGCGCCACCCGCAGGAACAGCACGAACAGGACAACGATGATCACCTCGGCCAGCGTCTGCTTCAACTGGCCGATCCGCTCGACGTGCAGCCAACGCGGCAATCCCAGATCGCTCGGCGTGCTGTCGGGACGTACAAACAGGGTGTAGATGCCGTAGCCGAAGAACAGCAGAACGATCCCGATCAGAAAGCGGTCGAGCGCGCCGATCAACAGAACGATGGTCGCTTCCTCGCCCGGCAACTCCGTATCGACACCGCCCAGTTGGATGTGGAAGGCCTCCAACGTATTGACCAGCCCCAGGAAGGTCATCAATAGGGCTCCCGCGAACGAGCTGACCACCGCCACCAGGGTCAAGAGCCGCGTGCCAGAAAGCACCTGTCGTTCGAGCCGGTTCCAATCCATGGGCCGGGAGCATGCCGACGCGCCCGCACCCGTGCAAGGCACCGCGACCGGGACCGGTGGGTAGCCGCAAGCGGCGACGCAGGCTAGCCTTTCCCAAATACATTCAGATCGAGCCACGAGGACCCGAGTGAACGACCGCCAGGGCAACCAAACCGCCGACCTGCTGATCACGGGTGGGCGCGTGATCGATACGCGCGCCGGACAACTGGTCGAGGCCGATGTCAGCATCTGTGGCGACCGGATCGCGGACCTGCACGCACCGGGCGACGGGCCGGACGCGCGGGAAACGCTGGACGCCCGCGGCCAAGTTCTCTCGCCCGGCTTCATCAACACCCACCTGCACGTCGAAAGTTCGCTCGTCACCCCGCAGGAATACGAGCGCATGGTGCTGCCGCGCGGCACCACGACGATCGTCTGCGATCCGCACGAGATGGCCAACGTGCTGGGCCAGCGGGCGTTCGACTTCTTCCTCGACCACGCCCGAACGATGGTGCTCGACATGAAGATCGGGCTGTCGTCCTGCGTGCCGGCGACCGACCTCGGCACGTCGGGCGCGGTGCTGCGGGCACGCGATCTGGCCCCTTACATGGATATGCCGGAGGTGATCGGCCTTGCCGAGATGATGGATATCGGCGGCATGCTGGGCGACGACCCGGTGGTGCTTGAGAAGCTGGAGTTGTTCCGCGACCGCTACGTCGGCGGCCACCTGCCGCTGATCGCGGAAAGCGACAAGCTGGGTCATTTCCGCAAGCTGGGCCTGCTCGACGACCACGAGAGCGTCAGCCATGCCGAGGGGGCGGCCAAGCTCAAGCACGGCTTCAACCTGCTGATCCGGGAAGGCACGGCCGCGCAGAACCTGGAAGCGCTGGTCGGCCTGATCCGCCCCGAGAACGCCGGCCGCCTCGCTTTCTGCACCGACGACCGGCACCCCAACGAGGTCCGTGCCGAGGGCGAGCTCGACCACATCATCCGCCAAGCGATCGCGCTCTACGATCCGAGCCAGCATGGGCCGAACCGGGATGCGCACGTGCTGCGCATCTATCAGATGGCGACCCTGTGGGGGGCCGAGAACTTCGGCCTGCGCGACCGCGGCGCGGTCGAACCGGGAATGCTGGCCGATCTCGTATTGCTGGACGATCTCGAAGACTGCCGCGCCGCAACGGTGCTGAAGGACGGTCGGCCAGTCGATGCCGCCCGGCTTGCCGAGCGGCCGCGCATCGATCCGCAAGAGTACGGCGCTTACGGCACCGTCCGCTTCAAGGGACGGGACCAACTCGCGCCCGACGACTTCGCCAAGCCGGCCAGCGGACGCACGGTCCCGGTGATCCGGATCGTGCCGGGTCAGATCGTGACCGAGTATGAGACGGCCGATCTGTCCGTCGGTGCGGACGGCAACCTGCTGGCCGATCCACGGCAGGACATCGCAAAACTCGTGGTCGTCGAACGTCACGGCAAGACCGGCAACATCGCCGTCGGCTTCGTGCGCGGCTTCGGGCTCAAAGACGGGGCCATCGCCAGCACGCTGGCGCACGACGACCACAACGTGATCGCCGCCGGCAGCGACGATCAGCAACTGGCCCGGGCGGTCAACCGGGTGAAGGAACTCGGTGGTGGGTTCGTGCTGGTTCAGAGAGGCGAAGTCGTCGCCGAACAGCCTTTGCCGGTCGCCGGTCTGATGTCGGACCGCCCCTGGGAAGAGGTCGCCGACCGGCAGGATGCCCTGATCGCCGCGACCGCGCGGATGGGCCTGTCGGTCACCGACCCGACGATGACCCTCGCCTTCCTGGCGCTGCCGGTGATCCCGGACCTGAAGCTGTGCGACACCGGCCTGACCCGCTTCAACGCGGACAGCCACCCGGTGCCGCAAAGGATCGCAGGCTGAGCGCCCTCATCATCCACCAAACTTGGCGATAGCGTCAGCGCTCCGCGGAGCGCTCCCGCGTGAATCAGGTTGGGTCAACCGGTATCCGCGCGCGCGAGCCGGCCCGGCAGATGCGGTTCATCGCCCAGGTCCTGGCGATAGACGTTATAGCCTTCGATCACCCGCTGGACGTAGTTCCGGGTCTCGCCGAACGGGATCTGTTCGATCCAGTTGACGACATCGACGCTCTCGCGGCGCGGGTCGCCGAACCGGTCGATCCATTCCTCTATCCGCGCAGCGCCCGCGTTATACGCCGCGATCGCAAGCAGGCGGGAGCCATCGAAACGCGCGATCAGGTCATCGATGTGCAGGGCGCCCAGCGTGGCGTTATAGGCGGGATCATCCGTCAGCGCCGTGGTGCTGACCGGCAGACCAGCCGACCGCGCGGTCCGCTCGGCGGTCGCGGGCATCAACTGCAGCAACCCACGAGCCCCGACACGGCTGCGAGCCTGCGGATCGAAGCCGCTTTCCTGACGGCCGATCGCGTGCAACAGGGCGGTATGCTTGCGTTCCGTTAGCAGGGGATGGCGCGGGAACAGGATGTCCGCCAGCACCTGCCCATCGCCGCGTGCTTGGCGACCAAGCCATAAGGCCACCTGGGGTCGGTCGAGTGACCAGGCCAGATCGGCGACCGCACGCGCCTGCCCCGGTTGCTCGGCACGCGCGGCCAAGGTGTAGAGGAACGAGTCCGCCAGGCGGTCTTGGCCATGGCGGGCCAACAACCGGGCAGCCTCGGCCAGATCCGGATCATCCGGCGCATCGGCCTGCAGGGCACGGGCGTCCGACAGGGCGTGCGGCGGGACCACCGTGCTGCCCAGCCGACCCCGCGCGAGCTGGCCGTAATAGGTCGTCCAATGTTGCCCGGCCACGGCATACCATCCCCGCGCGGTGTCGGCGCGGCCCAGGGTTTCCGCCGCACGGCCGGCCCAGTAGGCGCCGCGGGCGCGGCTGATCGGGGTGGACACCCCGTCATGCAGCCGCACGAAGTGCTCGAACGCATCTTCCGGTCGGTCCATCCGGGTCAGCGCCAGCCAACCAGCCAGCCATTCCCCCTCGGCGAAGCCGATGCCTTCACTCAGGCCGTGGTTGGCGGCGATCTCGTAGGCCTTTGCCGTCCGGCCATCTTCCATCAGGTCGCGCGCCACCCAGTGGCGAATCCGCCACCAGCGCTCAGGCTTGGGTTCGTCCTCGAGCTGATCCAAAAGCTCGACCGTACCGTCCAGGTCCCCGGCACGCAGCCGCCACCAGGCCCGGTCGTACAGCAGCCCGGGCCGGCCGCGCAGCGATTCCGGCAAGGCGCGAATGGCCGCATCCACGCCGGCCGCGCGTTGGGCCAGCTTGCGCCGCGCGGTCACCAGCTTGGGATAGGCGCCGCCCAGGCGTTCCGCCGCCCGGTCAGCCACATCGAACGCGCGTGCATCCATCATGTTGGTCATGCGCGCCACTTCATCGGCGCGGGCGATCAGCTCGCCCAAGCGCTCTTGCAGCCGCTGTTCCTCATAGGCGCGCAACGGTTGGGTGCGCCACAGCGTCCGCAGATCGCCCGCCAACTGCTCGCTCGCTCCCAGCTCAGCGAGTTCGAGTAGCCGGTCGACCTTGGCCCGTGCGGTTCTGGGCGGATGCGCGTTGTACCAGGCAACCCGCTCATCCGGTTTCCACCACGCCGGCAGCGTGTTCTCCGCCTTGCGCACAAGCGTCCGGCGCCGTGGCCAATCCGGATTCTTCTGCAGGAACTCCTGCAGCGCGGCGAACGGCGGATGGCTGCCCGGCGCGGTCAACCAGCGCCAGCGCACCAGCTTATCCAGCAACGCGCCATCGGACGCCCGGTTGGCGAGCCGGCGGGCCGTCGCCAGGTCGTCGTCGCCCGCCGCATCCAAGGCCGCGCCGGCCAGATCGGGTGGCAACGGCACGTCCCGGAGCGCCTGTGCGGAAACAGACGGGACCAGAACGCCCATCAAGGCGAACACGAGGACATACGTACACGCGCGGGATCGGATCGACACGGCCCAAGGCCTCCAAGGTCTTAAGTGCCTGCTGCGCCCCCACATGCCACAGCAGGCCGGATACGCGCGCGGCGGCATCCGCCGACACACGTCTCTCACACAACCACCCCCGTTGTCTGTCAGGCAGGGTGCACTTACAAGCATGGGCGAAAGGTTAACCGGTCACGGGCGCATGCTAACTTCGTGCCTCCTGGCCGTTTCGACATACCCTAACCTCCTTGCGCAAGCCAGAAGGGAGATAGCCGCCATGAAACTGACTTGGCTCGGCCATTCGGCATTCCACGCGGAGATCGCCGGCAAGAGCGTGCTGATCGATCCGTTCCTGACTGGTAACCCGAGAGCGCCCGAAGGCTTCTTGGACAGCCTCGACCGGGTCGACTTCCTGGTCCTGACCCATGGCCACGAGGATCACCTCGGCGACAGCGACGCGGTGCTGGAGAAGTTCAACCCGACGCTCGTGACCATGTACGAGATCGCCATGTACTATGGCAGCAAGGGTCACGAGAAGGTGGAGCCGATGAACATCGGCGGCAGCGTGACCAACGACGGTCTGACCTTCACCATGGTCAACGCCCAGCATTCCAGCGCCTTCATGGAAGCGGGCAAGCCGGTCACGATGGGCGATCCCGCTGGCATGATCATCAAGGCGCCGGGCGAGAAGACCCTGTACCATGCCGGCGACACCGAAGTGTTCTCGGACATGGCGCTGATCCAGCGCATCCACGAGCCGAAGATCGGCCTGATCCCGATGGGCGACCGTTTCACCATGGGCCCGGATACGGCCGCGCTGGCGTGCAACGAGTTCCTGAACCTGGAGACGATCGTGCCGATCCACTGGGGCACGATGGAACTGCTGACCGGCGACCCGGAGGACTTCAAGAAGAAGGTCACCCGTGGCGAGGTGACGATCGCAACGCCGGGTCAGGCGATGGACCTGTAAGGTCGTCGCGGCCAGATGATTGCGAAACGGTCGGGTGTATCGCGCCCGGCCGTTGTCGCACCGCCGGAGTGCGACTTCGTGACTAGTTCGACGCCGCGGCCGCGACCCGATCGAGCCACCGGGTCGACAGCAGTCGCTTGAGCCCGCCGAGCGCGTAGGTCGGCGTGGTGACATAGTAGCGCGGCTTCGCCCGACGGGCTTCGAGCGCGTGAACGAGCTTACGCGCCACCGCTTCGGGCGGCAGCTCGAAGGGCTGGCTCTCGCCGTCCTCCGCGTTCAGGCGCGGAATCATCCGTTGCTCGTAAAGCGCTCTGTTCGGCGCATTTTCCCAATCGATCCAGCGTTCGAACTGCGGCTTGGCGTTCCGCCGGAAGCGGGTCGCGATCGGGCCCGGCTCGATGGTCGACACTTGAATCCCGGTGCCGGCCAGTTCGAGCCGTAGCGTGTCACTCAGCCCTTCCAGGGCAAACTTGGTGGCGTTGTAGGCGCCGCGGTACTTGAGCGCGATCAGCCCCAGCACGCTGGAGTTCTGCACGATCCGTCCATACCCCTGCGCGCGCATCACCGGGATTGCGCGCCGCGTCAGCTCGTGCCAGCCGAACAGGTTGGCCTCGAAGATCTGCCGCAGACCGTCGGTCGGCAGATCCTCCACGCAGCCCGGAATGGCGTAGGCGCCGTTGTTGAACAGAGCATCGAGCCGCCCGCCCGTAATCTCCAGGGCGGCCTCGAAGCCGCTCGTGATGCTGGACGCTTCCTCGTAATCCAGGCGCACGCTCGCCAGCCCTTCCCCGCGCAGCCGGTCGACGTCGGCCTGCTTGCGGCAGCTCGCGACCACCTGCCAGCCGCGCGCATGCAACAGGCGCGCGCTGGCGTGGCCGATGCCGGAGGAGCAGCCGGTGATCAGAACGGCGGGCTGAGAGGCCATGGAGTGAGAGACACCACGTCTGTGAGAAAGCTGCGGGCATCCTGGCTACCCGGTCCACATGCGGCAAGGCTATGCCCCGTCGATTCCCCGAGGGTCGGCCCAATCAGCCGGCGCTTCCTGGCTCAGCGGCGTCATGACCCGTCCGCCAAGCA
The DNA here is from genome assembly GCF_000515255.1 of Rhodovibrio salinarum DSM 9154. Classification (NCBI taxonomy): domain Bacteria; kingdom Pseudomonadati; phylum Pseudomonadota; class Alphaproteobacteria; order Rhodospirillales; family Rhodovibrionaceae; genus Rhodovibrio; species Rhodovibrio salinarum. Next base: position 1,965,692 of record NZ_KI911559.1, on the reverse strand, counting down.
GGGTCAGGAGGCGCTCATTCGCTTGTATGCCCGCTTACTTTCAGGCAGTTCAGGCGCGGATTGCATCGGCGCGTCCCTCGCAGGGCGCTCCGCTTGGGCGAGGCGGGCAGGAAATATCCAACAACATGCTTACAGGATTGCGAACCTGGCTGACGCGCATGCGCGCGCTGTTGATCTCGCTGCCGCTGTGCGCGGGGGTGGCGATCTGGGGCATCGCCGACCCCGCGGGGCTCGCGGCCTGGGCCGGCCAAGTGACGGGCGCGGCGTTCGACGCGCTGGACTGGCTCTACATGCTATGGGTGACCGGGTTGCTGGTGCTGGCCGCTTGGCTGGCGCTCGGCCGGCACGGGCGTGTCCGACTGGGGCGCAGTGACGAGTCCCCGGAGTTCTCGACACCGTCGTGGCTGTCCATGCTGTTCGCCGCCGGCATGGGCGTGGGCCTGCTGTTCTGGGGCGTCGCCGAACCGGTGCTGCACTTCGACGGCGCGCCCGGCTACACCCCTGGCAGCCGGGAGGCGGCGCGCCACGCGCTTGCGGTCACGCTGTTCCACTGGGGCTTCCACGCTTGGGCGATCTACGGCATGACCGCGCTCGCCCTCGCCTATTTCGCATTCAAGCGCGGCGGCAGTTTCATGCCGGGCGCCGGGTTGCGCGCGGAACTGCCCGGGCGCTGGGTGCCGGCCGCCGCCGAAGCCGCCAACATCACCGCGATCGTTGCGATCGCCCTGGGGGTGGCGGGCTCGATCGCAATGGGTGTGTTCCAGCTACAGCGCGGCCTGTTCGTGCTCGTCGAGACGGACCCCGAAGCGCTGTGGATCTCCGGCGCGCTGCTCCTGATGCTCGTGGTCTGTTACGCCCTGCCGCTGGTGATGCCGCTCGATAAAGGCGTGAAGTGGCTGTCCAACGCCAATATGGCGCTCGCCATCGCGCTGATGCTGTTCCTGCTGCTGGCGGGGCCCACCGCGTTCCTGATGCGCGGCTTCGTCACCACCGCCGGCGACTATCTGACCGAACTGGTCAGTCTGTCGTTCCAGCTGTTCACCTTCGAACGCCAGGAAGCCGCCGGCTGGTTCCAGGGCTGGACGCTCACCTACTTCTTCTGGTGGATTTCCTGGTCGCCCTTCGTCGGTGTGTTCATCGCCCGGATCAGCCGCGGGCGGACGATCCGCGAGTTCATCGCCGGGGTGATCCTGGTCCCGACCGTCTTCTCGGTCCTGTGGTTCGCCGTGTTCGGTGGGTTCGGTCTGTACGAGGAACTCTACGGCCTGGGCGGGGTTGTGGAGATGGTGCGTTACGATGTCTCGATCGCGCTGTTCACGCTGCTGGAGCGTGTGCCTTTTCCCGGCGTCCTGAACGCCACCGCGATGGTGCTGGCGTTCGTCTTCCTGGTGACCAGCGTGGTCTCGGCTGCCTTCGTCCTTGGCATGCTGTCCAGTCACGTCGCCAACCCGGACCGGCGCAGCAAGGTCGCCTGGGGGCTGGTGCTGGCTCTGCTGGGCGCGGCGATGATCCTCGCCGGCGACATACAGGCGGTGCGTAGCCTCTCCGTTCTTGGGGCGATCCCGTTCGCTGCGGTGATGGTGTTGCAGATGGTTGCCTTGCTGCGCGCCCTGAAGTTCGACGAGGCCCGCTACCTGGCCGAACGGGAGCGGGCACGGTCATGGCAATGAAGGCGAATGCGATGCTGCGCGTCCTGGTCGGGATATTGCTGGCTGCGACCCTGCTTGCCGGCTGCGCCCAACGGCCCAGCTTCCGCATCGGCTATCTTGAGGGGCAGCCGGACAGCGCGCTGATGGCCGAACTCGTCGCCCAAACCCTCAAGCATGCTGGCGCCCGGACGGTGCTGACCGCCTGCTCCACCCCGCTGGCCTGTGGCCGGCAGCTGCAGGCCGGCGACATCGACCTGCTGCCAGAGTATTCCGGCACCGCGCGAGCCTTCTTCGCTGGCGAGCCGGTAAGCGACGGCCGTCTCCCGGCGGTCCAACGCGCACTCGAAGACGCCGGGCTCGCCGCCACGCCGGCCTTTGGCTTCGATGCGCCCTATCGCCTGCTGATGCGCAGTGCCCAGGCCGAAACGCAGGCCGTCGCGACGATCGCGGACCTGAGTGAGCTGGAGCGCCCACGGTTCGCTGTCCCGCCTGGGTACATGCGTCAGCCGGGCGACGGCTTGTTCGCGCTCGCCAGGCGCTACGGCCTCGAAATCACGCCCGAGCAGGTCGCGGAGCTGCAAGCGCCGTCCGAGCGGGTCGCCAAGCTTTTATCCGACGAGGTCGACGTTGCGGTCACGCGCGCGCCTTTCGTGCGGCAGACGAGCATGACTGCCCTGAGCGATCCGCTGGATTTTTATCCCCGCTATCAAGCAGCCGTCGTACTGGGCCCGGCCGCGACCGCTCGGCAGGCGTTCATAGAAGAAGCCCTCAAGCCGTTGTTTGGCCGGGTCACCGACGAGACGGTGCAGCCACTGCTGCGCGAGCAGGTGTTGCAGGGCCGGGAGGCGGGCCCGCTCGCCAGCCGCTTGCTGGTCGACCTGGGCGTGCTGGACGCGACCGGCCCCAGCGTGCGCCGACCCGACATGACGGTCGCGGTCCGGGGCGGAGCGGAACTCGGCGACTTGGGAGGTGCGGCACTCTTGACTGTGCGCCGCGCGTTTCCCGAGCGTCCGGTGCAGATGGTCACGCGCAACGATCCGGCCGCCGCG